>JBDNHU010000311.1:0-7134 GCA_041688615.1 Mariniblastus sp. | reverse complement strand
TGTGGAATGGAACTATTGGTCGCAACAGACATTGGTCACTCCTTCGGGAAACTGGAAACCCCAAAGCGTTTGAACGCGGCTTTGGATTAGTTTTTTTATTCTTGAACGGGGACAATCAACTCTTGAACGGGGACAGCCCAAACCGGGCAACGCATTGTGTCTTTCGGGCAACTGGGCGAGTCAGAAACGATTTGGCCCAAACGCCTTAAGTTGGCCGTCCTTTCCGCCGTCGGTGGATGTTCAAGCCGTACCATTAACATAGAGTTCAGTCGCTGGCAAAGCAAGCTAACTCAAAAAAGGGTGGCCGACAGGGCTAAGTGAAGTTTCCGGAAGAATCCGATGGACGAACCGATATCTTGAGATGGACACATTGTGGGCGATGAATTGTGGGCGATGAATTGTGGGCGATGAATTGTGGGCGATGAATAAAGCGATCGGCATTCCCCCACGCCAGTCGATGCGGCCAAAGAACCTGACCGTTTGTGTCATTTTTTGTTTCGTTAATCTTACAATTGATCGTTCCATCGAGTGATCATTTAATCGAGATTGAAAGGTGCGTCCAGGTAGAAAGTGTTTTGGGCAATGATCCGGTTCATTTTTCTGTTCACTTCGTCCATTGCTTGCTTGGTCGCAGCACCTTTTCGAATTGCGACCTCAAGTAGCGCCGAGTCATTGCCCAGTCCAAGCGTTTTGAACGTGTCCAATACGGATTGAACCTGAGGATCGGCCTGAATCAACTGGAGATCTTCGGTGGATTGTTTCAAGCCGTTTGCCGAAGATTCAAAAGACTTGATTATCTGCCATTGGTTCTGCAGATTCTTCACCATTAGCAACGATTGAACCGTTACTAGGTCTTGATTGCGATTGGAAATGGTACGTTTGACAACGATCGAACGGTAACCTTCGGCGTCCGCTTGTTTGGTCAGCTTCGCTTGCCAGTTCTGGTCGCCCTGTGGTTTGGGTGCTTGAAATTCGGGAAGTCCCAGTTCGCGGCCAATCTCTTGCAGTGAACCGCCAGTCGATTGTTTCATCAACTGAGTCAAGATTGCACCAAGATCTGCCGCTTTGGACGTTTGAAACAAGATTTCGTCGTGGCCTTGGAATTCCAATTCACCAAGGATCCGATACTCCATCATTGCTTTTCGTAGGTTCCATTGATTTTCATCTAACCCACTGGCTGGCAATTGCGATAGCAGATTGGCCTCGGCTTCTTCGAAAGTTGACTTGGATTCCTTAACCGCGGCCGATAGATCGCTAAATTTCCGAATCGTGACGTTTGGCAGTTCCAGGTGCCAGGCAACAGCAGCAACCTTCTTTCGTTCCGGCAGATTCAAATAAACATGTTTGACGATCTTCTTGTCGAATGTTAGCAAGATAAATAGCTTCTTCTCAACCGCTTGGGGCGCATTGTCATTCGCGATTCGCTGACGTTCTAGCTGCAATGCTTCGATCAATAGTTGCTTGTCTTTTCTCTGGTTCATCCATGTATCAATGCGCCCATGGTACAGTTGGGTCAAAGCGTCCAATTGGTCGCGTTCTTCCTTCTGAAATTTGCCCAAGGCATTCGGGTACGTAGTGGCTAGCCACTGGCGATCCACAGCAATTACGACCTCCTTTGGGTTTTGTTGTAATACCAAGCCGTAAAAGGAACTGTCGGAGGTGCGGACACAATCCACCGCCAAGTTTCGGTTGGAGGTGTTCGGCAATTGAGCCCAGATTGGTAGTGAACAGGCAAGACATGAAATTAGAAACACGATCATCGTTAGAGCGATAATTCGGCTGAGATTTAGCAGTTTCATGTTCGATTTTCTGGTTCAAAATGATTGGAAGTGCAACAAGCTTGAATCGATAAACGGTGGCAGGCGGTTGGAAGCATGCGATCAGTGGTGGCTTTGGAATGGTAGCATGGTCAGCCGAAAAAGGTTGCACGTACGGATTAAGAACTGCCGACAACGCAAACCGGTTTCCGGGCGACTTTGCATAGCGCCTGAGCCGCGGACATGCCGGGCTGGGGCAGGCAATTGTAAACGTGGCGCACGCTGAATCGATGGTTGCTGGTTGTGGTTAGCACGGCAATCTTCACAATGTTTGAATCTTCACAATGTTTGAATTTTTGGATGTTCTGGGGTTTGGGAGCTGTTTTGTTGATTGGTTTGGTGAACTCGCCGTTTGGGCAACACGCTGATTGATTAGAGTCGGTTCGCCCGACTAATGTCGGATAGCTTGAGAAAATTTAGAAAAACACCGCTGGCGTGGACCTGCTGTGTCCTGGGGATCTCCGAATATTGGTGTACAAGCCTGGCGAACTGAGTCCATCGAAGGATGTCAAAAATGGTCTTTCTGTGTTTTCCTTGTAAGTAAGGCACCTTGGGTGGAAGGTTACTTGAATTTTGCCTTGTCAGACCTTACCCTGAGAGAATACTGAATGGCCCATTTTGACGAAATTTCAAATCACTCTTAGATTTGAGCATTTTCGATTTGACTATTTTCCCAGGCTCGATTTACCGTTTGGACAGAATTGTCGGTCTTGACATGAATGTCGGCACGGATTTTGGGGTTGAACTTTCGCGACCTTCCAAGGCCCTTTGCAAGCAACAAGGTTTCCCGTCGGATATGGGTCACTTCGTCTTTGCCAGGACGTCGATAGGTTGGTAACGTTCCACTGACTTTGCATTCTACATGCACAGGGGAACTGTAATTAATAAATGCACGTAATAGATGCACTGGGAAAATGCAAAAGGAGAAATAGTATGGCAACGGCAGTAACTGATTCAGCTTCAAAGAAAACTCTATCCACACCAGTAAAAGCGGTTCCCAAAATGGCAAAGAAATCAAAGAGCGTAGCGAAAACCAAAGTGGCCGTTGAATCCCCTTTCCAAAAGATTTTGGACGCGAATGTAAATTTAAAGAATGCGGTTCAGCAGATTGAGAAAACGTTTGGCGACGGTTCGATCATGTCGCTAAACGAAAGTAGCAATCATGATATTCGCGCGATTTCCACGGGCAGTCTGTCGCTGGATATGGCCTTGGGCGGCAAGGGTTTTCCGGTGGGTCGAGTGATCGAAGTTTTCGGGCCGGAATCCAGTGGTAAAACGACCTTGGCCTTGCACGTGATCGGCAGTGCTCAAAAGACGGGAGGCATCGCGGCTTTCATTGATGCCGAACATGCTTTTGACCCGCGTTGGGCCAAGAAGCTGGGGGTTCAATTGGACACATTGTTGGTTAGCCAGCCCAGCAGTGGTGAAGAAGCGATGCAGATTTGCGAAATGTTGGTCAAAAGCAATGCGGTGGACATCGTGGTTATCGACTCGGTTGCGGCTTTGGTTCCCAGAAGGGAACTTGAAGGTGAAATTGGCGATTCGCATGTGGGTTTACAAGCTCGGTTAATGAGTCAGGCACTGAGGAAGTTAACCGGTTCGATCAGTCGAAGCAAAACCTGTGTCGTGTTCATCAATCAAATTCGCGAAAAAATTGGTGTTAGCTTCGGCAGTCCAGAGACGACGCCAGGCGGTCGAGCGTTGAAGTTTTATGCGTCTTGCCGCGTTGATGTTCGCCGAATTGGTGCCCTAAAAGAGGGTGAAGAAGTGGTTGGGCAACGCGTTCGCTGCAAGATTGTCAAGAACAAAGTGGCACCACCGTTTCGCATTGCTGAATTTGACATGATGCACAGTAACGGCATCAGTTATGAAGGAGATATTCTGGATCTAGGCATTGCTCATAAGATCTTGGAAAAGGCAGGTGCTTGGTTCAAGTACAACGGCGAGATGATGGGACAAGGTAAAGAGAAGTCTCGCTTATTCTTGGTTCAGAATCCTGATGTTTGTGAAGAGATCCGGAACAAAATCTTGGAAGCCGGTGACTTTGGTGAAGAATTGGCAGTACCCGGTGCCGGTGAAGAAGATGCCGATGACGCAGAAGAATAGGATTTGATGGTAAATTGGTTCGATTTTTCGAAAGGGTTCCAAGTAAAAATGCTTGGGCCCTTTTTTTGTGTTTAAGAAGCAGGCGGGAGATTTCGGCGAGCGGCTGCTAGGCCCGCATGGGTTTACGACCCGGGTTGATCCTTGGGGATTGCTTTGCCGTCGGTGCTTTGGCAAAGGCGACAGGTTGCAAAACGGTGCCGGATGGGGAAACCCGTTCCCGAATCAGAAGGTCATGGACATATAAAGTCGATTCCGCCAGGCAGTGTTGAGTCGTAAGTTTCGAATATCATTTCGGGCTGAATTTGCGAATCAACCGCCAATTGGTGAAATCTGGCATCGGGACGAGTTCGAATTTAGGGTATTGCGAAACTCGGAACGCACGAAACAAGTCCATTTGGGGGCCAGAAGGCTCTAGGCAGGGGTTGCCGTAGTTTTGACGGCAGGTGTTGAACAAAGATAGAAAGTTCAGCTGTATTTGGGTTGGGCGGGAAGTGTTGGTAATTAGAATGACAGGCTCAAGATATAGTGGTTTGGAAGGCTAGTTGATGTTCGATCTACGTATGTCCAAGCACTGGCCTGAACTCACTGGCCTGAACTCACTGGCCTGAACTCACTGTCCTGAACTCGCTGTCCTGAACTCGCTGTCCTGAGCGTAATTAACCTGAACGTGATGGTGACTCATTTAACGTTCCTCACTTCAAGGCACCTTATGCCGTTGTCATTACTACCTTCTAAACTTAGCGTGTTACGATTTCTGGCGACCGTGCTTTTGGTCTTCTGCGGCATCCATTTAAGTGGAGTTTTCTGTGGCTTGCAGGCATGTGCAGCGCAGGATGGTACCAAGCCAAACGTAATCTTGATCAACGTCGACGATTTGGATTACGACTTATGGCAGCGTGGTCAGGCCAGCGGAGTCTTCCCCAATCTTGAGCGACTGGCTCGGGAGGGAATCACATTTTCGAATTGTCACGTGACCTGTCCACTTTGCGGTCCTTCGCGCGCTAGTCTTTTGACTGGTCGTTATTTGTTTAACCATGGCGTGAAGGTACATGAACCCTCTGACCCCGTAAGTAATGGTTATGAAGGTGGATTTCGAAAGTATGTCGCAAGGCATTCCGAAGTCCAATACGCGACCAGCAAACCCAACTGGAGTGAAAATGATATTTCGGTTTGGATGAAACAGTCTGGATACCACACCATGATGGTTGGGAAGTATCTTCACGGTGGTTTTGCACCCGAGTCCGGTGAGTTGTGGACTTCGCTTCGCCCCAGCGGATGGGACGATTTCTATGCGTCACTGGGGGCCTTCTACTTTAAGACCAATCGTTATCTGAGTCGTCGTGGTCAACAATACCAAGAGGTCATACAGAACACGGGTGAGCTTAATTTAAATGACTATCCTGCCCAGTATCGTACTCACTTACAGACCAGGTATCGAACCAATATCGAAGCGATTGATTCGATGGTCTTGATTGATCAACATCGAACGAACCAACCCCAACAGCCTTTCTTTCTCTATTTAGCGCCCTTCGCCCCGCACCGCCCATCCAGCGGTGATATGGTTGATCGAAGGTACGCTAACTGGTGGACTCAGATCAGGCAACCGCATCAGGTAGATTTTGACTTGGCTGACGTTTCGGCCAAACCGCAAGCGATCAATCGCTTGGGGCGGCTTAGCGATCAAAGGGTAATCGAAGGTGACCAAGATTATCGCGAGCGTTTACTAGCGATGAAATCGTTTGACGATATGCTGGGCGTGCTGTGGCAACATTTGGTTCAGAATGAAATCGATCAACAGACCTTGATCATCTTCACTTCAGACAATGGCTACATGTTGGGCCAACAACGACATTTTGGCAAACAATTGCCTTACGACCGATGCACTCAGGTGCCCATGGTGGTTTGGGGGCCAGGTGTGGGTGTGGGTGCTAATCAATCACGAGGGCATTTGCTGTCGCACGTGGATGTTGCTTCAACAATTTTAGAGATGACCGGTTCGCCGATCATGCCGACCGATGGTCAGTCGTTTGCGTCATTGCTGGCGGAAGATGTACAGATCGATGAACCGTCTTGGCGACCCAGCGGAGTGTTGACTGAACATTATCAGAAGATTGGGCACGCATGGCAAAAAGTCGAAGGTGTCTACGCGTCGGTACGAATGCACGACCAAAGGTTTACTCGTTGGGCTGATGGTTTTAGTGAGTATTATGAGTTGGGCCAGGATCCGTTTGAACTTTATAATCGGCAATCGCAACTTTCTAACGGTGACAAAAATTTATTTGAATTGCTCTTAGGCCAGTTTCGCGCGTCGGATCAACCTTACGGCGGTTCAATTGCTGTGCCAGGAATCAATGGCGAACGCGTCTTCCGAAGGATGAACTTTACTGGGTACGCTGAATCAAGCGACGGTGTGAATGATGTTCGCTTGGTGGTCAGTCGTAGATTGGATGGGCAAGAGCTAGAGTATTTCGATGGCACGAATTGGGTTTCAGGGTTCAGGCAGTTGTCTACCCAGTTGGAAGCGATTGGAAAATCGTTGACCCGTTGGGAGTACGATTTTTTTCCAAACGATCAGGGCGAATATCGCGTCAATGTGACTGCTCGTGTTTATTCAGCCAAGGGTGGTTACCAAACCAATGTTTTTCATCGATGGTTGTATCTGGAAAACGAGGCGCCCATGACATCGATCACTTTGCCAGCAACGGCAAACGCGGTTGTCAATCGAAAGTTTGACCTTGCGCTGGGTGGGTGGGCAAAGGGACTTGTCGGAATACGGGAAGTACGGGTCGTGATTCGAGATCGAGACACGAACCAATATTTTGATGGTGTCGGTTGGACAACCAGCTATCGCTACGTCTTGGCGACTTTGGAAACACCCAACGAAGCCACTTATCGACTGTGGTCTTATCAGTTGCCGTCAGACAATTCAGCCAAACGCTTGGTGGCATCGGCAAGAGCGGTTCAAGTGGATGGCAAAGCGGATTTGACTGTACCCTTGGCCTGGATTGAACAAAAATAGAAAGCAGAATTCAATTTCGTGTCGGCTATTGATTCCGTAGTTCGCCTGACCTGTCCGAAGTTTGGGCGACTTTGCAAATTAGGGTCAGGTGAGCCGCCCGGTAGACAATTCCGCCGTAAAAGCAAGGTGTTGGATTGTGTTACTTGCTTATTCGGCCAATATGTGTCGAAACCTGGGCGATTTAACCGACCG
>JBDNHU010000310.1:0-6809 GCA_041688615.1 Mariniblastus sp. | reverse complement strand
TTTGTTGGACATGGGAGGGCGAACCGTGAATTCGCGAGCCTACGTTTCAAAGTTCAATTTTCGAGGTCCCGATCAGGAGAAAAAGGTTGGTGTGCTGTCGGGTGGAGAACGCAACCGAGTTCACTTGGCCACATTGCTTCGCAAAGGGTGCAATGTATTGCTATTGGATGAACCCACCAATGACTTGGACGTGGATACGCTAAGGGCGTTGGAGGAGGCGATATTGAACTTCGTGGGATGCGTGGTGGTGACTAGCCACGATCGCTGGTTCTTGGATCGTATCGCAACGCACATTTTGGCTTTTGAAGGTGAAGGTTACGTGCATTGGTGTGAAGGCAACTATCAGACCTACGAAGAACAACGCCGGCAACGCCTAGGTTTGTCTCCGGACGAACCTAAGCGGTTCCGCTATAAAAAGTTACTTCAATCCTAGCAGTTAGTGCGCCCGGTTGCCAAACGTGATAGCGTTTTTGTGAACTCGGTCGGATTTTCCTGCTGGATTGTGCATTGATACTCGATGATTGACAGTGACGACAATTTCGTGATAAACATAATAGCGGTTTGTGGCTAGATTCGACGGATTCGGATCGATCTTGGTGCTTTGAACAACCCGCTTTAATTCTTGGAGAAGTAGAAATGACAATTTTGCGTAGTGGTGCTTCGGAAAAATACAGTCAGAATTGGTCGTCTGCCTTCGGTAGCGGTTCGTCTGGAAAGTCGGGCTCGGGCAGCGGATCTTCGAAAAAGAAGTCTGCGAAGAAAGACCCCGTTAAAGCGGTGAAGACCGCGAAGAAATCAGGCGGAAAGAAATCGAAGAAATAAGCGATCAGCGTCGCGTTTGTGACAAACGTTGAAGTGACAAACGTTGAAGCGATAAACGTTGAAGCGATAAACGTTGAAGCAATAAACATTGAAGCAATAAACATTGAAGCAATAAACATTGAAGCAATGCGCTAAAGGGCGAATCTGACTTTTGGGTTGGTAGGCTTTTAGGGTTGGCGCGCTGATGGGTACACCTTTTCGAAAGTAGCTCTGTGGATTGGTCTTCTCTTTACCAACAAGGTTTGGACTACAACTCTTATTTGTTGCAACATGGTTCGCCGACAGATCAAGGGAAGTGGCAGGCATCGTTTGAAGCTGCCGCGTTACGGCCCGAACAGTTGGACGTGTTGCAGTCATTTAAACGGAAAATGTATCTGCTGTGCATGTCAGGTGCCTGGTGCGGCGACTGTGTTGAACACTGCCCCATTTTTCACCGATTTGAAAGTGAATGCCCCCACATAGAATTACGCTTCATTGATCGAGACGCTAACGCAGAACTAAAGGCTGCGCTGACTATCTGCGGATCGGCCCGAGTGCCGCAGACGGTGATCCTGAGTGAAGACTTCTTGTACGTTTCGCGACTGGGTGATCGCCCGTTGTCCAAGTATCGCGACATGGCAGCAAGGATCCAAGGCGCCGCTTGTTCGACCGGGTTTGTCGTAGCTGGAACTCCATTGCGTTTGGCTGTAATTCAAGATTGGCTGAACGAAGTGGAACGCTCGCAATTAGTCTTGCAAACATCGCCAGGCTTACGCCAGCGTCACAATGACTAGTGGGTATGGATTTGTTAGATATCGTTTCGATCGGATGTGGGTGGCTGCACTGGTCGGACGCTAGCCAGTGCTTGGGCGAATCGACGAAGCGGGCCGCATTCTAGGCTAAAGAATTTCGGTGATCAGTGATCGGTTGGCGACCGGGTTTTCTGTTACTTGAATTGCAGATTCTAGCAAATGGACAAGTGGCAAAGACGAATTTTCGAAGTTCAAGAGATTTAGCCAAGGTTGGCCGATTTCTAGCCTCTGTCCAATGTCGGTCAGCATTTCCAGTCCGCAGCGATAGTTCAACGTGTCACCCTGTTTTTTGCGTCCGCCGCCCATCTGGATAATGGCATACCCAAATTTTTGGGTATCGAAGCCACTGACGAAGCCAGCAGTCTTGCTAAGAAGCGGTGTACGGAGAAAATTCTTATCAAAATCAGTCAAGTTCCCCGATTGTGCGGCAATCATGCGGGAGAAAATTTCCATGGGGACGCCACCGTTTAGTGTTGCCGTCGCCGCTTGTAACGCTGTGTCGAAATCGGATTCCATTTTTAGAACGATTAAAGATTGTGCAGCTAAGTGTAATGTAAGGTGTCGCACGTCGTCGGGACCTTGGCCTTGCAAGATGTCGATCGATTCTAGAATTTCGCAGGCGTTTCCAATCATTCGGCCCAGGGGGCGATTCATGTCGGTTAATACCGCTTTGGTCGGCACGCCCATGGAAGACGCCACCTGCACGATGCGTTGGGCCAGGGCCCTTGCTTGCGGCAATTCTTTCATGAACGCCCCACTGCCCCACTTCACATCCATCACCAATCCATTCAAACCTTCAGATAGCTTCTTACTAAGGATGCTGGCTGTAATCAGTGGGATTGAGGCGACCGTTCCGGTAACATCTCGCAAGGCATAGAGTTTTTTATCCGCAGGTGCAAAGTCTTGGGATGCACTGACGATCGCGCAGCCGACCTGATCGACGACATTCGCAAAGCGCTCTCGCGTAAGATTGACATCCAGCCCTGGGATGCTTTCAAGTTTGTCCAATGTTCCGCCCGTGGGGCCCAATCCGCGACCCGAAATCATGGGAACGTCGATTCCCAAGGCTGCCAACAATGGCGCTAGGGGGATCGAGATTTTGTCACCAATGCCACCGGTGGAATGTTTGTCTAGTTTGGGTCGATCAGAATTCGGCCAAGTCATTGGGCGACCTGATTCAATCATCGCGGCAGTCAAGTTGGTGGTTTCGTCCAAGGTCATATCGCGAAAGAAAATCGCCATGGCTAAGGCTGACATTTGGCAGTCGTCAATTTGACCCGCTGAATACTGTCCAATTAGCCAATCAATTTGCTGCTTGGAAAGTTCGTGACCATCACGTTTTTGAGAAATGATTTCCGCAATATTCACGATAAATTTCTAGTGGTTAACTGACGGGTGGACGTGAAATGATTTTGCCCGACGCGGCGTGCCGCTCTAGGCCAGGGCAAACGGTTGCCGGCGACATCTTTACTGGGGCAGCCGAAAATATAGCGTTACAGCCCAGTTAAAGGTCACGGGCAAACAGGTGCGCTGGTTTGTATCGCGGCGACCTAGTTTTACTTCTCCGCAGCGGTTATTTCGCCGGGTATTTCGTCCGGAGTTTTGCCCAGCATACGGTGACGCTCTAGGAATTCTTCGCAAAGCATCGGCCACGCTTGAGTTCCCGAGATGCCTTTGGCCAAGCCAACTCCGTGACGGCCTTTCTGGAAAATGTGCAATTCGGCATCGACGTTATTTTGCTTCAGTGCCAAGTAATAGGCGGCACTATTTTGCGGAGGCACTACCGAGTCTTCGTGGGTGTGCCAAAGAAAAGTTGGCGGAGTGTTGGCGGTCACCTGTTTGTCATTTGAAAGTGATTCGATTAGTTTCGGATCCGCATCATTGCCTAACAGGTTTCTTTGCGAGCCCAGATGTGTGGCCGAAGTGCCGAATTGAAGCACTCCGTAGCACAAGATCGAAAAATCTGGGCGACAGCTGAACTTGTCGATCGGATCATTCGCTTTAGCATCGCCCAGGTCAAAGTGAGTTGAGACGGTTGAAGCTAAATGGCCGCCTGCCGAAAATCCAATGATGCCAATCTTGCTGGAATCCACGCCCAAGGATTCTGCGTTGGATCGAATCCAGCGAATGCCTCGTTGTGCGTCCAGCATTGGCGCGGGGTGCCCGTACCCTTTCCCTCGGTGTCGATAATCAAGAATGCAAGCGACCAAGCCTAATCGGTTCATCCAAGCAGCGATTTGAGTGCCTTCGTGGTCCATCGCCAGCCCACCGTAGCCGCCACCTGGGCAGATCAAAATTGCGGGCGCCAATCCAGTGACTTTCAGGGGACGGTAAACCGTAACTTTCGGCTGGTCTTTTGGGGCCTCGCCCAAGGCACCGGGTGCGCCATCGGGCCAAAGAATATGGTCAACCGGCGTAATTCGGAGCGATCTAGCCTCATCCTCTACGGCCGCTTGGGCCGCGATTGCAGCAGCGCTGCTGGAAATGTTCAAAACAGGCAGGGTGATCACGAACAGGCCTGCTAGCAGGGGCAGACATGAGGCGAAGATTGGGAAACGCATCGAGTGCCTTTCAGGTGATGGGGGTGAATTTACAATCAAGCTGCAGTATTTTAACACACCATCCGCATGAAAGTTGTTTTGAAATCGAACACTCAGGCCACCAGAATCACACTGCAGCCAAAATTAAGGTCAGACCTACAGCACTGAATTCAAAAGGATTCCGCGTCCGATCGGTGATGATTTCAAGAAAAATCGCTTGCAACCCATCCGTCAGGGATCGCTTCATGGAGCCCTTCAAAGGCGGAAAAAATGCTGGATTATTGCCGGAAATTCTAGCGACAGACGTGCAGTTATCAAACGTGGACGCCCTCCGCCTAAACATTTTTTAACGGTTGTGACGTTTGTTGGCACACCGTATGCACTTAAGGATGAGCGTCCAATCAGCCTAATTTTGGCAATGGCCGTGAAGCCCCTAGTGTAGTTTGAGTAAGGTGAATTCCATGCCCCTGGTCACTTTACTCCGGTCGACATGTGTTCGACACACTAGGGGTTTCCGCTTTTCTTGAGTCAGCGGTCGGACCTTTGCCTAACGCGATCACGATGTTCGCCAACGATGTTCGCCAACGATGTTCGCCAATAATGTTCGCCAATAATGTTCGCCCATTTTGCGGGCTACTGGAAAGCTGATTGCAAAGCAATCAAGTGATGCCCAATCGACAGGGTGTCGTCTGGCGAGTCGGAGTCGCCGCAAAACTAGAGGAACCGGACGCCGATCGGGCTCTGCGGTTTCATCTTGGTACGTTTTCAAGCTTGGGCTGCGTTTCTAACCTTGCTGCGTTTCTAGGCTTGGTACATACGCGATTCTTTTTGCAGATCGCCAAGTTTGGCTTCTAAGCGTTCGCGAATTTTTTGCATCAAAGGGTCGACGGTCGCACCTCGTTCCCGTTTGGATGAAACTTCGATCGCTTGGTCGACATCAATAATGACCTTCATGGGTCGATGAACTCGGCAGCGATCGGTCAAGTCTTCCTCAAACTTTTCGATAGTTTCTAAGATGCGATCATTCGAGCGGAATTCGGTGATATACCGCTCTGGGTAGCAGTCGACCTGTTGGGCTAAGTAAGTATCTTCCAGCATTTGCCAGCGTTGGCGACGTTCATCTTCCGAGGTTTCCGGTTTGGACATTTCGGGGAAAATTTTCATCCGTAAATTCTTGATGCGGATCGCGATGCCGTCGCTCCTCTTGCTGCCCAGCCATTGTTCTTCTAGAGGATGGAGTAGGCAATTGACTAGATTCGTTTGCCGTTGGCGGATGGTCTGACCTTCCATTGTGTTGATGCCATATTGTAATTCTTTCAACGTCAAAAGAGCGGAACCAACTTTGACGACCCGATCGATCAAGGGCATCTTGGTGTTTGGTTTCCAGGTCAGTTTCTGTTCGATGTCGGACAACACTGAATGGCAGGAACGCTCGAGATCGCCTTCGAAAAGGTAACGCAGTCCAACGGGGTGGACAACGACCTTCTTGCCTTCGGCTTCTCGTTTCTTTGCAGCAGTTCTCGCGATGAATGATGGGCCGTCCATTAGTGACATTAATCGATCGTTGGTCCGACTGGTGGTCCCTTCGGGAAAAATCAGCAAGGGCCGTTTGGCTTCGACCAAGACATTGACCGCTTCATCAATGGCTTTTCGATCCAGTCCTTCACGATTGACACTAAAAGCGCCTGCGATTCTTAATAGCAAACGTCGCATGGCACCTTGATTGAATAGGTGCCAACTGGCCATGGCATAAAACAAGCACGGGGTTTCACGGGCGACAAACCCCATCACCACGGGATCAGAGGTCCTTGGGTGGTTGGGTGTCAGCATTATGCCATGACCTTGCTTCATTGATTCTCGAAGTAAGTCCAAGTTGCGACACTCATGATTGATGATTCCGTGGTCTCGTTTCAAACTCTTGCGGAATAAGCCAAGTCGGACCAACCAAGTGGCAAAAAAATCTGATTGGATAGGAGGTACGAAGGTGTAGGGCTTTTTAGCGAATACGTTTTGCATAATGAATGACTAACACTGAGTGGGCGTTGACACGACCCTATCGATAGTGTGATCGTTAGGTGCCTGAAATAACAAAGTTCCAAACGAAGCGGTTTCAAAGGACGGCCAACACTTTGGGTTCGCTTACGTTTCTACAACGTGCAACTGCGATTCGTGGCCAACTGATGCGCGACCGTTCACCCGAGGGACCAATGATCAATATAGTCTGACCTGTTGCCAACTGAACCGCGGACCCGCGAGAAATGGTGATATGCCAAACAAGACAGCCCGCTTGCCCCAATGTTCGTTGGACCGGCACCAACCCCGTCAGCAGCTTCTTTTTTTCAAAAGCTACTCTTCCAAACTTCCAGCCAATAAGTTGCCATCCAAGAAGCACTTTGCATCCCAAAATGACTGCAACGCTTGCAGGTAACCTAGGCGAGCATCAAGTAAAGACCGTTGCGCTGTCAGCAGTTGCAGGTAGTCCAATTCACCTTCGGCAAATCCGGTGGCAGCTAATTCGACGACTTCTGCGGCCGATGGCAATATAAACTCTTGGTAATTCGCCAATTGCTGGACAGCGGTTTGGTAAGTTTGGCTGACGGTCGCAAATCGGTGGAATAGCATTTGTTGTCGTTGTCGAATCAATTCATGCGACGCT
>JBDNHU010000309.1:0-16980 GCA_041688615.1 Mariniblastus sp. | reverse complement strand
TACGTCTTGTTAGTCCGGCCTGCGCTGCGAATCTTGCAGCATAAGTCGCCAGCCTGGCCTTACGCTAAAGTGCACGCAACGATCGATACCGATGTTAAATCCAAGTTGGGGCGAGTTGACTTCTTGCGAGTTGCGATTGCTAGGGCCGGCGACTTTGTTGCAGGGGATGATGCGATTGAAAATGATGCCGAATTCGCATGTGCTCCTGCAGGGACGGGGCAGTTTATTTCCCAGACGCAACCGCTGGTGGTAACGCCCATTGCAACGGGGCGCGCGTCAAATTTATCAACAATTAGCCAGGCAATCGGTTTCGCATTGATTCAGGAATCGCAGGACGAAATCAAGGCTGGGCAAGCATTAGAAGTATTCCTGTTCGATTGACAACGGCACTTCTCAGAAGAACATTCAGATTGGTCGTTGTTAATCGGCGTCTGGTATCTCCAGTGGAAAAATTCGATTTTCGCTGGCTTCTTGGCGTAGCAGTTTGATCGCTTCGTCTATTATTTCCGGGTGTTGTTGCGCAAGGTCATTGGTTTCATTGCGATCGACCGCAATATTGTAAAGTTCCCACTTCGCTTTGCTGTTGGGCTGTTTGATTTTCTGGCGTATTATTTTGTAATCACCAATTCTGGCTGCTGCCTGCCCGCCGTATTCTGGATAAACCCAAATCATGGGCGTGCGTTTGTGGTCTGGATTTCGACTGTCCGCGGTTTGGGTAATATTAGCCCACAGATCTTCGCCATCTAGGTCTTGGGGTGTTGGGGCGTCAATCGCCGAACATAGAGTCGGAAACCAATCGGCAAAGTAACCAAGCAAGTCGCTGGTAGCGTCTGCGGCGACTTGGCCAGGGTATCGCACAATTAAGGGAACTCGAATGCCGCCTTCGTAAACGCTGCCTTTGTAGCCGCGCAGTCCCGCGGTGCTGTTGAAGAATTTGGCGTCGCATCCACCAATGTGGAATTCCGTTCCTTTGCTGCCTTCGTGTGTGGTACCGTTGTCGCTAGTGAAGATGACAATGGTGTTGTCGGCTACTCCTGTTGCTTCTAGAGACGCCATGATTCGCCCAACATAACCATCTAGATCTGAAATCATTGCCGCGTATGCCGCTCGGGGGCGAGGATGAGGCAGATAGGCACATTCGCCTCGATAGGCTTGGTTGTCCCATTGTGCGGGGAACCGATCAACGGACGCTTTGGGCGGGTGCATTGCAACGTGAGGTTCGATAAACGGCAAGTAGAGAAAAAAGGGGTGATCGTGATTTTTGTCGATGAATTCAACGGCCCGATCGATCATTAATTTGGGTGCATAAGTTTGGCCGAGGTAGTCGTCGATGATTACTTCACCGGTCGGTTGTTTCTTGTGACCAGGAATCGGTGTCGGATTGATCTCGATCTGCTGGTTGTTGTCCCAGATGAATCTTGGGTAGTACGAATGGGCAACTGCCTGGCAATTGTAGCCAACAAAGAGGTCAAAACCTTGTGCGTTGGGATCACCCGTGCTACCGACGGGGCCCAGTCCCCACTTCCCCATTGCACCTGTACGATAACCTTGTTGTTGAAAAACTTCTGCGATGGTTAGTTGATCTTCGGTGATCGGATGCTGCCCCTCTGTAAATTGGGGAAATGCTATTTTTGCCTGTTGATTTCCTCGGATTTGTGCATGCCCCATGTGTTTGCCCGTAAGCAGCACACAACGTGAAGGAGCGCAAACGGGGGCGCCACTATAATGCTGCGTAAACCGAGTGCCTTGTTTTGCCAGACGGTCAATGTTGGGCGTTGGGATTTTTTGTTGACCATAACACCCCAATTCTCCCCAGCCCAAATCGTCTGCCAGAATGAATACCACATTGGGTTTGGCCTTAACGTTGTCTTCGGGCGAACGTTTCTGATAACCGCTGGCGGTCGACGCATAAAACATCAAGGCGAAAAACATCAAGGCGAAAAATATTAAGGCGAAAAATATTAAGGCGAAAAACGTCAGCAAAGCCAAGCGGAAGCGGATCCGTGGTGAAATAAACGTGGGGTGATAGTTTTTTGGCATCGGGAAAAGCTCGTTGGTGGATGTTTGCCCTCTCTAAAAGATGAGTATAGTCGATTAATCTGCGGCCCTGTGATTTGGCCGCGGATATGTACCGTCGCTAGAATCAGGTTTTACCGATTGCGGCGTGCACAATTCTGACGTTTGTGCGTTTTACTTCGCGTCGATGCCTCATAGGCAGACGTAGCCAACTAGATTTACGTTGGCATCTTCTGTGTTAAGCTACCTTTTGATGGGCAGTTAGTCACTGATGTCTGTTTGGGCAGCAGATTGTTTGGTTTGGCCGCTCTTGGTACGTGAAACGGCAGCGAATTACTATCTAACCGAGTCTGAATCGTTATGCCAACGATCATCCAAAATTTAAAGCGAATTCGATTTTTACATTTGATCGAAACGGCCTTCAACAGGATCGTTCCCGCGTGGATTTTTCGATTTTCTGTGGGGCACGTGCTGGAACTGGATCTTGATCGTCTAAGTGATTTGGATCCGGAGATACCGATGGATGGTTGGGCGTTGAAGACTGTCGTAGAAGCAACCCTGCGGAATCGGTTACGTCAATTCACCGGAAATTCGGTCCCTGTGGAAACGACCAAGGATGATTTAGGTTTTTCGGTTGCCAAGCAAGACGAACCTGCCAAGTTGTTGGGCGGTGTGTGGGTGGCGGGCGACTCGTTTGGGGAGGTTGATTTAGGTTTTCAAATTCAATTAGAACCAGGACAAGCTTGGCTCTATTGCGCATTTGTGGACAAGCCGGCCCGTGGTTTGGGGGTCTACAAACGTCTGTTGTCGTATGTTGGCCACGAAGTCAAAAAGGGAGGCTTTCAACGATTGTTAGTTATGGTCCAGCCTTGGAATAAGGCGTCGATCAACGCGCACAGGCAATTTGCAAGTGCCCTGATTGGGCGAATTATTGTCGTTCGGATATTTCGTTTTTCTTTCGTCTTTCGGACGGGAGCCATTTCGAAGAAAGCGACACTCACAACGCAGCAGCAAGCAAATCCTGTATTATTGACGATGGATTGATCGCGCCAATTGTTGCGTTATGAATTCAGGTCGCCAAACTTGCGAACGGCACATCAGCTTTCTCAGTGATCAAGACGTGGACTTGGTTTACACATCGATGTCGTCGGCGTCTTCGGCACGTTCCATAATGAAGCGAAATCGAGCAGACGCGTCCTTGCCCATTAGATCGCTCATGACTCGATCGGTTTCCAATTGATCATCAATTTCGACCTTTAGAAGTCGGCGAGTGCCAGGGTTGAGCGTGGTATCCCAAAGGACCTTGGGCATCATTTCACCCAATCCTTTAAAGCGAGTGATTTCTGGAGTCGAACGCCCCGCATGCTCGCTAATGATGCGTTCGCGAGCGGGTTCGTCCGCCGCCCAAAAAGTTTCCTTACCGATATCGATTCGATACAAAGGAGGGGCCGCGATAAAGATTCGTCCATCGCTAATTAAAGCTGGCATGTGACGGTAGAAAAAAGTCAGTAGCAGAGTTGTAATGTGGTGCCCATCCGAATCGGCATCGGCCAACAAGATGACTCGATCGTAACGTAGCCTAGAGAGGTCAATGTCTTTTCCGATACCGCACCCAAGCGAGGTTACGATGTCTTGAATTTCTTTGTTCTCGAGCAGTTTTTTTAACGCCATTGCTTCGGTGTTTAGGACTTTGCCTCGTAACGGCAAGATCGCCTGGTGATTGCGGTCTCGACCTTGCTTTGCCGTGCCTCCGGCGGAATCGCCTTCCACGATGAAGATTTCAGAGTTTGCTTTCCCTGCGTTCAAGCAATCACTTAACTTGCCTGGCAACATAGACCGTCCGCCGGCTGACTTGCGAGACACCGCTTCACTGGCGGCTCGGGACGCGGCCCTAGCACGAGCGGCGGCGATGATTCTGGCGACGATTGAATCAGCGACCGAACGATTGTTGTTTAGCCACTGTTCTAACGAAGGGCGAATTGCATTGTCGATCGCAGGCTGAACTTCTGGGTTATTCAGTCGATCTTTGGTTTGACCTTGGAATTGGGGCTCAGGAATAAACACCGAAACAATCGCAACCATGCCTTCGCGTACGTCTTCATGCGTAACTTTTACACCGCGAGGGATAAGATTGTGCGTTTCGAAATAGTTTCGCAGCGCTTTGTTCAAGCCGCTGCGGAAACCATTTTCATGCGTACCACCGGTGCCTGTGGGGATGCCATTGACATAGGAACGGACATGTTCATCGGTGGATTCAGTCCATTGCAGAACAATTTCAATTCGCTCTTCATCGTTTCGATTCAGCGAGTAAGGCGTGTCATGGATGGGCCTTGCATTGCGTTCGGCCAAAACCTTCTTCAAATAGTCGGCGATCCCGTTTTCGTGAAAAAACGAATCTTTGGTTCCATTGGCTTCGTCCACATATTGAACCTTCACTGCTTTGTGCAAAAAGCTGGTGACTTCTAATCGTGTTCGGATCAGTGCGGTGTCAAAATCCACTTTCGGAAAAATCGTTGGGTCAGGCGAAAAAGTGATCGTGGTCCCTGTGCCGCGGGGCGTTCCTTTAGCCTTCTGAAGCGGTTTGATCACCTTGCCTTTGGCAAATTCCATTTTGTATTGGAAGCCGTCTCGTTTAACAATCGCGACCAAGTGTTTGGAAAGGGCATTCACAACCGACGCCCCTACGCCGTGCAGACCACCAGCGGTCTGGTAGTTTTTGCCTTCGAACTTGCCGCCTGCGTGCAGCATAGTGAGCACCATTTCCAAGGCAGATTTTTTTGTCTTAGCGTGTTTGTCTACCGGAATGCCACGACCATTGTCCGAGACCGTGATCGTTGATTGGTCTTTATGCAGCGTGACAACAATTTCCGAAGCATGTCCATTCATCGCTTCGTCGACCGAGTTGTCCAGTACCTCCCAAATCAAGTGATGGAGGCCTGCCGAACTTACGCCGCCAATATACATGCCTGGTCGTTTGCGGACAGGATCCAGTCCTTCCAATGCGACGATGTCCGAAGCGGTGTATGTTTTGGTTTCAGCCATGATTACAATTTTATTAACTTAGTTAGTACCACGCGGCGACGTTTGGAAGTGAGTCCATAAGTAGCGTTTTCGCGTGGTACGGTGAGCGGTAACAAAAGCACAAGTGTCGTTTGCTGGTCTAGGTCTTAGCCTTCACTTTCTTCCAATTGCGGTGGGGCATCGGCGGGTGGCAGAACCACAGAAGATATTTTACCGTTCTTTTGAATTTCAGTGCCTCGTCCACCACGGGATGTAACGCGATATTTGGCTGTGGAAATAGTCTTCTTTGCGCCACGGTTGGTTTCGACCAACATCAAGTCGCGATCCCCAGTACTGGGTTTGAATCCCAGCAATTGATCTCCTTTGCCGATCTTTATCAGGATGACACCTTTGCCTGCGCCCGACAGATAGTTGATCTCCTGGGCTGGGCAAACCATCGCTCGACACAACGCCGTGACCGCCAAGATCGTTTCCGTTCCATGCACTGGAAATACATTGATAACCGCTTGGCCGACCGCGACTCTAGCGAATTTACGACCGCTACGAGTCGAAGGTTCCGCAAAACTGGCCAACCCAAATCGCATTGCGTACCCATTCGAGGTTGCCGCCAATCCATGCATTTCTGGGCACAAATCAGGCTTTTTGGGGTCCTCGTGGATGTTGCCGATCACTCGGGGGTCAAATGAAATGCACGACACTATCTTTTCGCCGTCTTTCATTTTGAATAACTTTTGAATCGGTTCACCATAACCGGTCGATGCGGGGACATCGATCATCCTGGCGGAATAGCAGACGCCCAGTGAAGAGAAGAAAGCCACAACGCTTCTGGTCGATCCGGCAACGCACCCCAAGACTCGGTCCCCTTCTCGCAGGCGACTCTTTGTCGGGTCGGTGATTTGTTTTTGTCGCTTAACCCATCCATCGGCGGTGATCAGGATCGCACAGTCTTCGGCAACGATGAAGTCATCCGCGGAATATTCGGGTTCATCGACCACGGTTAACATTTCTGTCCGCCGTTTGCCGCCATCGTCTTTGGTATAGTTGGCCACCAAGTATTCAGTTTCTTGACGCACCATTCCCCATCGTCCAGATGAATTTGTATCGGCAGTATCTTCCTTGAGTAGCTTTCGGATCTCGCGAGCGCGATTTTCTTTATCCTTAACTTCTTCGCGAATCAAGTTGATCTCTAATCGGGCCAGGCGATACAGTTTCAATTCTAGGATTGCATCGGTTTGTTCTTCATCCAAACCGCCCTTGTTGGCCGGGAATCTTGCCATAATCTTCTTCGCTGCGTCGGATTTTCCATCCGACTTGCGGATGATGCGAATGATTTCATCCAGCGCATCAAATACGGTCAGGAACCCCTGCAAAAGGTGAAGGCGTTTTTCTAATGCCGCCAGTTCATTTTCCAGTCGCCGAGTGACCACCTGCAAGCGGAAATGCAAGAAGTGCCACAGAAGTTCCTTGAGGCCAAGGCGTTCGGGAGCACCTACGGCTGGATTTTCGGTAGGAACCAAACAGGTCATGTTCACGCCGAAGTTAGTTTGCAACTGAGTGTTTTTGTACAGATACGCCAGGACTTTCGCTTCATCGGCGTCCTTTCTTAGCATCACATCGACACGAATATCTTCGGTCGACAAATCGCGAACTTCTTGGATCAGCGGCATTTTACCGGAGAAAACTATGTCGCCAATACGTTCGACCAACAGACTCTTGTTGACTCCGTAGGGAATCGAAGTGATCTGTAGGATCTTGTGGTTCTTTGATTCTTCACAGGCAATCGTGGTCCCGCGAATTCGCAAGGTACCGTGACCGGTTCGATAAATGTCCCGCAGTTCATCTTTGGTGTTGATAACTTGCCCGCCAGTGGGAAAGTCAGGACCTTGAATCGCGTCGTTGGCAACAAGCTGATAATCTTTGATCTCGGGATCTTTTAGTAGTTTCAATAACGCGCGACAGATTTCGCCCAGATTGTGCGGCGGCATATTGGTCGCCATGCCCACAGCGATGCCGGTTGTGCCATTAAGCAGCAAATTTGGTAGGCGACTGGGAAGCACCACAGGTTCTTGGCGGGTGCTGTCATAGTTGGACTTGAAGTGAACCGTCGTGGTTTTTAAGTCTGTCAGGATTTCGTCGGCGATCGCGGTCAACCGACATTCGGTGTAACGCATGGCGGCCGCATTATCGCCGTCGATCGAGCCGAAATTCCCGCTACCATCGACTAGGGGCATGCGCAGTGAGAACGGTTGAGCCATTCGGACCAGGGCTTCGTAGATCGAACTGTCGCCGTGAGGGTGATAATTACCCATCACTTCACCAACGATCTTAGCGCACTTACGATGCTTGGTGTTATGATCCAAGCCCTGGCGATACATCGTATAAAGAATCCGCCGTTGGACCGGTTTGAGTCCGTCGCGTACGTCTGGTAATGCTCGGCTGGTGATCACCGACAGCGAATAATTCAAATAGCGGCTTTGCGCCGCCAGACGCAAGGGGATCCCTTCGATCACCGCGTCTTCAAGAGCCAGAAACAGGTTCTTCTGCGCTTTGCCGTTCGAACTTGCGGTAGTGTTACCGCTGGACGATTTCTTTTTAGCCAACTGACGCTTCCTCCTTGGAATACCCTGTTTTCGGCAACACCTTCCTGGCAATCGAGTCCAAACTGGATCGAATTTCGAATTCTAGCCCGAACGCTTACCGCAGCACTTGCTATCGCACTCATTTTCTCTTTGCCACCGGACCTGCTTGCATTTTGATCTGGAACCTATACCAGCGTTCTGAAGTCCCATCGAAATTTGGCCGGCAAAACGTGAGTGGCAAGCGGGAAATCTCTGTTTCGTGATTCACTTGCCAAGAGCAAGGTGGGTCCCAACCTCAGTCGCCTGCAGCTCACCTAATGGTTAAGCATGACTTACTAATTTCAGGGGGTCAGCGTTCGCACCTTACGAATTTTTACGTGACGGTTTTGCAATCTTCCGGTGTCAAAGTGATCACTTTTCGTCCATGAGCCAAGCCGACGGTTCACTTGATAAATGATAGTTTTGTCCGGTTTGCGAATTTAGCCATCCGTCGCAGTTTCGGCAAGACAGCTAATTTGGATCGATTCTATCAAACGGTGTGACTTCAGCCCAGTCGGTTTTTGTCACTGGTATCGATTGTGCCGTCGCGACGGGTCCGGCATGAGTGATACTGCCGCTATTAAGATCATATTCTGGCCGGTTTGCTCCGAAAAATAGATACAAACCGATTTAGGTCGCGATTGGAGGTAGTTGACGTTTCAGCCCTGGTAGAACCGTCAGCAAACGAACCCAGTGGCTGCAGTCGGCGAAGCGAATCCAGGCCTGGCCGCTGACGGTAATTTTGCCTCGAGCCCGTGATTTACGTGCTGAAAGTTTGGCTTGAATTCAAGTCAGCTGCCCCACGCGCCCAGTGAGCAGAACAACCTGTGAACATTACAAGTCGGAGAAGCTGGGGACGGTCAGCGTTCCTTTCGCCGGTCCGATGTCCAGGCAACAACCAAGGCATCGCCAATTTATGGGTAGCTGCCTTCGCCTTCGCAAATTGGCGGCCTGCCTTCCTGCGAATGTTTGGTCAACAGACAACCGTATCCTTAGGAGTTTTCAAGATGTAGCAATTAGTCAAAATGTTGGCGATCGCGATGTTCGCATTGACAATCTTACCAGCCGCAGTTCAAGCCCAATACGAAGTGGCTCAGTCGCAAGAGGAACAGTCGGCGCAATTGTTCCACGGTATGTACACCGGTGGAGCTACCAGCCAATCCACAGCCGGCATGTATCCTGCTCCGCTCCCAACGCCTCGGGTTGCCGGTCATGTGTTCTACACTTACCAACCCCTGCAGCCGCATCAGATGATGTACGAACACACTCGTACCTATTACACACCTTACGGAACACCCGATCAATTCTATCGCGATCCATGCAATGGTGATCCAAATTGTGGTGCTGCCAACGGCGGTGCGTACAACAAAACAACCGTGACATGGCAGCACGGCGGAACGTTTGCAACGCCTTATCCATTTAGCATGTACCCAATGGAAAACCTTCGCCGAGTCACCAGCCGATTTGGTGGAAAGTTGCCTCGTATCGGTGGCGGCGGCGCTGCCTGCACGAATTGCAACTAAGGCATCGCCTGCTGCTGTTGTGTTTGCTTCATTCTTACCTAAACCAAAAATAAACGAGAACTCAAATGCTCAAGACAAAGTTGATCGCAGTTGCGATAGTTGTCGCAATGTGTGGTACCAGCTTGGCTCAAGAGTCAGGCTGCACTACTTGCCAAAACGGTGGTGCTGTATCCGGTGGCGTTCTATCGGGCGGTATCGCTGGTGGCGGAGTCCAGGACGTGCCCTGCTTTGAAAACGGACAGTTTCCCAAGCGGATCCACAGTGCTTACAACGCAATTCAAGACCAGTATCATCCACACCCGGTTTACGCTTACAGTCGCAATGGGATCACTGCGACCCGAGAACACGCCTGGAACATGAACCAGATGGAAAGTAATCCGTGGCACGGTAATTATTCTTACTGGAAGTACGGTACACCCACCGCAGTTGTTTTACCTCCGACCGCCGCATTTATTACAACCTATCAATGGGGCGTTGGGCAAACTCAAAGCAATCCGATTCATCACCAGTTTCAGCACCAGTCGTACGGCGGAGCAACCGCCGGTGGTGGCGGTGGCACGCAATACCGACGCACTCCTTACTGGCCCAATAGCACTCGCCAGTTCGGTTTGTACGGCGTACGAGCCCCTTGGTAGTTTGGCGAACTCGGGCTCTGGTTGGTACTGCGTCAAATCTCTTGGAGGTGACCCGCGGTTGCAAACGCCAGAACCGAACGCCTTGCTGGGAACTGTCTCAGTTGCCAGTCCTTCGATCGGGCCAAGGTCCACATAACGAAGAAAGCCGTCGCTTAATGATTCAAGCGGCGGCTTTTTTAATTGTTCGTGTCCCTGATTCTGGGACTTATGATCTCTTGCGAGACGACCCGAGCACTTTTCGCAAAGACCCGTGCACCTTTCGCAAAGACCCGTGCACCTTTCGCAAAGACCCGTGCACCTCTGAAACGGTTCGCAACACTACGAATTCTTGATTCGCGGTTGCTCCCGTTGTTCCGGTTGCTTCGGAGTGATCGTGCACATGATTTTTCTGGCTTGCCGATTAGGCGGCGATTCAAGTTTTCCGTATTCCGCCAACTTGTCGATCACGCCTCTCATGACGCGTTCGCCTTCGTCGATATGAGCCAGTTCTCGACCCTTATAAACTACGGTGACCTGGACTTTGTCTTTGTTTGTCAAAAACCCGATGGCTTGTTTGACCTTAAAGTCAATATCGTGATCACCGGTTCGGGGCCGCAAACGAATTTCTTTCAGCTTCGTTTGGTGCGATTTACTTTTGGTCGAACGCTTTGACTTTTCATAACGGAACTTTCCGTAATCCATAATGCGGCAAACCGGCGGTCGCGCGTCTGGGGCTACTTCTACTAGGTCCATGCCAACATCGCGCGCCTTCATTAATGCGTCTTTGACGGCTAAGACTCCAAGTTGTTCTCCATCGTCACCGATCACACGAACAGGCGAAATACGAATTTGTTCGTTGATGCGGTTGGTAACATTGGTCGGTGGGATAATTCAGACCCTCTACTAATTGAGTGATAAAAAACACGAACGACTTGTTCGCTTTTAGGACCGATGCTTAGACGCCATTTTCGCGTGGCGGTTCCAAGATCGAACGTTTTCAAAGTGGGTTGTTGGCAAAGGCTTTGCCATTTTCAGTCCTAATTCTAGCGATTTGCCAGAAAAAGACACCCGCCATGGGTGAAGTATGGGGCTTAAACCGGCAATTAGTCAACTGAATTTACAAGAAAGATACGGGTTTCAAGTTTTTTCCAGCCGAATTTTGCCTAGCCCACTGGCGATTGCTGCCTTGGAACCGTCTGGGTGGATAGCGGATTTTTGTCCAGCAGAACAGGCCAAATGCTGAACTTTGCGATCGCAAGCCCAGGTTTGAATGCCTGGCGATTGGCGAAATCTCACTCGGTCAAGCGTTAACCGGGACCGGAAGTCTCGTAGGGCAGATCAAATAGGTCGTCGATTCCAGTAACCAATGGCTCTAATTTTCATTTATTGGCAGCCCAGCGGGCACAAGTTTCTATGCCGGGACATTTTTGGAAAATAACCAAGGAAGGCCCCTAAATTTAGGATTCAGCTGAGATTCTGCCCCGTTGCCCTGCAAACTGAACACCCCATCTTCGAGAGCACTCAATGACCGGCGTTTCAGATTTCCGAGGTTCCCGTGGGTGATTAAGTCAACCACTGGTCCAGAACCCTGGCGTCGTCGGTCGGTCCGATTAGGCGCGCGTCAAGGCCTTGGTTTGGATAGCTGAAGCGTTTGGGGTCGATACCCAAGGCGTAAAGAATGGTCGCTTGCAGGTCGTGCGGCGTGACGGGGTTATCGACAACCTTGTAAGCAAAGTCGTCGGTGGATCCATAGCTGACCCCGCCTTTGATCCCGCCGCCAGCCAGCCAAATTGAAAAGCAATCGGGATGGTGATCGCGGCCCAAGAATTTGCTGCCACCTCGGGCCTCGTTCATCGCGGTGCGTCCAAATTCGCCTGACCATACGATCAGGGTCTCATCCAACAGGCCTCGCTGCGATAAATCGTCCAAAAGCGCGGCGATCGGTTGGTCGGTTTGCTTGCACTTTTCGGGAAATTTATTCATCAAGTCATCGCCTGGACCCGTCCCGTGAATGTCCCAGCCCCAATCAAACAAGTTTACAAACCGCACGTCATTTTCTACCAAGCGTCGCGCCAAAAGACAGTTGTTGGCAAAGCTGGAATCGCCCGGCGTTGCTCCGTACTTTTCTAATGTTTCTCTCGACTCGCGACCAATGTCCATGATTTCCGGTGCATTGAT
Source organism: Mariniblastus sp. (assembly GCA_041688615.1). Classification (GTDB taxonomy): domain Bacteria; phylum Planctomycetota; class Planctomycetia; order Pirellulales; family Pirellulaceae; genus M30B19. The sequence continues at coordinate 5,010 of JBDNHU010000309.1, read as the reverse complement.
TTGCATTCGATAGGCCAACTCAAATTGTTCAATTCGGCTGATCGTTTCGGGATCACCAATTTGACGATACTGAATTTCGTTCAACTGTTTTAAGGCATCTAAACTCCTGCGTCGCGTCAATCGATCCATGCCGTTGGGGTCGGAAAGATAGAGTACCGGATCGCCTGTGGTTCGGCATTGCACGCCCTGGTAAACGCTGGGTAGAAAGCCTGAACCCCAGGCATTCTTACCGGCGCTGGGAAGTTGGCCACCGGAAAGCAAAACCACGAAGCCTGGCAAATTTTGATTCGCGCTTCCCAGCCCGTAAGTGATCCAAGATCCAATCGAAGGGTAACCGAACCGAGCCTGTCCAGTTAAGGTCATCAGTTGGGCTGGTGCATGGTTGAATTGATCGGTAGTCATTGATTTGACCACAAGCATTTTGTCCACATGTTTGGCTAAATGTGGAAACCGATCGCTGACCCAGGTCCCACTTTCGCCGTGTTGCGCAAAGGGGTATCGCGGGCCAAGCATTTTGGGCACCCCTTTGATAAATGCAAAGGTCTTACCCTTCAGGAAAGAATCAGGCGCATCCTGACCGTCCCACTTTGCTAATTCGGGCTTGAAGTCAAACGTTTCGTGTTGCGGCGGCGATCCAGCCAAGTGAATATAGATCACTCGCTTGGCAGTGGCGGGGCGTTGTGCCGCGATAAAACGGGCTGCCTGAGTGCTCGGCAGTTTGTCCATTGGCTGACCGGACGTTTTTGTATAACCATTGGCTAGGTCCAGCCGACCGCTAAGCGCCGCCAAGGCAATCGCTCCAATCGAGAAGCCCGATTGCCCAAAGAAATGTCGCCTAGTCACCAAGCGGTTGTGCATCTGATACCGATTCATCGCCACTTACCTCATCATGATTTCGTCTAAGTTTAACAGCACATTCGCTACCACCGTCCAGGCAGCTGCCTCGGCCGGTGGGATTCCCGCAGGTAACGGCCCCAAGGGATCGGTGGCCAGTTTCGTGGCGGACTCTAAATTTTGTTGGAAATAAGCCCGTTCCGCCTCCAGCAACTTCGCCAGTGCGGCAACCTCTTGTTCGGTGGGGTACCGCAGCGTTGCCAGCCAGAACGCTTTGCGTAGCCGTGGTTGGGTTAGGCTTAGGTCGTCATCAAGGTTCAGGTCAACATTCTTGCTCTGGCGGTCGCCTGTGACTTCAATTCCGGCGACATCGAGTTTGGTTATTTCCATTTCCAATTCATCACTGCTTAGTGCCAGAATCCTTCGAGCCAGGCCTTGCGCTGCTTCCACAAAGACGGGGTCGTTAAGCGTCACCAACGCTTGGAGCGGTGTGTTGGTTCGAATGCGACGAACGGTGCACACTTGTCGGTTGGTTCCGTCAAAGGTCAGCATCGTTGGATACGGGCCCGTTCGCCGAACATAGGTGTACAACGCCCGTCGATATAGATCCTGTCCCATGCTTTGCGTGATCGTTCGATTCGAAAACGCACTACCAATTTCCTTCACAGGCAAACGAGGAACAACTCCTGGGCCATACATCGTGGGGTTCAAGATACCGCCAATTGCCAATGCTTGGTCGCGAACTTGTTCGGCTGACAACCGAAAACGAGGTGATCGACTAAGCAAACGATTCTCTGGGTCGGCCATTTTCATCTGTGTGGTGACGGTGGACGATTGCCGATAAGTATCGCTGGTCACAATGGAAAAGATTAATTCCTTGGAGGACCATTTCTTTTGATGGACAAAGTCCAAAGCTAGCCAGTCTAGCAGCTGAGGATGGCTGGGCGTCGAGCCCATCACACCAAAGTCTTCTTCAGTTTCCACCAAGCCACGTCCAAACAGACGCGCCCAAATCCGATTCACTGCCACCCGGGTAACCAACGGATGATCAGGATCGACCAACCAATTAGCCAAGGTCAGGCGGTTGATCGGTTGGGTCAAATTGATAGTTGGCGTGGAGGGTGGCGTGGAGGGTGGCGTGGAGGGTGGCGTGGAGGGTGGCGTGGCTGGGTTTGAGGGGCTGGTGCTTTTTGCCTGAGTGTACTGGGTCAAGGCCGAAGGGAGGGATGCCTGGACCGTGTGTCCCGGATTCAGCCAGCTGCCCTTAATTAATAGCCGAGTGGTTCGATGTTTGTCTGCTGCCAGGTCTTCCATAATCGGGGTGTTCGCCGAAGGAATGTCGGCCAATTGCTGTTTCAATTGAGCTAAATGATTCGCCAAAGCATCGCCCAGTGGATTGGATTTTGCAAACGTGACTTGAATGCTGGTCCACAACGGTTGATCGGCTTTAAGCGAGTCTAGCTTTTCCTGAGTTGACTGGTCGGCGTCCAATTTTTCCACCGCTGCAGCGATCGCGGTTGGCAACACAATGTTGGGGCCGGTCTGATTGGTGGTTTGGATAGAAAAATTTGCCAGCGTATGCTGTTGACCATAGTTTTGAGCCAGACGCAATTCCACTTCCAGCGGTGTGCCTGAATTCAGCGGGTCCTTCAGTTGCAAGATCGCTTTGTGATTCTGCCCTTGATTGGGAGAAACGGCCCAACCTCGTGCCCCAGCATCACCGTCGATCATCAAACCTGCGTGCCACCCGTCTGGGCCGTCGCCGCCTTGTTCAAAACTGGCCGTTGCAAACGCGAACGGGATTTCACGCCAGCCGTCCAGTGCAAATTCCAGGGGTTCCCGAGTTGCGGTAGGAACGGTTTGTTCCCAGATCGTCACTCGATTCTCATCTAAAATCTTGACGATCATCCCATCGTGCCGACGAAATAAATCACTATCGGTCCGGTTGTGAATCACAATTTTTTGGATCGCAGAGACTTTCGATAACTCGAGTTCGAACCACGGATCAGTTTCCACATTGGTGTGCGTGACCGATTGCTTTGCGAAAACACCGTCCGTATTTCCGTCAATCGCAAGTCGTGCTTCGCCCCCGAAGCCTGTACTCGACTGACTGGCGGTTGCCCCCTGAGTCACTAATTGCCATTGCTCGTCAACTTGGTTCATGACTTGCAGTTCAGCAATGTGGATCATTTTTTCGGTGCCAGGCATCTGGATTCGGACAAACTTCCCGTGCAGTTCGTTTGACCCTACTGCGCGGACTCGCATCCCAACTTCGGACAGAACAAAATTCCCATTTCCGTCGGACCGGCCAACACCTTTGGCATTGCCCTGGCTAGAGTTTGCTGGAAAAGCTGAGATTTGAATTGCAGTGATATCGGCGTTCGCGATTGTTGACTTTAAGACGTACGTGTCTTTAGGGGGATTCGTTCCGCTGGCGGTTAATTCGCCCAACTGGTTGATCGCCAATTGGGTCCCTTTTTCGCTGGACGCAGTGTCGATTGGAAGTGGGTTCCATCGGTTGGATGGAGCATGCCAAGTTGAAATCCACTGGGCAATTGCGTGTTGGAATTCCTGATTTTCAAACCCGCTGGTACTTTGCAAGGCGTCAATTTTCGCTTGAATTTCTTCGCGTTGTTGACGATTCGCTCTCGAATACGCGGTTAGGTATGGCGGATTACCGCCTAGGTCAGAATCAGCCGACTGATTAAAGATTGCGAACAGTTGGTAGTATTCATCTTGAGTGATTGGGTCGTATTTATGAGTGTGACACTTGGCGCAACCAAATGTCATGCCGGTCCAGACTTGCATTGTCGTGTCGACTCGGTCCTTGACCGCTTCGATGCGATATTCTTCATCGATCGTTCCGCCTTCACTATTGGTCATCGTGTTGCGGTTAAATCCAGTGGCGATTCGTTGGTCTTGGGTGGCGTCAGGTAAGAGGTCGCCGGCAATTTGTTCCACCGTGAAGACATCGTAGGGTAGGTCCTTGTTCAAGGCGTCGATCACCCAATCCCGATAAGGCCAGATTGTTCTGGGGACGTCATCGGCATAGCCGTCAGTGTCGGCGTAGCGAGCCAAGTCTAGCCACATGCTGGCCCAATGTTCGCCGAAAGTGGATTCAGCCAAGAGCACACGGACGAATTTTTCATACGCGTCTTGATCTGAATCTTCAAGGAAGTCCTGCAGTCGTTCTGCCGATGGGGGTAAACCCGTAAGGTCCATCGCCACGCGTCTTGCCAATTCACTACGCGACGCCCGAGCAGAAATCGATAGTTCTTTTCCTTGCAAACGATGCTGCACAAAGTTGTCAATCGGATTTTGGAAACGGATTGCAACCTTGGGGACTGTTGTCGCCGCCGGGGGAACTAAGGCCCAGTGCTGGTCATACTTGGCACCGCTTTTGATCCAGCGGCTAAGCAATTGAGTTTGGGCCGGTGAAAGTCGCTTCTTCCCAGAATCCGCTGGGGGCATGGTTAGGTCGGGATCGTCACTGGTGATTCGATCTATCAAATCGCTGCCATCAATGTCGCCTGGAATAATAGCCGAATCGGTAGCGCCTGCAAAAGTATCAAGCCTTAAATCTGCATGCCGATCGGCATCATCAGGACCATGGCAGGCAAAGCAGTTGGCGGCCAAAATGGGGCGGATGTCGCGGTTGAAACTTATTTCAGGTTCGTCCGCGAAAAGTGTGGACGCGCTGGAAAGCAATACGATCAAGGCGAACAAAGGAATCGCTAACCCGGCACAGTTCGCCCAATGTCGATGCTGCCCCTTCAACTTGCCGTTGGTGTGGCGAGTAATCGTGGATGCTGGAGTGTCATTTCGACAGTCGTCTTGGTTTGAAAGCATGGTCATAACTTCTACCCAGGGCTGGTTCGAGATCATGTTCATCGGTGAGGGCAATTTTCCCGGTCGATCGATTGGGGGAATGCAAGCGTCAAGCTTTGGCCGCTTGACGATGGTTTAGGGGGACGATGGTTTAGGCTAGGCGGGCTAGGGTGCGGTTCTGCGTCCGCAAAGTTCACTATCGCAACGCCCATCCGCCACGGATTCTACTGCTTGGGGTGTGCGATTTGCTGAGGACATCAATTTCTGGCCAGCCGGACTGTCTTGCCGCGGTCGGGAGTCTCTGTCGCAAGGAAAGTGCCTTGGGTGGTGTGGGAAATTCGGTGTGGG
>JBDNHU010000308.1:0-9315 GCA_041688615.1 Mariniblastus sp. | reverse complement strand
GCATCACGAGGCGACTTGGGTCTATCTTCAACAACGCCGCTTCTTGGACTCCAAAGAAACGTAGGATTTTCATTCTCCTGCTGAAATTCACCAATGCCGGGTAAACTTTGAGTGCTCTGCACGTGAGCAGAATCGTCCGACTTCGCGGCTTGAGGCTGCTGTACCGCGCCCACATTGCCTTGACCCGCTACCGGGCTACCTGGTCCTGCCGCCGGGTTCTCCTGATTTGCCAGTGGGGCAATCCAAGATGTGTCCATCACTGCAAACACAGCAATCATCGCGACAACCACACAAACAATTCCCACGCCAATTCCCACTAGCATCATCACCAGCATTTGATTTGAATCTTGCGATTGCCTCGGACTCTGATAAGAGTTGTACGAGGGGGCGATGGGGCTGGGTGCCGGCGGATAGGCACCCGATGACTGAGTCGAATAGGGCCTGCTTCCGCCTTGATAAGCCGGTCCAGATGCAACCTCGCGATGCGGTTGCGCAAAATTGCTGGGCACCCGAAATTGACCCGGACAAGTTGGGCACTGTAGCAACACGCCAATGTTCGAAGCCTGAACCGTCACCACTTGCGCACAATAAGGGCAGTGTACCTGGGTTGTTTCCATCACTTGATCTCCTGCTACTTATCAAGCATCCAAAAAGGCAATCAGTTTGTTGACCGTATCGAGTTAGTCAAGCCACTGCATCGGACTATTTGCATCGGACTATTTGCATCGGACTATTTGCATCGGACTATTTGCATCGGACTATTTGCATCGGACTATTTGCATCGGGCTATTTGCATCGAGCTATTTGCATCGAGCTGTTGGGATCGGGCTGTTGGGAATTGTCCCGAATTCATTTCCCGAATTCAAAAGTAATCCCCGAATTCAAAAATAATGCCCTCAGGTTTTATCGCAACCGACGGCCAAACCCGAATCTCGTTTGCCGGAGTTCCCTTAACCCAAAGGCCAGTCCAGCCACCACACTCGACAAGTCTCGCCACGACTGAACAAATCACATCCGCAAGGTTGGGTCGGTGCTTTCGGTTAGTTCACTTCAAAACCCAGTGACCTAACGAAACACAATTGACTTAACGAAAAATTCGATCTTGGTAACTCGGGCTCAGCTAATCGTGTCTTCGTTTTCAAAACCAATTGATTCGATAAAAGAATTCAAATTCAAGCACGCCGTCAAATTTCAGGCAACGCTTCTTATCAACGAAGCATGTTGGCGGCTTAACAACTCAAATTTTGTATTACCTGGATCCCCGTCGTACGTCTATTCTACCGTGAAAACAACGAATAAGTTCCATAAAATCAACGCCGCGGTCAGAATCTCCTCCGTTTTTTTGTTGATCTTCGTTGGAAAGATTCCCTAAAAAACAGCGTCATCCCCAACCAAATCACACAATGTTGCCGATCACGGCACTAAGTCGCAACTAATACCTAAACGGGACACTTCCGGGACGCTCTTACCGGCCAAAGATCAACAAACGCCCCTAACCGCACGTAGAAGCACCTAAAAGTCCGTTTTCGCGCCGGGTCGGTTTTCATACGGGGTCCGGTTTCGCGCGTCCGATTCGTTCGCTCGCTTCAAACAGAGGCACACCTTTTAGTTCACCATCGACCACTAAAACCTGGTCGACCCAGCCTTGGAACTTGCAATAAATCAAACCACCGTGACGAAGTCTGGTTCCTTGGACCATAATTATTAACCGTTGCCCAGGAAAAACCGAGCCACGAAAACGCACGTTTTCTATGCCGCCCAGCCCAATCACATCGCATCCAAGCATGTCATATTTGACGGCAAAGTACGACGACAGCTGAGCCGCCGCTTCACACATCACCACACCCGGCATCAAAGCGAATCCCGGCATGTGCCCGCGCACCCAAAACTCTTTTTCCGTGACATCTTTGTAGCCAATAATTTTCATCTCTGGGAAATCTTCAAACAAGATTCCATCAAGCTGGCTCATTTCGAAACGCTGGTGATTACAACCATCGATTTCGAATCGACCGCCCAATGGCGAGTTTGGATCGAACAATGAAAAATCGACGAGAGGTTCGCGCTTAGCCAAAATCGATATCTTTCCAAACGGAAGCATGCTGAACTGGGCCCGAAACAGAATACAGATGGACAGTTCCCCTGTGACCCGGAGACGGAACTAAATCCATTATGAAAAACTTTGCCCATTCAGGCAACAAGGCGAATTGAGCACAAGTGCCAATCAACCAAGCAAAAATCGCCACCCCCCCCCTTAAACCGCCTAGAATTCAACTGCTACTCAATTGTGTCTAGATACGGATCTTGCCCCATTTCCCGCTGCAATTGTTGCCTTTGGTTTTCGCGATACAGCAGCTGTTTACGCATTTTAAAGTGATTTCGTTCAATCCGTTTTTGAGCCAATTGGAACAGTAAATTCCTTTGGTTTTCTTTTTTGCTGCGGGCACTGCCATAATCCATGTGGCGTCTTGCCTTTTCGCCGAACCCTGACAAGAGTATTTCGTCGTCCCAACTGTAGTAGTGGCGAAACGTACCCGGGTCTCCCTGCCGCCCGCAACGTCCCACCAGTTGACGATCAATCCGAGCCGATTCGTGGAGTTCGGTGCAAATCACATGCAAGCCACCTGCGTCCAATGCATCCGTGGAAAGCTTGATATCCGTTCCTCGACCGGCCATATTGGTTGCAACGGTGACCTGGCCCAGATTCCCAGCCTCTTTCACAATTTCAGATTCTGCTGCAATATGCGTCGCATTCAACACATAATGCTTTACCCCTTGCTGGGTCAATAATCGCGAAAGCCGTTCGCTTAGATCGATGGATCGAGTCCCCACCAAAACCGGACGACCCGTGGCATGAACTTTGACCACTTCATCGGCAATCGCCTTCCATTTATCGTCGCCGCTGGCAAACACGCGATCGGGCAACTTCTTGCGTTTGGGAGGTCGATTGGTCGGAATTTCCACTGGCAGCAGATCGTAAATTTTTTGTAGCTCGGGCCCGCTTCGCGCAACAGTTCCCGTCATGCCTGAAATTCGTTCATATTGCAAGAATAGATCTTGAATCGTGATCCGCGCCGCCTCACCCGTGTCTTGGCTGATACGTAAGCCTTCCCTAGCTTCGATGGCTTGATGCAGTCCTCCCCGCCATTTTCGCCCGTCAGCGACCCGCCCCGTAAATTCGTCAACAATCTGGACTTCGTCGTCCTTAACTATGTACTGTCGCTCGCGCTGATAATTCAATTCAATCGCAATCGCTCGCTCCACATATTCGTAGATATCGAGGGCTGCAATTTTGGACAGACTTCGTGGTTTCGCAATCGAGCGTGCCAAACGTCGTCCCGCGATAGTCAACGTAACCTTGCGACGATATTCTTCGTGCTCAAAATCTCGATCAACTTGAAATTTCTCTACACTTTGATACGCCCATCGATAGAGATCCGCAAGTGGATTTTCATCACCCGAAGGCGCACTGCTGACAATTAGCGGCGTCCTGGCCTCGTCGATCAAGATACTGTCAGCTTCGTCGACTAACGCGTAGTAAAACGACCGCTGAACAATTCCCGCTTGCTCTTGTTTGGTTTCTGACATCCCAGCCCACCTTGCGCCAGGAATGTTCTCGAGGCCCCGCTGGGCGATTCGATCGCGTAGAAAATCGAATCCAATTTCCTTTGCCGTAGAATAGGTCAAGTCCGCCGCATACGCACTCTTTCGCTCTTGCGGCTTGCTATCGGACACTACCACGCCAACCTTCATACCCAGCATTTCATAAATCGGGCGCATTAATTGGGCGTCCCGTTGGGCTAAGTAGTCATTGGCGGTTGCCAGATGCGCTCCTTGTCCAGCCAAGGCCGCCAAATACATCGGCAAAGTCGCTGTCAGTGTCTTGCCTTCTCCCGTTTGCATAATGGCGACCGCGCCGTTGTGGATTGCGATTCCGCCTAAAAGTTGAACCGGGTAGTGTCGCATCTGAAGCGTTCTATCCGCCGCTTCCCGAACCAAACCAAAAGCATCGACCAACAGGGAATCAAGCGGTTCGCCGCTAAGCGCACGGTAGCGCAATGACAGACTAGACTTCAATAACTGCGGGTCGGTCAATGATTGATGTTCTTGATTCTTCTTTTCAATCTTCCCCACCAATGTGCGCCATTTCCGTAGTCGATGTCCGACAAGCAGGCTCGAAATTGAAGGGAAGGTAAGCACAACACACATCCTTTAGACCATTGACCGAAACAATCGCAAGCCAATACTTTCGCAATTTTGAAAGTCCAACTATCCATCCATCCCCAAGACACTTTGGGATTAACTACCCAACCCGTCAATCATCGCTGATCCGACTAGCGAACTCCCGTCGATTGCCAACTTGAATTCACGCCCGATTGATCGGTGGCAGAAATCATACCCTGTCCCACCGATGCAGTCCTTAACATCGGTGCACGCGTCGCCTGAGCACTGCCTTGAGGTGTTTGCATTCCCAAATATTTTGGATCTACTGCATTATTTACAGGGGCACGCATACCCAAGCGATTCTGGTTCTCAGCAATTTCTGATGTTGTGTTTTCAGCTAACACTTGCATGGCCCCCGATCCGCCACGGGCTCGGGCTGCCAGCGCATTCTGATAAGCAATCGCCTGCATTTGACGCTGCACCGCTGCAAACTGAGCCTGCTGAGCTTGTGCGTCTAAGACCCGCGAAAAACTGGGGTTTGCCGCTTGCGTGTTAGCCTGAAGCGGGCCCGGGAACTGACCCGGTGCCGACGCTTGGCCCGCCAGGTAGGTAACGGGCGCTGCATTGTAGTTTGTCGCCAATATCATTGGATTTTCGATCGGAGCGGTCGTTTGGAATCCGCCCAAATTCGCCGGCTGGCGATTGAAGATCGCTTTGGTATTGTTGGCCAAACGCTGCAACAATTGGCCTCGCCCAATACCGGATGTTGGAACAGCCGAGTTGCCCGAACCGCTGCTGGACGCAACTTCGGTTGGCCACCATCCAGGTTGGTGCGGATTTCCCGCGTTCGCCGCAGATCGAATTAACATCGGATTGACCTCATTGGCAACCGCTGGCCCCCCCGTGTTGTTCCAGTTGGGAATACTTGATGTTGCAAAAGGATCAAACCCACCGAAATTCAGCGCTGGAACCGCGGCCATGTTGAACGAAGACGCACCACTAGTGGCGGCCCCAGCGGTAAGATTGGGATTGATTAGACCACCAGGATTCGAGCCTTCTCGGCCAGGGATCGTGGAATAGGTTCCCGCTGCTGAATTACCGGGTCCACCTGAACCTTGTAGCTGGTTGGAGCTGGCCGGATTGACGTACGGCTGCGTTGGTCCTCCGCCCGTGGTACTTTGCCATGGTTGACTTTGATTTGTTGCGGGCTGTGAATTGTTAGGAAAATAGACGCCTGGGGCCAATGGATTCACAACGCCATTAGGCGGTCCAACATTTCCTGATGCATTGGGCAATTGCGAAGCGGGCAAGTTTAAGGGTGGTGAAGGTAGAGCGCTGGTCGGATACGCTCGGTTAACGCCAGGGATGTTCAAACTACCCGTCGGTGGTGGCGGTAAACGTTCCAAGCTTTTCCAATTTAAAGGATTCCAATTCACTCGCCTCTGTTGCTGGCATCCGCTACCTAAGATGACCAAGCACAAAGTGACCACTGCCAACTGTAGCGTTGTATGAATGCCGGGAAGTTCTGTTGCTTTTCGAGATTCTGTAATCATCTCAGGAAATCCTGATACGTTTTAACGTCCGCCAAAGTTACGACAGTTCAGCGGCAAGAAATAAAAGTGACAGCGGACACTATCAAGTTTGCCCGACAAAACCAAGGCAGATTTCGATTCTGGCTAAAGTCGCAACCGCAAGCGACGAACGATCAGCATTTCCTGCTAGAAAACGACTCATTGATCAACCATTCTCCAGCTAGCGATGCAAAGCCGATCGCTGGCAGCCTGGACGTGGAGGACCTCGACATCATCCTGGGCATAAACGCCCAGTTGCGTTAACGGATCTCTGTGCTCTGGACACCTCTGTGTTTCACATTTTCCCCGGCAAGATTGACATTCGCAGAACTGCCAGAGCCCACAACCAGGCGACTGCATGAATCCTGATGGCGTGAAATTCGAGATTATCGAAGATCAAATGGCCAAATTTTTGCATTGAAAAACGGATCTTCAGTGACTTCCAGCGGGCGACGGATTTTGGCGGTCGGCTCGGGTGATTCTGCACGCGGCCATTGAGACCGAACACCCTGAATGGGATCGCAGTCGCGTCAACATCGAAATCTCCCGGCGTATCAGCAAGAGGGCGGTCCACGATGCCCCAACCAACTGAACCCCGCGAAATGTAACCCAACGAATTGCTGCAATTGCTGGCCGAGTTTTATAAGTCACCCAAAATTGTCTGCCGTGTCGTCGGTTCAATGGCCAGTACCGCCGGCTGAGAGAAGCGATTCACAAACACCGCGACACCAGTTGCCCCCGGGATCTGCAAGATTTTGCCGTGCGTTATTGGAAGATAGCATCCCGATGGATTGGCAAAAGATCGATTTTTGATTGAAAAAATCGCGGCAGAATTTTGATATTGTGTTTCAAATTCTCAGCCGTGCTGCAGACAAAACACCACAATTGATGGCGGGCGATGTAGGAAAGTCTCTACAGGATTACCAAATCCGCCCCGCCGATTGAATCGACTTATTAAAGCCAGCGGTGGGATTCGAACCCACAACCCCCGCATTACGAATGCGGTGCTCTGCCAATTAAAGCTACGCTGGCTTGTGTTGTTTTGCAGGCCACTAGTCAAATCGCATGTGCAGTCACTATCAACTTAAGTGACTGCACATCTCGGCTAGGTTACGACACACGCACTGGCGGATGCCGAATAATGGCTTGATTCGCGTCGGATCCATTTGTTGCCAGCGGCCCAATGACGATCCCGATCGAATGTTGCAGCTTATTCTGCCTAAAGTTAAGACCGGTATCTATTCTACCAAGTCTACATCGGCCCGAAAGACGGCTAAACCTTACAAAACTTACGCCATGTATTGGTCAGCAATTTGAGTGGTCGGCCTAGAACTTCGAAGGCTGTATCGGAGACAACCACTCTGGGCTAACCCGACGGTCGCATTGAAGTGGCCCTGATTCGTTGGGGCACCCTCGAGCGTACTTGGGACGACTTTTGATCGAGGAAACACTATCTTGTAAATTCGATTGGGATCGACTTTTTTAATTGATCTATTTTCGCAAGACAACGGAGTCGGTTTGTGCGGATGCTTATTCGCCACCAACTTCCTTCAGCAGGCAAGCGGCGAACCCACAAAATTGTGATGCGGGCTGACCACTGGGTTGCTATCATCTTCAAGCAAACAATTGGATGGAACACGAACATGAAAACCAAGTGCTTATTGATTAATGGCAGCAGTCATGGAGGGGCAGGTAACACCGCGATTTTGCTTTCAGTTTTCCGGTCCATCGGATCCAATTTTGAATTCCAAGAACTTCCACTGATGGAAGTTCAATCGCCAGAGGATTGCCTGCCAGCGATCCAATGGGCGGAAGCTTTCGTCTTTGCCACGGGTACCTATTGGGATAGCTGCGGATGGCCCATGCAACGATTCCTGGAAATGATGACTCCGACCGAAGGCACTGCCTATTGGATGGGAAAACCCGCCGCGTTCTTGGTTACCATGCATTCGGTTGGCGGCAAATCAGTGCTTTCCCGACTACAAGGCGTGATGAATACTTTTGGCGTCCTGATTCCACCAATGAGTGGTATCGTACTTTCCACCGTTGGACAGCTGGCGATGGACGCTGAAGAAAATGATTGGGCCGATGACATCTGGTGCCTAGACGATTTGTCTACAATTGCGTTGAATCTACGCAAGGCCGCTACCGGACAACAAAACTACAAGTCCTGGGAAGTGGATCGTGAAGCCAGCCACGAAATCTGGCTTGATCCTGATTACCTAGAATAAAGACACCGTTCCCGATCTCATTTGCGATTGTACAACCGCTCGATCAGCACCCCACGTACCTACGGCAAAACCTGTTACGATAAAGACAAGTCCACTAGCGCCCGCACTTCCTGCAATAATCAAGACGGCTTGCATCGAAAGACCTAAATTTCATGTACGAAAAATTTTCGCACCATAAGGGAATCCAGTTCGAAGGCCATGGTGAATTGATCGCTTGCAATATCACTAATGATAACTGCCAGGCACAAATCTTCCCCCACGGTGCTCACATCACAAAATTCCAGCCGACAGGGCAGCCTTCGATGCTGTTCCTTAGTAACCAGGCGGTCTTCCTGAATGGGAGAGCCATCCGAGGTGGCGTGCCCGTCTGTTTCCCGTGGTTTGGCAATCATAACCAGGATTCCAACGCTCCGGCGCACGGTTGGGTCCGGCAAAAGAAATGGAATCTAATCAACATTATATCATGCGACGAACAGACCTTAGTGAAATTTGCCACGCAGACGGATCATTTCGCTGTGCTGCTGACGGCTATTTTTGGCAAAGATTTGAAGATGATGTTGCAGGTCACCAACACCTCAACTCAAACTGAGTCCTTTGAATCCGCTTTACATAGTTACTTTCAGATCTCTGATATTTCGAAAACCCAAATCGATGGCCTTCAATCCGCAAAGTTTCTGGATCAATTGACTTCGCAATGGCACCAACCGGACAACAATCCGATTCGCTTTACTCAAGAGATTGATCGAATTTATCAATTCAAGACCGACCAACCAGCGGCGGACTCCATTACCCTATCAAACACGCAAGACAATAATAAAATCGTGATTGATCGAATCAATGCTAGATCGATTGTAGTCTGGAACCCATGGATTGAAAAAGCAAAGCGATTGTCTGATTTAGGTGACCAACAATGGACAGAAATGTGTTGCGTTGAGTGTGGCAACATCGGGGAAAATCAAGTGCGATTGGCTCCTGGCACAATGCACAAGATGACAGTCACTCATGGGTTCAACTAAGAGATTGCCACAAAATCAAAGTCGGAACGGGTGTCCGTCAAGACACGGCATCGCACGGCATCGCACGGCATCGCACGGCATCGCACGGCATCGCACGACAAAGCATGAGTGCTGCTTTAGTTAGGACACGATCAAGACTGGCTTTCCCTTCTTTGTTTTGCCCAGCCTTCTCCAATTCGGCCAATGCAAGTGTTTATTTTGACGGTCGTTTGGATCAAGTAAAATTTAACTTGGAACGGCATCGCTTTGTTTCAGGTGACAAATCACGGTCAGCTTTCCGTGACAGTCGTTTTTAACCATACAACAGGAAGGCCATAATTCCAACACGGCTAGGGG
>JBDNHU010000307.1:0-1141 GCA_041688615.1 Mariniblastus sp. | reverse complement strand
GGTGCCATGTTTGGGTAGGGTCGCTTTGAGTTTGTCACAAGTGATTTCGTTCCACTGTTCTTCAACGATTGCCAATTTTACATCCGGTAAATCCAACAATTGGGAATACGTCCTGCCCTCACGACCAGCAACTCCAAACATGCAATGCGCCATGTAGGGCTTGCAGGATGGGTGTTCGGCAAATTCCAGGAATCCTCGAACAATTTGACTTGACTTGGGCAGCGTCCGGTCCTCACCGATGTAACCTGACTTGATCAGTTGATTGTCCACAAAGCTGTACTCAACGAAGGCTTTCGTGATTGGGGCGTCCCAAGACAACAGAAAATGACCGTTTTTGTCGACCGACATATCATAGCGTTGTGCATTGCCTAGGTCGTTGGTTAAACCTAAGTGAAATTTTGTTTTCTTACCAAAATAGATTTGTTCGAAGCGGGTTATTGACGTTTTAGCATCTCCGACGCTTAACGGTACAACAACCGGATCTTCCTGAGGTGCGATGAAGGCACTAGAAACAAAAAGAAGCACCGAAAAGAATATCCCAAACATATTACGCGCTCCAGCCTCTGACGAATAAAGGGCCATCAAAAGAACCCAGCGAAACGATAGCTTCAAGCCAAGAAAACGATCTAAATTCTTTAAGATTGATCATCTAAGCAGATGGCTTAAACCCAACCGTCTTTTTGGCTTGCTTATCTTCGCGATTGTATCTTGAATCTTGTAACACAAAAAAGTCTGCATCGATCCGTCTGCAAGATCTCCGTGCCATTACAGCAAAGGTACACACGCAATATGTTGCCAGCAGCTGCCGCCAGCGTCCGTGTAAGTGGCTCGCGAGCCGCAATGTATGGTAACGCCAGGATTAAGTTCCACAGTAAGTGTGTTGCAATTATCCCCAGCGGTCACATTCATGTTACTGGTTGTGAAACAACTATCCAGAACAGAAACTGGTAGTTCTGTACAAGCACCGACCGTGTTGCCATTTAGTGTTCCAGGATTCGGGCAACCGACTTGAAGTAGTCGTCCACTGCACCAAGTTGAACCAGACACTGCTTGCATTTGGTCAGCCGACATCGTTCGAACGCCGTTGATGGCTAGAAAGCCCAGCAGAACAGCACAGCCAAGAATCACTCTTTTCATTTCC
>JBDNHU010000036.1:0-4087 GCA_041688615.1 Mariniblastus sp. | reverse complement strand
GACGACAAAAGATGACGACAAAAGATGACGACAAAAGATGACGACAAAAGATGACGACAAAAGATGACGACAAAAGATGACGACAAAAGATGACGATAAAAGATGACGACAAAAGATGACGACAAAAGATTGTGTGCTGTGAAAGTCTCCGGCAATCGAATGTTCTTTTGAAACTGTATCGGCAAGGATGCCAAAATGAAATCAAATCGAACGACCTTCTGGGGTGCTCCCTTGGTTTCGATGGTAATCTTGTTTTGCTTGTTCGCAGCGTACTTGCAAATTGCTGTCCCAATCATTGAAGGGCAATCCGGCGCGAGGATTCCCCAGATTGATCTGCTGGGCGCGATGAAATCAGAATTGCCGGGTCAATGGATCTCGCTGTTTGCAGACGATTCTTGGCAGCGTGACACTCAGAATCGAAACATCATTCATGCAGATCAAAATATACTCTTGTTCCAGGACTACCAGTCCCAAGAAGATGGTTCGCTACGGGTTTCCAAGTTGTGTTTGTTGATTTTTGATAAGCAGTCCCAGACGAACGGTTCCGCAGATTTGGAAACGACCACATCTTTGCCAGATTTGGATGGGCGACGTTTTCCTACGGTAATTGAAGCGTATGAAGACGCAATTCTGACATTCGAGAAATCTCGTCCATTGGCGATGGGAAAATATGGTGAACTGCAAAGTATCCAATTTACCGGCAAAGTTCAATTTTGGAAGGAAGATCGCGATCCATCCAAAGCCTTCTTCCTGGAAACATTCAAATTAATGGTGGCAGGCGATTTAGCGACAACCACCGAAGATGTTCGTTTTCGTTTTGGAGATTCTATTGGTCAAGCGACCGGGCTGAATTTAGTCTTCACGAACCCGGATTCTCAGCAATCGCTTCATCCTTCGTTGACCAAAATCGAAGGCATTCAAACCATGCGATTTGGTAACATCCGTCACTTGAGCATGCAAGTTCCCAAAAAAGAAACAGACTTGGCCTCGGGTGGTTCGAATCTAGAATTCCCGACGGGTCAACGCACTGAAATGGCGAATCAGCAAATTCGTCAATCGCAGACCGTTGAATTGTCTTGTGCGGGGAAAGCGGAATTCTTCTTGGCGGATTTGTATGCAAACTTTCACGACCAAGTGGTGGTCAAAGACATTGATTCAGGTTACCGAATGGATTGCGAATTGATGCAGGTGGTGTTTGCGAGCGATGCAAATTCAGCAGTCTCCAGTGTGAATCAACCGGCCAATAATTCTTCCACCGCCAAAACAACTCCAAAGGTTGCGTTTGTCCCCGCGGGACTCACGCCTTTGCGAATTGTCGCTCAAGGGATTCCGGCGTCCGTGGTGAACACTTCGGATCGAATTGAATTGCAGTCAGCGCAGTTGGAATACGACTTGGTGCAACAGGAATTTGTTGGCAACGGATTTCATCCCAATAACGCCGGCAGTTTTGCTGTGCGTCATCCCGGGCGAGCGCCTCGATTGGTGACTTTGATCACCCCGGAATTGCGCGTCAGCGTTCCGTACTTGCGATACCGACCCGCAAAAACGCCAGAGAATTCTGGAAAAAGCGGCGAATGGGTGCAGGGTTCGAAGGACAAACTGGGTGCAGTCTGGGCCAATGGCGCCGGGACTTTGCAATATTCTACTGGGGCAGGCAAGGCGCCAGTTGATTTAAGTTGGAGCCAGCAATTGACATTGGCAGACGACGCAGAATTGACGGACAGAAAAGTCGTGTCCGTTTATGGCGATGCAAGTTTAACGGTGGACATTGATACTCGGTTGCATGCCCAGGCAATTCACTTTTGGTTGAAAGAGAGTGCGTCTTATGACCCCGTGAAGATGAAAATGCAAACCCGTTTTCAGCCTGACCTGTTGTTGGCCGAAAAGAATGTTCGTTTTTTTGGTCAGCAGATCCAAGGCGATGTTCAGCACGCAAGTGTTTACTTCCCGGAAGAACCGGTCGGCAACCCTACAACGGTTTCCCAATCCAGCGTGCCGCGCAACGGGCAAAAATCAACTTTCCCGATCAACGTTTTGCAAGGTGGGCGTGTGCTGCAACGGACTGCAAAAGTGCAGGCATCTGCAATGAATTCGAACGACTTTGTTGACACGTTGGACAGTTCCTCGGCGGCTAATCGCAAGGATCGGGGAATGAAGTTTGTTGGGCAGACTCTGGTGGTTAGCTTGAAGCAGCGAACTGCTGCTCTAGAAGTCAATGGTGTGAATTCAATAGTGCAACCCCCTGTCGGCGACCTCGTCGATCAGCGGGAATCGAGTCTGGGGACGGGGAGACAGGCGGGACGCTATCAGGTTCAACAGATTGAATTGATGGGTGGTGTCGAAATTGTGGAAGTGGATTTCTCGTCCGGCACAGCAGTAGCGTTGCCCGATGCGGGATATTCTCTGAAGGGTGCAACGGTAACTGGAATTGCGCGATCGGATAAAGAACTAGACTGGACGATTTCTGGCGGGGAATCGGTTGACGCCGTAGCGGAGACTTCTCGAGGGACGATTGCTTCGTCGACACTTCATTTTGATCAACAAGCCAATCGAATATGGAGTGACAAAGCGGGTAGCTTGTCGTTTCCTGTGGGTGGCATTGGATTGTCTAAGGGCCTAGTCAATGGCCTGAATTCAAGTGAACAAAGGTTAAATCCGCAGACCGGGTTTGTGGGTGAAGCGGTTTCGAACGTATCAGGAAAGGGCAGTGTGCGTTGGAACGGCGGTATGGAATTCGACGGCCGAATATTTGACCTAAAAAAACAGGTTCAGTGTGATTTGGAACAATTGACCCCGGAGAATCATGTTCAGCGGGTCCAGTCGTTTTGTGATGGGCTACGATTGGAATTGACCGTCGCTATCGATTTAGATGGCAAGCGGAAAAGCGGGCATGCACCCAAGGTCAAACAAATGGTGATGTCTAGTCCAGCAGGAGTCGACCCGACCGACCCGCGAAATATTGTTCGACTGTATCAACAAGAGTTCAATGCAGATCAGCAAACGATCTCGCAAGAAGTGATTTGGGCACCCAGTGTGGTGTTCAATCAGATCGATCAAAACCTGCAGATTCAAGGGCCTGGAAAATTATGGAGTGTTCGGCTGTCGAAAAAACAGAACCCCGCTGAGGTGACTCAAGTGAATTGGTTGCCCGGCGACAAAGAAATGGACTATATCAAAGTGGAATTTCAATCCCAGCTGGATGGACGAATCGATAGCGGGAAATTTGTCTTCACAGGTCCAGTGTCTACATTGTATGGCACCGTAACTGACTGGCAAATTCAAGACAGCGAAGATCGGTTGTTGGATCCTGTGCGTTTGACGTGCGACACCATGACGTTAAACCGCTGGAAGGCTTCTCCTGGAGCCGAAATGGAAACCGAGTTGGATGCTAGTGGTAGTGTCCATGTGATTGGGCAGCAGTTTGAAGCACTGGCCAGCCGTCTTAAATATACTCAGTCGCAAGATTTGTTAACCGTGCAGGGTGATAGTCGAATGCCCGCCAAATTTTGGCAGAACAACTTGGCGACGGGTGGTAGAAACCACATGTTTGCACAGAAAATTTGGTACCGCCCCAAGAACCGGTGGTTCAACTTTGAAGGCTTTAAAGAAGGCGATTTGACTTTTTTCGCCGGTCAATCGAGATAATGTCAGCGAAGTATAGAGCAACGCATTGCACCGTCTGATCGACGGCCGGCTAAACCTATTTAAAACCCTGCACGCTTTCTTTCTGAATTTTGCATGCAGTATGGCATCGTTCGGCGACTAGTCATCCGTGTAACGAACTGAGAATATTCGATGGGGGCAGCCACGTTTTGATTCGCGGGATGCCGTCTGCAAGATTTTGATGCTAATTCGCTTCTCAAACCGTGAATGCCTCGCAGCCGGTTTCCAGCTTCGAGATATTCGATCGGGAGCGACTTCGCTTAGGCCACCCCGGGCGAATTTGTCGATCTTTGGGAGCGATTGGGAGCTGCCCACAAATTGGGCTGCCGTTTTGTTATACTTAAGCATCTTTCGCTCAGCCAGCAACTTTGTATTGGATTTGTTGGTTTGGGTCAGTGGCGGTTGAATATTGAATTCCCGGCAT
>JBDNHU010000306.1:0-25168 GCA_041688615.1 Mariniblastus sp. | reverse complement strand
GTTTTCCTTCGCACGGACGCTCAAGACAGACCGGTCACCCGATCCGCCCCTCCGCTGAAGGCCGAAGTGGTTGGCTAAACCTTCTTCGTAAGATACTTTCATCCTCTATTCCAAACCGGTTTTATCCCGGCACACCCTGACACCATTTTTCACACGGGTTTTCATACGAGTTTCCAGCCTGTCAAGCAGAAATCGTCGAGGGCTGGGATCCCCTCCATGCAAGGGCATGAAATCTTGATCGCTATGGTATCATATTAATATTCGACTTGTCTTAGCCGTGCCGATGCATCGCTTTCTTCTCCTCCATTTTCGTTTCAAGGTCGCTGATGTCTTCCATAACCGCTGTAGGAATTGGGGAAGTCCTGTGGGACATTTTCCCAGATCAATCGCACTTCGGCGGCGCTCCCGCCAATTTTGCAGCTCACATGGCAAGTCTAGGCGCACAGTCTTTTGTGGTCAGCGGTGTTGGTGAAGATGAACTTGGACGCCTGGCAATGCTGGCGTTGGCCGCAAACCACATCACTAATGAATATGTCCAAACCGACCGCTCGCGCTCTACAGGTGCTGTTGATATTACTTTGAACCAAGCGGGTGCGGCCACTTACAAGTTCAAAGAAAATACCGCTTGGGATCATTTGCTGTGGAATGACAAGCTGGTCGATTTGGCACGAAACACTCAAGTGGTATGCTTTGGAACGCTGGGACAAAGATCGCCCATTTCACGACAAACGATCCGCCGATTTGTCGATTCCACTGGGCCTGAATGCATCCGAGTTTTTGATGTTAACTTACGCCAACAATTTTATGATTCAGAAACGATTCGGCATTCATTGCAATTAGCCAACGTCTTCAAACTAAACGATGAAGAACTTCCCATTGTGGCTCAGCTTTGCGGCCTTAGTTCCCATGGCAATGAAAGCTTGGTCGAACTGCTACATCGTTTCGACTTGAATGCTGTGGCGGTTACCCAAGGCGCCAAAGGCGCGACTTTGTTAACCAAAGCACACTCCGTGTCACTTCCAGCCATTGCTTGCGAAGTCAAAGATACCGTCGGAGCAGGTGATGCGTTTACCGCCGCTTTAGTGACTGGGCTGATCACCGGGGACGATCCTCAGTCCATTCTACAGCGCGCGATTCGCGTGGCCTCCTTCGTCTGCAGCCAACATGGCGCCACGCCTTCACTGCCACCGCACCTTCAGTCGGGTGGCTCCTAATCCGCTCCAAGCAAACGCGGACTTCGGATTTAATTCGCTTTTGCAGCCAGATCCGCGCTGACAAGAACAAACCCAAGGCCCTAGAATCGGTATCAGTCCGATGCCATTCCTGAACTTTGAACCCATCACTTAGTTCAGCTAGCATCGCCACGGCCACACTTATTCAAAGTGCCACCTATGCAAAGTGTCACTTGCCTAACTCAGTACTTATGCCCAACTCAGTACTTATGCCCAACTCAGTACTTATGCCCAACTCAGTACTTAGCCGTTTTCCGCAACTTGCTTGCGTTTGCGTTCCTTGGACTGCAGGCCAAGATCTTTCACTTGCGGTAACGCTCTCCGACTGTTTCATTTGCTAGAAAGCGGTTTACAGCATGGATGCTTGTAACAGCCATTCGCCTGAGTTTGATGCTCAATCTGCCCCTGAAAAGAGCGTAACGCTAAGTGTTATCGTCATTTCATCACGCGGCCAATCACCGGCAAACGTCTCCGACCCAAAGGTACCAGTTGCGAACCATCTGCAGAAGCAACTAGATGGTCAAGCGATTCAAGTCGTAGAAATTTCAGAAGATTCCCCCACCGCCTTAGCGGGTGCGATAAACCAATGCCAACACGATCGAATTGCGATCATTGAAGGCAATCTATCGCTAGACCCACCACTCTTGAAATGGTGCGTGCCCACCGATCGCGGAGACAATGTGGGCAACGGCACGACCACATCACACACCAGTATTCGTCTGGCCATTCAAACGCCGTTACTGGGAATCACTTTTTGGCGATGGATCATGTGGCTTCAACATTGGGCCACGCGTCTGTGTTTTGGAGTCAAGAGAGGCAGACTTCAACCGGCGATGATGTATTGGGAAAATGCCGCCACGTTGAAGTCGCTTCTGGCAACCATCCAGACCACAGAACCTCAGGTAACTGCACCACGTATCTTCGGCAGCCAAGTTCATTGCGGATTCGATTCAATCTTGGCCGCGATATCCGTTCAGCGGTTGCCCATTTTGCAAGCTGAATTTGTGGCTGAACATATTGACTCCTCAAGCGAACCAGCGTTATCGATAGTTTCCCTCTCCAAAGCTTCCGCAGGCATCGATTGGAAGCAAGAGATTTTCTACTTCGCTGATACGCTACGGCGATGCTGGAACTGGAAGTGGTTCCCTGCCAGCAATCCTTCATCACTGGAGACTGCGGGAAACACCGATGACCCCCAAGTGAACACCGCCCACCCGCAACCCAAAGCCGCAACCCAGTTATTAGGGTTCGTGGTTTTACTAGCGACAACACTTTTTGTCCTTAGTCGAAACCTAAATTATCCTTTATTCGAACCTGACGAAGCCAGGAATGCCCAGCTTGCCTTAAACATCTACCAAACAGGCGACTGGGTTTCGCTGCGTTTGGCCCATGAATATTACTGGGATAAACCGCCGGCGGTTGCCTGGGGCACTGCCTTCAGTTACCACTTGTTCGGCGTCACCCCTTGGGCAACTCGATTGGTCAGCAACCTTTCAGCGATCCTGACGGTGATGTTAGTCTTTTGGTTTGGAAGGCGTACCTTAGGCTTTCGCAGCGCCTGGTTAGGCGCGATGCTATTGGTTCTTTCCACTGGGTTCGTGATTTGCGGACGTTATGCGACGATGGATGCAGCCATCACACTTTGCAGTTGCACGGTGCTAATTTTCAGTTTCCTAGCTTGCCAAAATGATCGGTTCTCTTACCTGTTTTGGACCGTAGCGGCATTGGCTGCGGGTGTTGGTTTCTTAGTCAAAGGCCCAGTGATCCTGGTGCTAACGATGCCGCCTTTGCTAAGTTGGATGTGGCTAACCCGGAAGCCGCAACTCTTTCGGGTCGTGCCTTGGGTCTATTTTGGAGCGATCGTCGCGCTGGTTGCTGGACCCTGGTTCTTAGCAATGGGACTAGAGCAACCAGAATTCCTGGTCTACTTTTTTTGGAAGCACCACGTAGTCCGTTTCTCGGATGCATTCAATCATCGTGAACCGTTCTGGTATTATGGTCCCATTCTGTGCTTGGGTATGTTTCCGGCTTCGCTACTGCTGCCGTCGGTCATTCCCTTTT
The DNA here is from genome assembly GCA_041688615.1 of Mariniblastus sp. Classification (GTDB taxonomy): domain Bacteria; phylum Planctomycetota; class Planctomycetia; order Pirellulales; family Pirellulaceae; genus M30B19. Next base: position 21,875 of record JBDNHU010000306.1, on the reverse strand, counting down.
TTCGCCGTCAGAATTCCCACATGCAGCAAATTGCAACGCCCAACTTGGGGTTCTTGCTATTGTGGGGCGGCTGGATCGTTGGCTTCTTTTCGCTGTCCGATAGTAAATTGCCAACTTACATTTTACCCGCCTTCCCTGCGCTGGCGTTACTATTAGCACGGACCACAGAAGCACTTCTTCTAAGCTAAAGCCAGAATTTCGCTACCTCAGTAAACTTGTCGGTGCCAGGCGCGTCTTCAATTCGTAGCCGCTGGCCAGTTTGGCTGCAGATTCCAACCTTACAACAGTGGCTACTGTCGGTCCCTAGAAGGGTCGCCGTTTCCCTTATGGTGGCGCTGACAGCCTACGCAATCGTCCGCTTGCTTGTTTTCAAACAAACAGACCTGTCAACTTTTACGCTGCTCTTGGGTTGCGGTGCCATTGTGTTGACGTTGGTTAGCTGGCTAGATTCTTCCAAAGCCCAGGTCCGATTATTCAGCACTTGCGTGATGGCGACAATGTTTGTTTCAACCATCGTGACCCAAGTATTGCCGGGTGTTTCGAAATTCCGTTCCATCCAACAGGCGACTGCTGCATTGCACAGCCAAAAAGAACTAAACGATTTACCCATCGTGTTTTTCGGACATGAAGACTATGGTCTAGCATTAGCAATGCCAGACCAAGAGACCGTATCCTTTGACGAAAATCATGTCGTCAACACCATTCGGTTTATTCAAAATCACTCACGATGCCTAATCGTATCCAACATCGCATCCATTGAACAACTGCGGTGCAACCTGGACTATCGATTCGAACTATCTTCGATTAAAGGTGCCAGACATGTCTACCTTTGCCACAGCAATCAGGAGAAAGATCCTGCGGTGGAAGTGATTGCCGACCGCCTAAAGACCGTGACTTTGACTCGCTAGATTCACGATCCATTCCCAACAGATTCGACTTGCATCACTCGCCGTGTCATTTCAGCGTAAAGGCTTTCTTCCAGTGGACCCGCCTTTACCGCCTGGATATTGCTTTCCAAATGACCGTGGTCACATGTTCCCACGATAACTGTATGACAATCAGGGTGACTTAAGGTATACCGCAACAACAATTGGGCGGCGGTCATTTCTTTGGGCACCAACTGGCTAAGCTTCGCCAATTCCCAGATTCGATTATTTGCCTGTCGTTGAATCACAGCATCAGGTCCACCCTGCGCTACACCGCCGCGAATGATGACCCCAGCGCCAACCGCTGCCGCCTTGGAAATCAATTCGTGGTGCGTACGATCCAAGCACGAATAAGGAATCTGAAAGGTGTCGAAGACCTGCAAATCAATCAGTGCCTTAAGGTTGGGTATCTTGGTGGACACTCCTAAGTTCCTGATCACACCTTGCCGCTTGAAATCGATCAACAATTCAATCAACCCAGCCTGCTGCAAAGCGGCAGCATCGCCGCCATGAAATTGCAAAACATCCACGTAGTCTGTCTTCATTCGTTGCAGGCTGGTTTCCAAGTTTCTGCGAACCACCTCTTTGTCCCACACGTGAACAATCTGCAGTTGATTATCTACCTCCTGATAAACACACCCACATTTGGTTGCCAGAAAGTATTCGCTGCGACGTGAACTGATGTAATCGCCAATTCGCTGTTCACAAATTCCGTAATCAGGCGACGTATCAATAAAGTTAATTCCGCTATCCAGAACCTGATTCAAGAAGCGGTCTGCCGCATCTTCTTCAACCACTCGAACGCCCCACGTTCTTGGCCCGCGCAACCCCATACTTCCATACCCCAACGGCGTGACCGCCATTCCGGTTTTGCCCAATTTTCTCTTTTCCATCGTCTGTTTTTCCAGTCTTCGGCCCAACATCGATTTGTCAAAACTTCGCGGACAGTGTAACGCATTCGATCCATAAAGTGTCTTTTCGTCCGAGATCCTGGCCGTCACGTTTACGCCTTGGCTGCCAGCCGTTCCTGCTGCCTGGAGCCCATCCCTAACGATATTCCAATGGGAGATTCCTTATCTCTGCTTTCTGTCCCGGTCTAAGGACCTGCGACTGCCAAACTTAGTCACAATTTGCGATCTGCGGGTCGAAACATCAACCTGGTTACTTTAGACTGGTTAACTTGTTTTGGATTATCAATGGCCGCCGATAGTGCAGCTTTGGAATTTTTGTGGCAAAGTCATGACGGAAGCTCAACCCAACAAAGATTCGGTCGCTGGGCGTTACGAACGTTACCGACCGGTGGTCGAATACCTATCCCAGCAAATTTGCTTTGACCTGGATAGCGTGAAACAAGCGGTGCAACCTGAAACCGGCATGTTTGTGTCGCGAATCGTTAATGAATTGGTGCAACAGGGGTGGCTGGTTCAAGAGGCCGCTGATCCCTTGTTGCGATGGAACAATGGCAAGGGTGAATTTTCGGTAAAGCGTTGGTTGGATGATAAGTTGTTCGGAAATCAAATTAAGATCCAACCTCAAGAAGACCGTCCGCGTGAACGCTTACTAGCAATGGGGGTTGAACAACTTCGCACCTCGGAATTGATCGCAATCCTTGTGCGCAGCGGTCGTCCCGGTGAATCGGCGATCATGGCCGGCGAAAAGGTTGCCAAAGCATTCAATGGACGCTTGGAACAATTAGCCACTGCCGGCCGAGGCGAATTAAAAAGCATTAGCGTCGCCGTCGAAAAAACGGCATTCTGCCAAATCATGGCAGGCATTGAACTAGGACGACGAATCGCGGCATTGGCGGCAACCAAAGTCTTGACCAAAATCACCGGCAGTGAGGACGCGGTCGTTTTTTGTCAAAAACACTTCTCACGCCTAATCCAAGACGCGAAACAAGAAGAGTTCCATATCGTTACACTCGATACAAAAAATCAAATCATTGACACGCACATGATTACAACTGGGACTTTGGATTCCAGTTTAGTTCATCCACGCGAAGTCTTTCGTGCCGCAATCAAAGACGCTGCCGCATCGATTCTTTTGGTACACAACCATCCTTCGGGTGACCCCACACCCAGTCGCGCCGATCATGCGGTGACCGACCGCTTAACCGAATCAGGAAAGTTGTTAGGCATCGAGGTTTTAGATCATATCGTACTGGGCCGCGAGCGTTCACTGAGTATTCGCGCAACCGTCTAAATCCCCAGTATCATCAGGATTGCCGCACACAGGAATTGTGCATTGGCATTGGAACAAGCGGGCAGCACCGTCAACCTGAAATCGCACACCACTGGGCTGTTGATTCCCAAGGCGATTGGCAGCGACTACAATTTTGGGAACGATGCTTACGGGGCTTCCGGGTTTGTTTGGGATCTAATTCAATGTTTCAATGTTTCGCTCATGCATGTGACCTTTTTGCCAAAGGGGTGCTGGCTTTAATCGCATTGCAATGCTGCGGCGAAAATCTCACGGGTTCAATTCTCGCAGCGACGATTTGCAATGAAAACCCGAAGCCCAACATCGTTCTAATTTACTCGGACGATGTGGGCTATGGAGACGTTTCCTGCAATGGCCAAACCACGCTGAAGACAACCAATATCGATCGAATTGCAGCTCAAGGCTTGCGCATGACCGATGCCCATTGTTCGGCAGCAACCTGCACACCCAGCCGATTTGCGCTACTGACCGGGACTTACGCCTTTCGGCAAAAGGGAACAGGCATCGCAGCAGGTGATGCAAACATGGTCATCAAAACCGGAACCACCACCATGGCTTCGGTACTTCAAACCGCCGGCTACCAAACGGGCGTGGTTGGCAAGTGGCACTTGGGTCTAGGCGATGGTCCCGTAGACTGGAACAAAAAGGTGACGCCAGGACCCAACGAAATTGGCTTTGACTATCATTTTCTAATTCCCGCAACCGGTGATCGCGTGCCTTGTGTTTACCTGGAACAGGGCAGGGTGGTCGATTTAGATCCAGCCGACCCAATCCAGGTTAGCTACAAACAACGCATCGACCCCAGCCCCTCCGGAGCCGAAGCTCAAGACCGCTTGAAACAAAAATGGTCTCACGGTCATAACCAAACGATCGTAAACGGCATCTCCAGGATCGGCTGGATGACTGGCGGTCAAAAGGCTCGTTGGATCGATGAAGACATGGCTGATGTCATCGTCCACAAGGCGCATCAGTTTATCGACCAGCACAAAACACAACGGTTCTTTCTATTCTTTTCCACGCATGACATTCATGTTCCCCGAGTCCCCCATTCACGATTTGCAGGCAAGTCGGGCTTGGGTCCGCGGGGTGATGCGATGTTGCAACTGGACTGGTGTGTCGGCCAAATCCTTGACAAACTGGAACAGGAAAAACTGACAGAGAATACGATCGTCATTTTCACATCAGACAATGGACCTGTCTTGGACGACGGCTACCACGATTTGGCAAATGAGAACCTGGGCAATCACCTGCCCAGTGGCAAGGTGGATCAAAGTTCAATTCGCGGCGGTAAGTATTCGCTATTTGAAGGAGGAACCCGAATCCCGATGGTGATCCGTTGGCCGGGACACATTCAGGCGAGCACGACTTCCGATGCCCTTTTTGGGCAGATCGATTTGGCACGCAGTCTTGCAATGATCGCTGGCACTGATATTCCGCAAGGTGCCTGTTCGGACAGCCGCGATGCGGTAGACGTCTTACTTGGGAAAAGCAATATTGGGCGACCACACCTGATTCACGAAGCGGGTCGATTGGCAATTCGAATGGGAGACTGGAAGTGGATTCCCGCCGGGAAAGTTCGCGAAAATCTAGGGCCATGGACGACTGTACCGTTGGTTGCACCTGGTGCCTTGTACGACTTATCCGCCTCCGCAGCCGAGCAAGATAACATTGCCAGCCAAAATGCTGACCAAGTCAATCGGATGAAAGAAATCATTAAGAAGATTCAACAAGCCCCTGATCAACCCGAATACATTGGCCAGTAGCATACTTCTTGGCGGTCGTTCGTAGCAGAAAATCTGGCCAGACTGATGCAAGGGCGGTTTTGGATTCTCATAGCCCAAGGTTAAGCTGACCTTGACATCTGCGGTCACTTTGGCGGCACTAAGGTTGTCGCCGAACTGCCCGATTCTTCAGTTCCAGTTCCAACTTTATGAACCATGTGAAAATCCATGCGACCTTTGCATCCAGGTCTTCCCGCCACGATCAGTAAAACCAGTGGTCTGATCATGTTGGCCGCCGGTATCATCCACGCGGGAATTTATCTTGCGCAATTCTTGACTGACGTTAAGCCAACCTGGGAAGGTTCACTATCGCTTCGCAAGCCGATCCTGTTTGGCATTTCCACAGGCTTAACCGCTTGGTCGGCTGGCTGGCTTTTTCGCGTATTACCGAGTCGAAGATTCGACCTTGCGGCCTCTGGAACATTGGCAGTCACGCTAACCGCCGAAGTCTTTTTGATTTCGATGCAAACCTGGCGTTCGGTGCGATCTCACTTTCACTCGGATAACCCATTTGATCGTGGTGTTGAAGGGGCGATGACGATCTTAATCAGTGTGGCGGTGGGAATTTTGTTGTGGCTGACCATCCGATGCTTCCAAACCGTGAATACCAATACTGACATGAAAATTGCCATTCGCGCGGGGATGGTCTATTTAATTGCCTCGTGCATCATTGGATACTTGATTTCGTATTGGGGGCACCGCCAAATCCGAATGGGACTTGAACCCGAAATGGTTGGAGCCGCTGGAGTCGCAAAATTTCCACATGGATTAGCAATCCATGCAATCCAATTGTTGCCCCTGACGGTATGGTTCCAGAACAGATTGGGCTTTAGCCAACCTCAGTCCCAACAGCTGACGCTCGGCCTGGCAGTTGTATTCGGGCTTTTTCTGGCGTTCTCCATCTTGCAAACGATTCTGGGTCGGGCACGCTTCGACTTGTCAATTTACTCGGGGGCGTTGCTCATTGGGACAACGACCTACGGCCTTTTCCTTTCATGGACCGCCATCCAATTTTTCCGACGAAATCGCAAAACCCACGTAGCATAAGCTTCAGCATGCTTGATTCTAAAAAGTGCCACATTGCGTTAAACTGTGCAGCCGATCAAAACCCACAACGCTTTCACTGCACAAATATCCCACTTGGAAATCCCCGATGAATCAACGACGTTGCGCGTTCTTGACAATGGATTGCATGGATGGATTCTACGCCTACGACTATCTAACTTTACCACCACTGTCTGAACTGGGCTGGACGGTGGAAGAAATTCCTTGGCGGAAACCTGACGTGGATTGGAATCAATATGACCTGGTCGTCATCCGGTCCACTTGGGACTACCAAAACGATCCCGCCCAGTTCTTGGCCACCTTAAAGACCATCGACGCGAGCTCCGCACGATTAGAAAATCCACTTGAAGTTGTGCGATGGAACTTAGATAAGACCTACCTAAAAGACCTAGCCACACAAGGCATTGCGATCGTTCCCACGTTGTGGCTAGACGGACTAACGGTCGAAAACCTTCCAAGCTTGTTCGATCATTTTCAAACCGACACGATTGTGGTCAAGCCGACCGTCGGCGCCAATGCAGATGACACGTACCGGATCACAAAGAACTGCACAAGCGATGCGGAAAAACAATCGCAGGACCAAGCACTTGCGGCATTCGCCAATCATCCATTGATGGCCCAGGCCTTCCTGCCTTCGATTGTGCAACAAGGCGAATATTCGCTGTTCTACTTCGCGGGCCAGTACAGTCACAGCATCTTGAAAGTACCCAAAACAGGTGACTTCCGAGTCCAGGAAGAACACGGCGGAACCATCGTTGCACATCAACCTAACGACGATCTGATCGCCTTGGGAGACGACGTTATCCAATCAATTGGCACCACGCTGCTTTATGCTCGAGTCGACTTGGTTTACTTGCCCAACGGCCAGATCGCAGTCATCGAAGTCGAGTTGATCGAACCGTCACTTTACTTTCCCTACGACCAGAATTCTTCGCAACGATTCGCCGACGCCGTAAAGCAGCTTTTCTCCACTAACGAAGCGGCCGATAACCCACAGCCGTAGACATCACTGGTAAACCGAACGCAACAGCCTTCACCGATTCGCCAATCCAACAACTAATCGCCAACGAGTAATCGGCAACGAGTAATCACTTGTGTGAAAAAACCTATGCTCATGTTTCGTCTGTAGCGTTTCCTTGCAACGTGCGAGAAGGAATGTTTGTCAATTGGAAACAGTTCTGAGTGATTGACTTGCCGTTAACCTTGATTTGGCCACTGAATTCAAACGCTTCGCCAACCTTTTCAATCAAATCAACTTCGATGTTCAACACATCACCAGGCCGAGCAAATCCACGATAGCGAGCCCGCTTAACCTTGACTAAAACACCCAACGCATATTCATTGAAGAACGGGTCGTTAGTATTGTACTCTTTCATGGGATTGTACTTCGCGGCAATCAAGATCCCTGCACTTTGAGTCGTCATCTCTTGCATCATCGCACCCGGCAAAATCGGAGCACCCGGGAAATGGCCGGCAATGAAGAACTCGGACCCTGTTAACGTTGTCTCAGTAACGATCTTTTGGTTGGTAATCGACACGATCCGATCCACCAACAAATAGGGCGCCCGATGGTGCAGGTAATCTTCCACGCGATCGAATTGATGTTCAAAGTATTGCATTGCCAATCGTTTCCCATATTTTCTAAACGGATCCAAGGGGTTGCCGTTTGTCGACCGCTTGGCAACCAGTGGATACCCTAATCAACGTCTAGGCAATTCTGGCCCCAATTCTATCTAGCTAGACCGAAATTCAGAACCCGCTTGCAACAACTGACTTCTAACACCGCGCCCCAAACCCAAGTTCACACCCGCCAGATGGGGCGAACGCCCTGACTCACACTGAAGAAAACATCGTGATACATCGGATTGTTAACCTTATTCACATTGCCATCTTGCGCTTTCGGGCAAGAGGGTTGGACCCTATCGATAACACCTTTAACAAAGTCCCTTTCATGAAAGTCTGATATACTGGGACTGCGTTTGCTGGTCAGGAACTACGGAATCAAGGCCTTTGGCGACACTCCACCTGCTGCCCCAAACCTTCACCTGCTGCCCCATATCTCCAGCCAACCAACGGAAAATCTCACCTGGCGTAAATTCAACCGTCGAGACGTTAACCCAGTCCGGGTCTCTGCGTGGCCCCTAGGTTGTTTCTGAGTAGACTTGTTTTTCGACCCAACGCTTTAAATGTAGAGCGATCTTCATCAATCCCAAGGCAGAACCATGCGAACATCAAACTTTCTCCTGTTACTGTTGAGCATGGGACTTTCACTTGTTCTGTCTTGCGGCAACCAATGCGACGCCCAAGAACCGGACAAACGGCCCAACATCCTCTTGGCGATCGCAGACGATTGGGGCTGGCCACATGCCGGCGCCTACGGCGATCCCGCCGTCCATACGCCAGCCTTTGATCGATTGGCAAGCGAAGGAATTTTGTTTCGCCAAGCGTTTGTTTCTTCGCCGTCGTGCACGCCATCACGAGGGGCAATCCTAACCGGACGCTACCACTGGCAATTGGGCGTCGCTGGAAATCTTTACGGTTCGTTTCCTGACAGCGAATCAACTTATGTTCAACTGCTTGAAAAATCTGGCTACCAAACCGGCAGAACGGGAAAGTGTTGGGGGCCAGGCGTCCCAGAGACGAAAACGCGACCGCTGGGCGGAACAGCCTATAAATCGTTTGGTCAGTTCTACAGCCAACGGGATCCAAATAAGCCTTTTTGTTTTTGGCTGGGCAGCAGCGATCCGCACCGACCGTACTCATTAGGTAGTGGCGAAGAAAATGGAATCGATTTGGCAACGATACAGCTTCCTGCCTGCTTTCCAGACAGCCCAATGGTTCGCGGCGACGTCGCAGACTATTACTTCGCAGTCCAGCGGTTTGATCGCTTGATTGGCGAAGCGGTCGCATTGCTGGAGAAGTCCGACCAACTCGACAACACGCTGATTGTGATGACTGGCGACCACGGCATGCCGTTTCCACGCTGCAAAAGTCACATCTATGATTCAGGCAGCCGAGTCCCGTTGGCCATTCGCTTCCCGAAATCGATACCGCCCTCACGAAGCACCGACGCCCTAGTTAGCTTGATCGACCTGGCACCCACGTTCCTTGACATTGCAGGCGTCGCGGTTCCCGATTCTATTAGCGGACGATCGTTGCTGCCCATTTTTCAAGGGAATGATTCGGATCGAACCACGGTTTACTTTGGCAAGGAACGGCACGTGCCTTCGCAAGAAGCCCCCGACAGCGGCGGTTACCCTTGCCGAGGAATTCGGACCAGCGATTTTCTATACATTCAAAATTACGAACCCGATCGCTGGCCCAGTGGGACACCAAACTTCGACCAAGCGTTCATTCCAGGAAGTTGGTATTCAGACAGTGACAATGGCCCCACTAAGACTTACATGATCCAGCACAAAGACGACAGTCCCGAAAACCAAAGGCTTTACAATTTGGCATTTGCGAAACGCCCCGCGGAAGAACTTTATGACCTTGCGACCGACCCAGATCAAATGATCAACGTTGCCCAGTCGCCAAAATTTTCCGGTCAAAAGTTACAGTTGCAAACAGAATTAGCCGCAATCCAAAAACAAACCAATGACCCACGCGCTAGAGGGCAGGGCGATTTATTCGACAAAGCACCCTACACCGGCGGCAGTCCAAAACATCCTTCCTACAAACGACCACGACCAGCAAAATAGAACTTTCGGGCCCGGCATGCCTCGACTGCCTACTGAAGTCAGTACCAAGCGTCAAAGATTTTCTAGCAACTCTGTGATTGGACCGTTGGGACCATAGTATTCCCCAGACATCCGGGATTTTCTAGCATGCTACCCGTAAGCTTTACTCTTGACCTGCGTCGGTTACGTATCTCATTGATGGATCCATGTTGAAAGATTTAGAAAAGGTGCGGAAATGACAAACAGCGATGAAGATGCCAGCTATCAATACGATAACGATCCTTCCGCGATCCAGGAGACTCACGAACATCCAATCGCTGAAACCGCTGATAAGGGGAAGCTGTTTAAAAAACTGACCGTTCTTGCGATTGTCTTGGTGGTTGCCGGTGTGATCTACGTTCAAGTAGGCGATCAATTAACCTTGGAAAACCTTGCCCAACAAGAATCTCAACTACGTGAATATCAGCAAAATCAACCCGTTTTGGTTTATGGGCTGGCTTTCTTGATTTATGCGGCAGTAACAGGGCTATCTCTACCTGGAGCCGCGGTTCTGTCGTTAGTCTTTGCTTGGTACTTTGGCTTCATCAGCGGCTTCTTCCTGGTCAGCTTTGCATCGACCACCGGAGCCACTTTGGCTTTTATGCTCAGTCGTTACCTACTGCGTGACCTGGTGGAAAGTCGATTCGGACAGCGTTTAAGCGCGTTCAATGAAAACCTTAAAAAAGAAGGGGCGTTCTATCTGTTTAGCCTTCGCTTGATACCGGCAGTTCCATTTTTCGTAATCAACATCGTCATGGGGCTAACACCAATGAAAGTTCGCACCTTTTGGTGGGTCAGTCAACTTGGAATGATCCCTGGCACCATGGTTTTCGTGTACGCCGGTTCCAGCGTACCAGACTTAAACACGTTGGCCGAGAAAGGAGCCAACGGAATCCTATCCCCGCAACTCCTGGCCGCCTTGATCCTGCTGGGACTGTTCCCCTTGACTATCAAAAAGGCAATGGGTTACCTTCGCCCTGCGCCTAGAGATTAAGCATTTTGCTGATCCAGCAGTGTGACAGAAGCTCAGACCCAAACGCTGCGGTAGCTGATCTACCCAATGGCATTCGAACCGTTGGTTTCCGCAAAATGGTCAGCCGCTTGGTAGACGCCCAGTACAGAATTTGGCAGAATCCAGGTAAGTTCCCCAACCCAGGTCGACTCCCATTGATAGGGAATTTTGGATTGACTCATGATACTGAACACGACCCTTGGTTAAACCGTTTAAACGGACCGCCTGACCAGCGGGACCCTGCAATTGCAGAATTGCGGGACCTGCTGGTGCGTGGACTGTCCAGGGCATTAGCACATCGATATGGCGGCATTTCGGTGATTGAAGATGTCGCCCAACAGGCTATCATGAAGATCTTGGAATCTTTAGATAAGTTCGAAGGTCGCAGTAAATTCACGACTTGGGCGATGTCGATTGCCATTAGAATCGGAATTAGCGAACTGCGCCGAAAACGCTACAAGGATGTATCGTTAGATGCAATCACCGAACGCGAATCAGGAAAAATTGATATCGCAATTGATCCGCAAATTTCTCCGGTCGTTGGGATGCAACAGGAATCAGTCTTGCAAACATTGCAGGCATTGATTGATACCGATTTAACCGAAAAGCAGAAATTAGCCATTCGGGCGTTATTGGAAGGGCTGCCTGTAGAAGAAATCGCAGCACGAACTCATAGCAATCGTAACGCAATCTATCAATTGGTTCACGACGCACGGATGCGACTGCGTGAGGGATTGGAACGGGCCGGGATTACGGCGGAAGATATCAACGCGATTTTCGCCTAAGGAATTAACACAATGCCGCTTTCAAAAGAGCAAATCGATAAGCTTTTAGGTTTGGTGAAATCCTGCAAACCCGACTGTCTTAATTGCGACGAATGTTTCGCATACATCGCCGAATTTGCCGAAGTTCAACTGACCGCTCGTTCGGTTCCTGAGGCCCTAGTTGCGGTAGAAACCCATTTGGGACAATGCCCTTGCTGTCGCGACGAATACAAAGCTTTGGTCGAAGGTTTGCAAGCCATGAATCATTCAGAATAGACGGCGGTCATCAATAGAATTGCGGCCTGCTACACCACGAACTGCTAAAAGCCAGAGGGTGATTTCTCGAAGATGAGAACGTTGTTGCCTGACACTTTTCTGATCGCGTAAAAATCGTCTTTTCAACAAGGCCTCGAATTTAGTAGTTGGGTAGCAAAACACCACGTAACACTTAGCCCCAACAGCGTTGTTAGGGACGGTGTTACGGAAGACGGTGTTACGGAAGACGATGTTAGGGAAGACGATGTTAGGGAAGACGGTGTTCTCAGGAATAGCGTTTGAACTGGGCTTTAAGAACAATGCGACTAAGCTCAACTAACTCAGTACTGTGGACATACCGCCATCAACTGCAATCACTTGACCAGTGATCCAACTGCTGTTTGGCGATAGCAAAAATTCTGCGATCCCGGCCATGTCTTCGACCGTTCCGATTCGCTTCAGAGGGTACTTGGAAGCCATCGCCTGGCGCTTCTCTTCCGTTGAAAGCAGGCGCTCTGACAACGGCGTATCAGTCAAAGCAGGCGCGATACAATTGATTCGCACATGCGGAGACAACTCCGCGGCCAAGGTTCTAGTCAATCCCTCGAGCGCACTTTTGCTGACCGCCACCGAAGCATGCATGGGCATTCCGGTCCCAGCGGCAACGGTACTAAACAAAACGATGCTTGTGGTTTGCCCTGGTTGCTGGGGCTTCAACTTGGACTGGCAGGCTTGAATGAACTTGATCGCTCCCATCACGTTCAGCTCGAAATCCGAGCGAATTTGCTCCAACTTCATACTGCGAAAAGATCTCAGATTAATTGACCCTGGGCAGTAGACGATCCCAGCAATCTGATCGGGGATCGCTTCTTCAGGGACTGAATCCGTTGAAAAATCGCAACAGAAGTGTTGTACGTTGGGGACACCTTCTAGTTGAGTGTGGGTCCTAGATAGAACATTGACTTGGTGCCCCGCAGCAACCAATCGCTTGGTTAATTCGAAACCAATACCGTGGCTTCCGCCAGCAATTACAAAGTGACTCATTTTCATTCTCCTAAGAATCAGTTACCGCAACCTAGTTTTCTTGGCCTTCGTTTCACAATCCGAAACATCGCTCGCAACACCGGGACTGCACGATCGCAGGATCAGACAGCGGCGATCGGTTGGCTGTTTGAATCCACTTGAGTTGGACCTAGCGTTGCTTCAATCATTTGATAGAGACAAAGCCGTTCGCTGCCAAGTTCGATCGCTCGTGAATCGACCAGTTGCGACTGCACCTGAGCGTCGGTCACCCCTTGGTGCCGCAGAATTTGCCTGGCATCGTACCAAGTGGGAAGCCAACACAGGTCCTGCTGTAGTCGTTCAATGGTCTTGGATCGGCGCAAAAAGTGCTTCAAATCCAAGATGTAAAACACCATGTCATGAAATGGAGATTCACACTTCATCAAATCCACTTGGTCCCAGACAAAGTGCCCCACGCTGGGTTGCCAGTACAAGCCCTTTTCCTTCAAACGCTGGGCGGTCTCAATTTCCTGACTTGTGAATTTCATATTGCTTTTCCGGTTTCCCTTGATCGTATGGTTATGCTGGCTGGGCGAAGTCGAACTGGCTTTGATCGGCATACGGTTACAGGGATTACCCGCATTCGCGACTCAATTTCCGGACGTTGATCTCATGTTTACTTCAAACCAACTGCGACTGGCGAAGCAATTAAAGCAGGCTGGGTTGCCCTGGGAACCCAGAATCGGGCAATACGCTTGGGATCCGCAGAGAACGATCCGCCCAAAATCGCCGTTTCAAGATAGGGTCTACTTTTTCTTGAACTTCCCATGCTTTGTCGAGTACTTCGGGTCGTTGGAAACCTTAAAATCTGCCATGATTTGGTTGCCCACGATGGAACAAGCAACCGAGATTGCCAATCACAAAATCTCTAGTCACAAAATCTCTAGTCACGGAATCTCTAGTCACGGAATCTCTAGTCACGGAATTTCTAGTTACGGAATTTCTAGTTACAGAATTGCCCGTCAGAAAATTGGTCAGGCGATTTCTGCTGGAATCGGCGACGGTCAAGAACTCGATTGCATGTATGAATTGCTAATTACCGAATTCTCGTTGTCAAAGTAACAGACCAATTCACTGGTTTTCAGGTTACCTCAGACGGTGAGTGGGGTCATCGTTCTGGTTGTCTTGGTTGAATCGTTGCGGTCCCCTATTTTCGAACTGGTTCTGCAGTAAAGTTCTGCAAATTGCCCGCCCATCGCCTCGACCCATTTTGATAAGCATTCGTATGCCGCATCCTTTGATCCAAGCCTTGCCAATTCACTTGCAATCGCGAACCCGATGGGTAAATGCAACCGACCAAGCGGCTGGGAACCAGTCGTATCCTGAGGCAACGGCCAGCCGCTACCAGGGATTCGCTTGCGTTCTCTACTGGATGCGCTCCGCCTTGCGAACCCAAGAGAACCCAGCACTGGACGTGGCAATCGAGATTGCCCATCGCATGAATCTACCCCTGTTGGTTTACCAGGGACTTAGTCAACGATATCCCTATGCATCCGATCGGCACCACACATTTATTCTGCAGGCAGCCCGTGAGGTACAAGCCGAACTGGCGGCCGCGAATATTTCCTATGCCTTCTATTTAGAAACCGACGACGGATTCCCTAGTCGCGAAGGAAGCGGCACATCAATACCTACGAATGCAGGCCTACCCACTCTGGGCAGCAGAAAACCCTTGGTGGAATTGGCTAAGACCGCTGCGGTTGTGATCACCGAAGACATGCCGGTTGATCCACCGCGACATTTCCTAAATCGGCTCATCGCTCAATTGCCGAAAGATGGTTCTGAACCTACGGTTCTCTGTGTCGACTGCGCGTGTGTGGCACCGATGCAAACGGTTGGTAAGGCATTCACTCGCGCGTTCGAATTCCGAAGCGCAACGGCAAAATTCTATCGTGATAATGTTGGCAAACCTTGGCCGGATTCCACAATCACGCCGACTCCTTTCGACCTGTCCACATTGCCGTTTCATTCGATCGATCTGCAAAAAGCCAACCTTGCCCAATTGGTAAGCCAATGTCAAATTGACCATGGGGTTGCCCCCGTCGTGGACACGACTGGCGGTTCAACGGCCGGCTACGATCGCTGGAATCAATTCAAGAGATCGGGATTCAAAGGTTATGCAAAACGGCGGAACAACCCGCTTGAAAACGGCGTCAGTCGAATGTCGGCATACCTACATTATGGCATGGTGTCTCCCATGCGATTGGCTCGCGAGGCGGCTGAAATTCAAGCAGCGGGAGCTGAAAAGTTCTTAGATGAACTGCTGATTTGGCGTGAACTTGCCTACGCTTTTTGTTTCCATCGACCCGACCATGACCAATGGTCGGCGCTTCCCGATTGGGCTCGACAAACGTTACAAGCACATCATCACGATCATCGCGACACTATCTACGATTGGGAAACCCTGGCTCGTGGCCAGACCGATGATGCGTTTTGGAATGCCGCTCAGTTATCGCTAATTCGGCAAGGCGAACTGCATAACAACGTTCGCATGACCTGGGGCAAAGCGTTTCTAAAGTGGACCAAGGATCCGAAAGTCGCTTTAGAATTGATGATTGATCTCAATCATCGATATGCACTAGATGGTCGCGACCCTGCATCCTATGGTGGCCTGCTATGGTGCCTGGGGCAATTTGATCGGCCTTTCCAACCCGAGGTGGAGATACTTGGCTCAGTCCGGCCTCGTCCTACCGCTCTTCACGCTGCACGTCTTGACGTTGGCGGCTATCAACGGCAGGTTTCCACCCCTCGCTTCGATCCGATTCCAACCGTGGCGGTGGTCGGAGCAGGGATGGCCGGTCTATTCGCGGCTCGGACACTGGCCGATCACGGACTGAGAGTCACCGTCTTCGAAAAAAGTCGCGGAGTCAGTGGTCGCATGTCGACATGTCGAACCGATGATGGAATTCAATTCGATCATGGAGCTCAGTATTTCACGGCGAGAGATCCCAGATTCTTGCGTTATCTAGAGGCTTGGACCCAACAAGGTATCGCGGCAAAATGGGTGCAAGGGACGCCCAACGCGCAGCGACCAGTGAAGTTGGTTGTTTTGAAAGATGGCCGCGTTGAATCGGAATCTCGACCGATCGATCGATTCGTGGGTGTGCCTGGCATGAACGCCATTGGAAAGCACTTGGCTACGGATCTTGACGTTCATTGGCAGGTTCAAGTAACTTCCGTCACTCAAGGTCCCCAAGGTTTAAACCTTGTCTACCAGACTGATACCTTAACTGACAGCTTAACTGACAGCTTAACTGATACCTTAACTGATACCCTGCATGGCCCATTTGACAAAGTGATCGTGTCGGCACCCGCAGAACAGACCGCTGTGATCTTACGAAACTTCCCCGGACTGACCCACCACTTTGCTTCACTAAAAATGCAACCCTGTTGGGCCGCGATGATCGCTTTGGAACAACCGCTGCCTGTGGATTGGGGTGGAGCCTTCGTTCACGATTCGGTGCTATCTTGGGCTGCCCGCAATAGCACAAAACCTGGTCGCAACGACAGTCTAGAGACGTTGGTTCTACACGCACAACCTAGCTGGACGCAGGAAAACTGGGATCAACCTGCGGCTGAAGTTGCCAAACAGTTGCTCAATCGATTTTGGCTTGCGACAGCCCTGAAACCGATCACACCCGGGCTTCAGATGGCTCACCGTTGGAAGTATTCTATTGCCGAGACAGCTTCGGATGAGGGTTGTTTCTTCGATGATCAAATGAACGTTTTTGCTTGCGGAGATTGGGCGAAGGGCAGTCGCGTTGAAGGCGCCTTTTTAAGTGGTATGGCTGCTGCAGGACGAATACTTGGTTCACTGCAACCCAAAACTCAGGTGATCGCCCCCCTGCAACGCGAACTTTTTTAGTCAAGCCAAGATGGTTTGACTTGGGCCGACTGTGCGGATGACCTTTGGAATAACGATCTCATCAGTCGAACCCGAATAAACTAAAAGTTTTAGATTCGATCTTTCCCCTTTTTAACTTATTGACTTCATCACATGAGTGAACCCAAAACCCTGATCGTTGGTGCTGGCTTGGCCGGACTATGCTGTGCAAAACATTTTAGCGAAGCTGGAATTGAATGCCAAATCCTGGAAGCCAGCGATCGAATCGGCGGCCGCGTCCAAACCGACCAGGTGGATGGTTTCCTTTTGGACCACGGATTTCAGGTGCTATTGACCGCGTATCCCGAAGCCCAAAGCGTGCTGGATTATAACGCGTTGAATTTGCAACCGTTTGATCCAGGTGCATTGATTCAAAAGAACAATCGATGGTACCGTTTTGCCGACCCGCTACGCCAACCTCAACATGCATTGTCGACTTTATTTTCGCCCTTGGCCACGATCGGTGACAAACTACGAATCTTGAAACTAAAAAACCAGCTGTTGGGACGTTCATTAGAAGAAATCTATGATCGCCCGGAAACGACGACCCTCCAGGCGATTCGCAACCGAGGCTTTTCACCAACAATTATCGAATCATTCTTTCGCCCATTTCTTAGTGGAGTATTTTTGGAGGACAAACTTGAAACGTCCAGCCGCATGTTTGAATTTGTTTTCAAAATGTTCTCCGCCGGTAATGTGGCATTGCCCGAAAAAGGGATGGGTGAAATTCCCAGACAACTGGCCAGTGCCTTGCCCTCCGACTCCATTCGTCTCAACACACCCGTCAGTCATGTTCAAACTGGCATAGTCACTTTAGCCGACGGCCAGCAACTAGAGGCTGACCACATCGTATTAGCAACGCCTGCGCCTACAACCAAGTACTTATTAGGAAACCGGGGGGGTAAACCAGCGGAGGACCAGTCTTGGAATGGAGTGACATGCCTTTATTTTGCTGCTGCGAAAACCAGTTTTGCGAATCGCACGTTGATACTAAATGGTTCGGGGCAGGGGCCTATTAGCAACATGTGCATTCCCAGTTCCGTCGCTTCCAGTTATGCACCCCAAGGCCAGTCACTGATTTCCGTCTCGGTGCTAAATGCCGACGCTCTTTATGGCGACAACTTAACAGAAGCCGTGAAAAGTCAATTAAGTCAATGGTTTGGTGCAGAGCTAAAAGACTGCCGTCACTTAAAAACTTATTCGGTCCCTTACTCACTTCCTAGACAAAATCCGCCGCACCTCTCACCTGTGCAAAAAGATGCCCGAATTCAAGACGGCCTTTATCAATGCGGAGACTTCTTAGATACCGGTTCGATTCAAGGGGCATTTATGTCTGCCGGCCGCGTCGCGAAATTGATTCTGAATCGATAGACTAGGAACTTGGCAACACGACCAACCCCAAGCCCTCTTAAGAGTGTCCCCGCAAGATGGCCGCTTGGGATTCGTTTTAAATAATCCTGCTAACTCAATCACCAAATACGACTGTTCCCTGTCGTCAATCTCGCAGTTGGTTCGCTGTCTCGCTTAGCGAACGCATGGTACCCGATTGTTGCTCGACGGCCGCAGCGATGGTGGTCATGTTTACATTTACGTCTGAAACACTTTCGGTAATATTCGTGGTCGAAGAGACAACCCGAGCGATATTGCTTTGAATCTCAGTCACGGATTTCTCAATATTCTTGGTGGCATCTACCGTTGGTATCCAGAATTAGATTGTAGGACGCCTGAATCCAAACTTCCTTCTGCGACTTGGAGATACGCCTAAATTCACCTGCTTTGTACTCTCCTCGCCCCAACGACTTCCAGAATTGTCGGTAATCTTCCGTCGCGCGTTCGCTGGGGTCTACAAAAATTTGATGATGCTGCCCACGAATCTCGGTTAATGAATAACCCATTGCCTGTAGAAAATTGTCGTTCGCGTGAAGAATCGTCCCATCAAGATCAAAGCTGATCACAGCTTGGGAACGATTGATGGCCTCTAACTGGGCCAATTGATTGTGCTTCTTTTCAACTTCTGCGGTAATATCTGAGGCGTGCATGACAACCTTTACCACTTTAACTTCATCGTTCAAGATCGGCAGATAGGATCCTGCGATCCAAACTTCTCGGCCGTCCTTTGCGATTCGTTTGAACTCGCGAACTTGAGCTTGCCCCCGACGGAGTGTTGCCCAAAACCCACGACATTCTTCCGACTTAGCCTCGACCCGATCCACAAAGATTGAATGCGGTTGGCCCGTAATTTCGGTTAGTGAATACCCCATGAACGAAAGAAAAATATCGTTCGCATCAATGATCGTGCCGTCGGGACTAAATTCAATAGTTGCATGGGCGGAATTAATTGACGCTAATTCCGCTTCCAACTGGCTTAGCTTGCTGTTGATTCTGGAGATCACCTCATCCGCAGCATTGGCCTTGGATCGTTGAGCTGAAAAAAACCCATGGTACGCCGTCCTTGACAGTCGAAGTATTCACACCCCTTGTTCGTTGTTTAACGACTCGACTGGTCGAATAGACAAAGTACAACTAGTTCCAAATCAATCGCTTCTAATTCGCATTTGCCCGCCGTTTAACCAATACTTTTGCTCTAACACAACTAGCGTTGACTCAACGATTTCAATCCGAAAATGAATCACGCCAAAAACCCAGAATCTTCTTGCCTAGCCGCTGATTTTCATTCAAAACCCAATTTGGATCTGATTTTTCACACGCCAACCAAACTCAGCCCCAGCCTTGCCTTCATTAAATATTAACATTTCGATCATATTAACTTCACAATCCCTTCATAAAATTCGTTTTAGATCGCGAAGCTTTTATGCTTTTACTTAAAGCATTTGCTTCGCTTCAACCTCGAACTTAATAAAGGATGACGCACTTGTATCGCACAGGAAAATCTCGAACAGGTTTTACTTTGGTTGAGCTTTTGGTTGTTATTGCAATCATCGGCATTTTGATGGGCCTTTTGTTGCCGGCCGTTCAAATGGCTCGGGCCGCAGCCCGTCGCACCCAATGCCAGAATAACATGCGACAGCTAGGCCTAGCCTTGATGAACTACGAAAGTGCCAAAGGCGCGTTTCCTCCTAGCCGCACCGCACCAGACGACCTGATGATCCCAAGTGGCATTACCGCGAATTCTGGCTCGGCTGTGACATCAACTCAGTCATGGTCCACCGTGATTTTGCCATACATCGAGCAAGGCAACTTGGCTGATCTTTACAATTTCAAGCAACCTTGGTTCGACAACGCAAATTCAAACAATTTGACTGTTATCCAAACCAAGACAACAGCGTTCCTGTGTCCTTCTTCGGTCAGCCAAGATCAACGTGACGAATTTCACGTAATTGGCGCCGCACCTGGTGACTATGGTTCGATCAATGAAGTTAAGAAGAAAGTTTACACAGACGTACTAGGAATTCCGTATCCTGGAGCAAACGCCGCTGCTGGTATTCTTGGCAAGTGGGTTAAGAATCGAATTGCAAACGTCACCGACGGTTTGTCCAACACATTCATGTTGGGTGAGGCTGCCGGTCAACCCGAAGTTTGGGTAAATGGTCACCCGATGACCATGGCCGACTTTGCCGCTTATGACGATGACAAAGTTGTTGAATTCAACGGTCGCTATGTTCCAACGGATGGAACGGGTTGGGCCGATCCAGATTGTGGATTCAGCATCAACGGTGCCACACCTGACGGTTTACAAAAATATGGTCCCACGATGATCAATGCCATTAACGTTAGCGAAGTTTACAGCTTCCACATTGGCGGAGCATCATTTGTCATGGGCGACGGCTCTACTCGTTTCGTTAGCGAAGACGTGAATACGAATGCTTTTGTTGCCGCCTGCACACGTTCGGGCAAAGAAGTTTTATCGCTAGAAGATTAATCACGCTTGGTGACATCTGACTAGGATCCTACCAGTGAATCAAATGGCCGCAGGACAAGAGTCTGCGGCTATTTTTTTATCCACTCAGCACATTGTTGGCATATCTGAATCGAGAACATAGATCCATAATGAACAAATCACTTTACTTGATGACCGGACTTAGTTTGCTAAGCCTTATTCCGCCCACCACGCTTCACGCCCAGATCGCCATTACCAGCAAGCCAACGCTGATCGGTGTTGGAATCGTTGCAGGCACCTTATTGGACAAGTCAGGTCGCCAAGACAAGTCCGAAGACGGTACCCCATGCAACCAGTTTGGTGGCATCTCCGCGCTGGAATACTCGGGTGAAGGAAATACATTTTTGGCGTTGGGCGATCGGGGCCCTAAAGACGGAGCAGTGCAATGGGACTGCCGATTCCACAAGATCGAAATCGATTGGGACGTCAACTCGAAAGAAGTGTCGACCAAGATTCTTAGCACCATTGCCTTGACCGACACCGAAGGTCGCGGTTTCCCTGGCGATGCATCTGCTTTTGAGGCGACCGCCAATCGAGCATCACGTTTAGATCCTGAAGGAATTCGGCTGATGGAATCTGGCAATTTGATCGTATCCGAGGAATATGGCCCTCGGGTTCTAGAATTCGCGGCCAATGGCAAATTGGTTAAAGAACATGCGGTCCCAAAGCGTTATCAAATTTCAAAGCCTGGCTTGACCAAGCAGGAAGAGAACAGAAATAACGCCAGCGGTCGACAAGGTAACAAAGGCTTTGAAGGAATCGCGATGATCGATGGCGGTCCATGGCGAATAACGGTGCTGCAAAGTCCGCTTATTCAAGATTGCGACAAAATGTCTGCCTCGGACAAAGGGGTTGGTGACAAGGTTCGAATGCTAATGGCTAATTCCCGAAGCGGTGAATCGAAGGAATTTGTTTATGTGCTGGACGACCAAAAAAATGTCTTGAATGAAATTCTAAGTATCGGAAATGGTGAATTTCTGGTGATCGAACGCGACGGAGAAGCCGGCACAGAAGCCCAATACAAGAGAATCACAAAAATCAACATCAATGGTGCAACCGATGTTTCAAAATATGAAACCATCAAAGGCAAGCTACCTGCCGATGTCAAACCCGTTACCAAAACCGTATTCCTAGATCTGCTAGACGCTGATTATGGTTTGTCAGGAGAAGCGATGCCCGAGAAGATCGAAGGCTTAACCCTGGGACCTAAATCCAAGAACGGAAAAGATACACTGATTATCGCATCGGATAATGATTTTGAAGCCGCGATTCCTACTTACTTTTATGTCT
>JBDNHU010000305.1:0-3158 GCA_041688615.1 Mariniblastus sp. | reverse complement strand
CTGAGGATTATTGTAGACGGGATTCCCAAAGTCGTCGCTAGATGGTGGCAAGTTTTGACAGCGAAAAATGCAATCGCATTCAACCATTGGCACTGGGCAAGGCGGGGCCGAACCGATCTTGCAATGCCGTTGATTGGAGAACGCTGTAAGCTGTCAAATGTCGCACAATTAGACCCTGTTGCACCAAACAGGAGGCGCTCGTTTGGTGACACCAAGCAATCGATAGCCAAAGCAATCGATAGCCAAAGCAGTTTGTGGGGGTCTAGGGGGTTGGCGAGCAACTCTGATTTGGGTGAGAAATTCTGTGCTTGAGCCGTAGGCAGCAAGCGATAGCAGTTTTAACCAAGGGGAAACATCAAACTGAACCTTCGTGACAAAATTCTAGAGAATCGAATGTGCGGATATATGTTCAAAGCAACGGTGAGGTTCAAAGAAGTTGGGCAGCATTGTTTTGCTTTGGGCCCGTACCCTTGAGGACACTTTGGTCTCCCAACGGGTTCGCGGAAATTGTGGGGACAACTCTAAATAGAATTCGCTGCCGTTGTGCGGGCGGTAAGTACTGGCATTTAACAGCGGTAAAGACAAGCCAAAGTCGTTCCTGCGTCGTTTGCACCATTGGTGTGGATGGTTACACTGCTGCAGAAATAATCTTGGTTAGCTTTCGGGGTGAAATTCGATTACCGATCTGGCTGAAGCTAAGTGTTGGGAAGCCAAAATAGATTCGTGATTGCCTTCCTGTGTAAAACGAGCCCAAATCATGGACCCAACTTTCATTATTGCTGCCGCTGCGACGATTGGCGTTTTACTTGTGGCAGGCAATCTATGATTTCAACAGTTTCGCACTAATGACCGCCAAGCAAAGATGCGTCAGTTGGCGGACGAATTAGGCTTTCAATTTCAGTCCAGTGTTTAGGTTGGTGAACTTGGATCTATTTCCACCGCACCGCTATTGCGAAAAATGGACGATGCAAGATTTGTCAACGTGCTGCACGGTCAAACTGATTCGGCAAAGCTGCAGATTTTCGATCACCAGTACCAAGTGAAGACCTTGGGAAGAAGTTCTTGGCAGCGACAAACCGTGGTAGCGGTGATATTCGCGAATGCAGTTAATTCCACGCCAGATTCGCCCCGAGGGCCTGTTGCCTATTTTTGGTGAATGGTTGGGCGATCAAGACATTAACTTCCCACAGCATCCTGAATTTTCACGCCTGTATGTGCTGCAGTCGAATGAACCCAAGGGTGCTTGAGCGATATTTGACACGCCACTGTTGGACTTCTTTTGCCAAGCGACAGATATCCGTTTCGAATGCACTCGGACGGCGTTTCTTTTAGTACATCCCCGGGCAATCTTGGAACCTATTGAAATCAAGGCCTTGATGACCGACGCTTACGCAACCTACCAAGCTCTACTAGAACGTCAGCAATGGGGCACTTATTGGGTACCCAAGAACAGGCGTCAGACGAACATCGTCTAAAACTTCTTGGTCGACGCAACATGTCAGGTACTTGGCAAGCGGGTTGAGTTTGTTGTGCGTTCGTTCATGGACGCTGCTTTGTCCCGGTCACTCTTTCGATCAGAAGTCTTGAGCTACCTGACCGATTTTCACTTGCCTTGTGTGGCATCTAGTGAGTCACCGGGTGGACAAATTTTCAAGGCAATTGTTTGTCGAATTTGGTCGTGTTGGTCGTGTTGGTTTGGCTGCGTTCGAAATTTGTTCGACCAATCTGTTGGGAACTCGAATACTATGATTGGTTTTTCAATCAGGCTACAATAACCACTGTTGAAAACTGTAGGGCAATCAATTGCGTGGTGCGAATATGAATGATACTTGGATTATTGTGTTGGTCTTTGGCGGTGTGATCGCGTTGGTCGGTACCATCATGTACATTTCATATGTGCAGGCGAAGAAGCGTCGAGAAGCGATCGAGGGCTTGGCTGAATCGTTGGGACTGGGCTTCGAAGCCAAACCGCTTTTCGAATCCTTGGGTCCACTTTTGCATTTACCGGCATTTGGCATGGGCCGCAGCAAGGTGGTAATGAATCAGTTGTCCGGTGAGACCGAATTTGCCGCCATCAAGATATTCGATTATCGATACACGACTGGCGGTGGAAAGAATAGTCACACTTGGAGTCAAACCATGGTGTCGATGAGTTCCCCGAACATGACAGCGCCTGAATTTGATCTGCAACCCGAACATTTTTTCTTCAAGATTGGTGAATTTTTTGGGATGCAAGATATTGATTTTGATGAGCATCCAGAATTTTCAAAGACGTTCATCTTGAAGTCGCAGACCGAAGACGCGGTAAGAAGTTTCTTCGACGAGGAGTTGATAAACTTCTTCTGCACCAAGAAGGATATCCATTTCGCAGTGGGTGAGTCGCAGTTGATCTTGTTTCGGCCGGGCAAGAGTGAAACGCCAGAGAAGTGGAAAGACCTGATGAACGAAGGCTTTCAAGCGTACCAGGCGCTGAGTGCGTGCGTTGAAAGACGATCCAATGGAAACGCTGTTGGATCCTAGGTGATCTTGGGGGCGGGCCTTAATTGCGAATCTTTAATTGCAAGACATGTGCGGCGAAACCTGGGATTGGTATCCATTTCGTACTCCAGCACAGGCTTCTAGTCGTGAACGTTGACCTGATGTTGACGAAAATCTTGGAATGGATCAATAAAGCCTTGGGTGGGGCTCAAACAAATTTGGGACGTTGGTGTTTTGGTTGGTAGAACACTCCACCGCAATGAGAATGAGGTAAGTATTCTGGGCCGAATTCAACCAGACTTTCGCTTCCGCCCACAATCAAGTAGCCTTCGGGGTCCAAGCATTGAGTCAACAATTGAGCGACTTTCCGTTTTGTGGTTGCATTGAAATAGATCAAGACATTGCGACAGAGGATAAGATCAAATGGACCGCGATTGAAACTGCTTTCAACCAAGTTGTGTGTCGTAAATTGGCACCACTTCTGCAGTTCGGGTACAACTTGCCACTGGTTTTCAACCCGTTGGAAAAAGCGAAACAAGCGAGCGTTATCCAGACCGCGTTTAATTTCGTGTGCGGGATAGATTCCCAAGTTGGCTTTCTCGGTCGCTTTGCTGCTGATGTCAGTTCCGATGATGCTGACATTCCATTCTGGACCAACTTCTAATTCCTTCAACAGCATT
>JBDNHU010000304.1:0-15659 GCA_041688615.1 Mariniblastus sp. | reverse complement strand
ATGGCATTTGTCGCAATGGCATTTGTCGCAATGGCCTTTGTCGCAATGGCATTTGTCGCAATGGCATTTGTCGCAATGGCATTTGTCGCTTGGTGCTTACTCAGCCAATTTGGCCTGGGTTGCCACCGATAGCAAACGCACTTTGATTATGGGATACCTGTGACGTAAAGGTATTCTTTTTGAATTTAACAGATAACCGTTTTCGTTGCATGTAACGACTGAGGAGTTTGAACGTTGGCCAATAACGTTTACGAATTGATGTTGATTTTGGACCCTAACGCTTATGCGAAGGATCCTGCCGGCATGGCTGACATGGTTAAAGCCATGGTTGGAAAATGTGGTGGTGAAGTACTTGCCAGTCGCTTGTGGAACGAACAACGTTTGTCATTCCCAATCGAAGGTCACCGCAAGGGCGTCTATTGGTTGATGTACATCGAAATGGCTGGTCCTGATCTTTCCAAGGTTAGCCGTGAATGTGTCATTACCGATCCGATTCTCCGGCACTTAGCGATCAAGATTGATCCACGTCTTGTGGAAACCTTGGTAGCGATGGCACGCGGCGAAAAACCGATGCCAGAAACGCGCAAGATTGATCCAATCGGAGTTGAAGCCGACGCGTAGTCTGAGGTGTTTATTTGCGAGCCATGCTTTCAAATGATGCCTTCAAATCATGCATTGAAGAATCCGGAACGGAGCGCAGGACGAGCGGTCTTCGTTAAATATGACTCATGCAACTGGGCAGTATGCCGATGTGGCGTGACCGTAAAAGGAGCTAAGGGCAAGATGGCTAGTTTCAATCGAGTGGTTTTGTTAGGAAATTTGACCCGCGACATTAAGTTGGAGAAGACTCCTCAGGGGACTCCAGTGGCTGATGTAGGTTTAGCCGTTAATGATCGGGTCAAAAAGAACGGTGAATGGACAGACGAAGCTACGTTTGTCGATATCATTTTGTGGGGTCGCCTAGCCGAAGTGGCCGCCGAGTACCTGAGCAAGGGTTCATCGATCTTGATTGAAGGTCGGTTGAAACTGGATTCTTGGGAAAACAAAGAAGGTCAAAAACGCTCGAAGTTGCGAGTCGTGGCTGAGCGGATGCAGATGCTGGGCGGGCGTTCTACTGGTGGTGGTTCGGGCGGAAGCCCAGGCAGCAGTTACGGTGGGGCGTCAAGCAGCGGAGATTCAGTTGTAGAAGAATCGATGCCGGACGACGAAATTCCGTTTTAAGGTGGATTACCTGATGGCCTTTGCGGCCGTTTTGCGAAGAAGAGTGGTTGTGAAACCGTAATAGATGAAGAATGACTTCGCCTGCAATGATAGTGGCGAGTCTTTGAATACAAAATAACATTAGATAGAATGCCAAGTTTCTGGGTGATTCCATCAAAGTTGTCCTCAGAATTTGTAAATAGTGGAATTTGAAATGCCTCATGTTAAAGCGAAGAAGCGTCGAAGTTCGGTCAAGGGATTTAAGCGACTGCCGCGTGGCGCCAATGGCGGCATCGAACTTTTGCTGATCCAATCGGTAGATCACTTGGGCAAGCAAGGCGATGTGGTTGAGGTACGTCCAGGCCACGCTTTAAATTATCTAATTCCTCAGGGTCTGGCGACTCTAGCGACTGACCATCACAAGCGAATGGTCGAAAAACACAAAGAGAAATTGGTTGCAATCGAGAAGACTCGTTTGCGTCACTTGAACGACATGGCCGCTGAACTGTCTAAGCAGAGCGTCACCATCGAATCCAACGCGAACGACGAAGGCCAATTGTACGGTAGTGTGACTGCCATCGACATCGTGGCTGCATTAAAGGCACTGAACTTCGATCTGACTCGCGATCAAATTCGCTTGGAAGGTGTTTTGAAGGAAGTCGGTCTTTACACAGTTAAAGTTCGTTTGCACAACGACATTGAATCTGAAGTCAAAGTTTGGGTGGTTCCAACAGCCAATGCAGACGCTGACTTAAGCTAGACGCTTGCTGGCCAACGGTCGCTTTAAAAATTCCGTCTATTTGGTGAACGGTCAAGAGGCGGTCATTGCAGTATTTGTGTTCTCCTAAGCCCGTTTGCTTTTTCTGGATCAACCTCAGCCACACTGTAGTTGGGTAAATCAGAAAAGACCGGCCCCCCAAGTGGGTTTTGATTCGCAGGCAGCCGTTGCGAAATAAAATTTGTTAGCATGTTATGCAGTAGTTCGAGAACTTCGAACTGCTGCATTTTTTTTCGCGGTTGCTGGACTCATTGCGATCTCTTGATAGCATTGGTTTACATTTTCGTTCGAACGTGCATATTGGAAAGGAAAGGAGTCAGATTCAAATGATGAAGAAATCAAAGAAGTTCGAAAAATGGAATGAACGGCCGTCACCTGAAGACAGCATCGGTAGGCAAATGCCGTGCAACCAAGAGGCTGAAATTGCGGTGCTTGGCTCAGTGATTTTGATGCCTGATGTTTTGGACACTATCATTCAGATCGTCCGCCCCGACGACTTCTACGATGAAGCCAATCGAGTGATGTATGAAGCTATCTTGGAATGCATGGCCGAAGGTCAAAAGGTCGACCCAACCCTCTTGCGAGAGAAATTAAAGTCCAAAGGCAAATACGATGCCATCGGCGGCGCCGGGTATTTTGCGCGAGTGATCACATCGGTCAACAACGCCGCGCATGCGGACTACTATGCCCAAATCGTCCGGAGCAAGGCAACGCTCCGCAGTTTGATCACGGCCAGCACCGATATCTTAAACACGGCGTACCAACCCGACGTGATTCCCAAAGATGCGCTTAGCCAGGCCGAACAACAGATCTTTAGCATTCTGGATAATCGCAGCAGCAATTCGCTGAAGCAAATGAAGGAAATCCTCCATGAAGTGATGGACCGCATCGAAGCGCGAATGGCAGGTAAACACTTAGAAGGCTTTGTCGAATCCGGCTTCGCGAAGATGGATGAAATGACTGGGGGCTTCCGCGAGAATGAGCTGTTGATCCTAGCGGCACGGCCTAGTATGGGTAAGACCGCCTTCGCGATGAATGTTGCGGCCAACGTCGCCATTCGACAGAACGAACCGACCCTATTTGTCAGTTTGGAAATGGGTGCAAACGAATTGATCGACCGGATGCTGTGCTCCGAGGCGCGGGTCAACGGACACAAACTTAGGAACGGAAGCTTGTCGGCCGAAGAGCGCAAAAAGCTGACCATGACAGCGGGACAAGTTGCGTCCGCTCCCCTCTTTGTTGATGATTCGCCCTCGCGAACTGTTTCTGAAATCGCAGCCGCAGGTCGACGAGTCAAACGGCAATCGGACAACCGCTTGGGATTGATTGTGATCGATTATTTGCAACTTATTGAACCAGACAATCCCTCGGACCCTCGCCAGGAACAAGTGGCCAAAATCGCGCGCCGACTTAAGGGTATGGCTCGTGAACTAAAGGTCCCGATCCTTTGTCTAGCCCAATTAAATCGCCAAGCCGAAGACTCTCGTGACCATCGACCCAAACTTAGTCACTTGCGGGAATCAGGCGCAATCGAACAAGATGCTGACGTCGTGATGTTTGTCCATCGCGAAGAGTATTATCGAAAAGGTGACCCTGATGCTGAAGACCTAAAAGGCCAGGCGCTGATCATTATCGAGAAGCAGCGAAATGGTCCAACCGGCGACGTTGAATTGATCTGGCAGCGCGATTACACACGATTTGATGATCGCGCCCCAGAACGCTTTAACGACTTCGACCAATACGAACAACCGCAGGTTGACGCATTTTGATTTCGTCAATTTGAACCCTCTGATGCGGCAAACTCGGTGACCACTGGTCGTTCTGGGTCGAACAGACTTGGGATACAACGTGGACGTTTTGCAGTCAGCTTGCCGGTCGACCATAATAGGTACGGTCCATTTCGGGCGTCGCCTTGTCGTAGATTCATTTTGTCGGCACCCTAGACTTCATTCTTCTGGTTGCAAGAGACATGCACCGCCAATTTCCATTGATCACTGACTTGCGGGTCGACGAAAGTACGATGCCCTGCCCGTACTTGCCCAATCGCCAAGCACGTTTGATTTATTGGTTGCCTCAACGACCATGGAGCAAGGAAGAATTTGATCAGCGATTGCATGAAGGTCAGCGGCGGCATGGCAGCCTGGTTTACGAACCGGACTGTCATGGATGCAAGGAATGCATTTCGTTGCGTTTGGAGATTGAGAAATTCCAACCAACCAAGAGTCATCGGAGGATTTGGAATAAGGGGCAAGCAGCCTTAACCGCAACCATCGGTGCGCCCAAATGCGACCGTCCACGAATCGAACTATTGAATCGGCACTCGCACTGGCGAGGCTGGACCGAGGAACGAGAGATTCCGACTTCACAATACGAATTCACTTTTGTGAACTCAGCCTTTAACAGTTTCGAAATCAGCTACTACCAAAGTGATCAACTGGTTGGAATCGCAATCTGCGATCAAGGCCAGGACGGTTTATCCGCCGTTTACACCTACTACGACCCCAGCGTGGCCAAACTAAGCTTGGGAACCTATTCGATTCTGTATCAAATCGACTATTGCAGGCAGTTGGGAATCAAGTATCTGTACTTAGGCTACTTCGTAGCCGATTGCCGCAGCCTTAATTATAAGGCAAAGTTTTCGCCCCACCAAAAATTAATCGAAGGACAGTGGGTTGATTTTGCATAAGTCTTTACAGCAACGCTTCATCATATTAACGCAAGCATACTGATCTTCGCCGCAAGTTCATTCGGCTTCAAACTCTTGAAACAAGCGGTCGATCTGCGGCGCAGTCAAAGTGCCAGGCGATATCACTAAGCGATACCTAAACTCTAAATGACCTCCTTTGGGTATAATAAAGTCGCCAGCACCTTTTGGCTGCTTTTGAAAATACGATAAGCCAAAAGGATTCGCTGCAACTAATCCGTATTCACGAGCATGCCAGGTGGTTGGAAAACGCAAATTGGTTGGATGGTCCATCATGACCAAAGTCACATCAACCTGATCGATCTGCCCCGAGTACGCGACCCACGTCGCTTTCTGCCCCCACAGTTGCAGATCAGTTTGCCCAGCTGAATTCAAGGCATGCCCGACCGCAGTGGTGACGCCCTGCTTGGGATCGTTCTTCAAGCGAAGATTAGGATGCGTGCGAATTGCGAATGTCCCCTCCTTCGTATCGCCCAGCTTCAATTCACCTTCACTCGCATGCACAGACACTTGGTAGTCAATCCACCAGCCATCGTCTAACAGTGAACGCGATTGCGTGGTCGCACCAAAACGGATCTTGGTTGTATCGGTAGCAATCACTTTTCCATCGGATTCCCACGAGTGCTGGGAAACGATACTGGGAGGATCCTGGGAAAGAACGGGCTTGCCAATCGACTTAATTTCTCCTTGTTCATCCCAAAAACTAACTCCATTAACGTCCCCGTGGGCAAACCAAATCGACTTATGATGAGGATGATCCACCGCTTCTCCCGGGACACCTTTTTTGACCGGATAATGACGCATCACCATTGTCTGCTGAGGACCATTGACCGGGTACAAAATCGGCTTGCGAAAACCTTGATCATGATATGCGGTCAACAATTCAGCGTTGGCCTGAACCTGTATCACGCCCGCACGAGATTCTGTCAACTTCCAACCAATCGCCTCTTGGGCTGTCAAAAAGCCAACATTTGCAAAGCAAATCAGCGTCGAAGAAATAACGCATACCCGTTTCCAACACTCAAGACACATCGTTTTAATTCCCTCGAAAGAACAAAATGGCAACCTTTGCGAACACCCGCTGAACGCAATCAATGAACCAACAAACAATAACAGGAACCGTAGGGCGATTCGCACAAGGCTATTTTACGGCGCTCACGAACTAACGTTGCGACGGTACTCCGGGATGAATCCAATGCCCACTACCGTCTGGTAAGATCTCTCTTTTCCAAACCGGAACATGCACCTTCACTTGGTCAATCAAGAACTCCGTTGCCGCGAACGCATTTTTGCGATGGGCACTACTGACGGCAATCGCAATCGCAGTTTCACACAATTCTAATCGTCCAACGCGATGAACCATCACTTGGCGACACAAATCCCAACGGCTACGGGCTTCAGCCAACAACGCCGCCATCGCCTTCTGGGCCATTGCCGGATAGCAGTCATACTCAAGTGCAACGGTCTGGATCACTTGTCGACCATCGATCATAACTGGATCTCCCAAGTCATGAAATCCTGTGTTCGACGAATCGGTAAACTGCCTGACCGTGCCTAGAAACAACACGTGGGCTCCCGCTTCGGGCACGCCTACAAGTGATGGCAACGCGGCCCCATCAATAGGTTCTTGCGTCACCCAAGCGGAATCAACATTTTCGCGCTCATCAAGCCCCATAAGAAAATCGACCTTCGCATTAAGACGCATGAACCTGACCAAAGTCACCTGCACCCTAGCTGATACAACAAGCTGGCCAGGAACGACTAAACTACTTTTCAGAATTTTCGCCGGAAACTCCACTGGAACTTCGACTGGGCTGATCCCACCAGCCTCCGTTTTCGGATTTTGCATTGGGCTGAAATTTAGGGTCTAAGAAACCAGCATGCTGCCGTTCTAGATTCATTAAGCGAACGGTCTTCAGCTTTTCCATTTCATCCGCCCAACCCTCTGGGTCATAATTAGGATTAGTGGTTGGCATGTTGGCTTCAACTTCCTGCAACCAATTAAGCAAAGCAACCCTTAGCTCGTCAGACTCTGCTTTTCGGTCGTTGGCAAAGTCAAACATTTCGCTGGGATCAATATTCAAATCATACAATTCCGATCGTTTGTCTTCAAAGTAATAAATCAACTTCAGGTCTCCACGTCGAATAATCGCCGACGGCTCACCGCCTTGATTTCCATAGTGCGGATAATGCCAATAGAGGTCTCGATCCGCAATCTTGTTTCGCTCCAATAACGGACGAAGGCTTACTCCGTCAACGTGTTGTTGAGACAACAATTGCAACCCCGTCAAATCAAGCAAAGTCGGAAAAAGATCTGTCGCAATGACCGGTGTGGAGCACTCACCTTGTTTAAAACCAGGAGCCCATATAAAGAACGGCTCGCGAATCCCACCTTCCCATTGTCGACCTTTGCCACCACGCAACGGTAAGTTGCTGGTAGCGACCCCGTCGCCCGCTGACACACCACCGTTATCTGAAGTGAACACCACGATCGTATGGTTCTCCAACCCCGAATCCTCCAACTGTTTCAACACCAGGCCCACCGCTTCGTCCATCGCCTGAACCATTCCCGCATAGAGCGGATGGTCTTGGACTTGCCGAACCGGCTGCAAAGTGCGATCAATAATGAAGCGACGATCCGGTTGCTGCAAGCTGGCCGCCTTTTCTCGATACTTCTCCCACAGCGACTTTGAAGTCTGTAAGGGAGCATGCACCGAATAGAACGACAGCATTGCAAAGAAGGGACGGTCAGAATTTTGTTTGATGAAACCAGCGGTCTCTTGCCCCAAACGAATCGGCAATGATTCGCCTGCCGGACCATCAGTCATCTTTGGATTTCCATAGGGCGAAAAGAAGCCAGACGGCGGGCTACCGCGATGATGACCACCGATATTGACATCAAACCCGTGATCCTCGGGAAAAGAACCTGCGCCACCCAAGTGCCACTTGCCCGCAAAAAAAGTGCGATATCCTGACGATCGAAATGCCTCGGCAAGCGTCACGTCTTGCAGGGGCAATTGGGCAACATAACTTGCCGGCAACAGTTTTGTGTTTCGCTTCCACTCGACACCTGCCGCCGCCCCAAACCAATCTGTGGTTTTCATTCTGGCAGGAAACTTCCCCGTCATGATCGCCGCACGTGAAGGGCTACAAACTTGACAAGCCGCATAGCCTTGAGTGAATCGCATCGATTTAGCGGCCAAACGATCCAGATTAGGTGTTTCATAGAAAGTGCTTCCGGTGCAGGCCAAATCACGCCAGCCCAGGTCATCCGCCAATATCAAAACGACATTGGGCAACTTATTCGCCAAGGCTTGACCTTGCTCCTGGCCCTGTAAATTCGCCGCAAGCTCCGCGGCAGTAGCAGATGCTAACGTTAGCCAAAGACACCCTTGAAAACAAAGCACCATTACAAGGGATGACACCAAGGTTCGACCCGCAAGTCGAAATGAAACGGTCATAGGTTCCGTTCTACAAAAGATGGAAAGTGCGAAACCGGTCGTCCAACTGACTGGTTCGTCTTTCATAATTGTATACGATCCCAAGGGCTAGAGGTAAAACGAAAACCGACTGACCAAACTTGACATCAAGCGTCTGAACCATCGACTGCACTTTCAGAATACGTTCGACTGTAGCCGATGATCAATACGACCAAAGCTAACAGTAAACTGATTCCATTGATCATCGTTATACTTTGCCAAACAAATCCGTAAGGATCCAAATCCAATTTATCTCGGACCGACTTCGTGGAAACGAAGTTTAGCATCGGAACCAAGCTTAGCCCCAACGCCAAAAACCGATACCTATTCGGCAGTAAGGGCAGGGCGGTCTTTGCGAAAAACAGTAACGACACAATCGGCACAAAAACCAGTAGAGTATCGTAGGCATGATGATAGATCGAGATAGTGATCGCCAATAAACCGATAATCGCCGACGGTCCCAAGACGCCCGCATGCAATGGTTGCTGGCGTTCATATTTTGCGATTCGCCCTATGAAAAATGCGACCACCGCTAACTGCGGAAACATGGCCAGTAAGTAGATTTTCTCTGGTGGATGCCAGCCAAATCCTTTTGCAACCAAGCCCGCAATATCAACTCGGGTCCAAGTGTTGATTGGCATTTCAATGGGATCATTTAAGACGTTGGCTTGACCTTGTTGGATATCTGAAAGTACCGTTTGCCACGAACTGAACGATGCCAGCCATGCCAAGCCAGAGACGCCAACAACGATGCAAAATCCGACCCCGAAAATCAGTGCTCGAAAATTCTGCCTCGCAAACATCACAATGATTAGCGGCAATACATAGGTTGGCTTGCCCGACGCCAATAGAATCCCAACCCCCGAAACCCCAGGTCGCTTTTCGGCGTAATGCAGCGCAATGACAGTCCCAAAGACTAATTCAAGTGTGAAGTATCCGGTGAATAGTGTCACATGCCCCGGTCGCGAAAGCAGCAACAGGCATAAGGCAATCAACGTCAAACATAAAAATGGAATCCAAGATCGGTGCTCGGCCGCTTCTGGAGCAAGTTTGGATTCAATGGAACGCCCCCAACCAACAGCCAATCCACACAGTCCAGCCATCAACAGGGTCGAAGCACAGAAGAAAGTAACATCCGCCGCAGGCAGCCCCAAATAACTCAAGGGCAGGTGTAAGATAAAAATGGCTGGCGAATAAAGTGGCGTTTGCCTCGCCATTTCGTAACGCTGCAACACACCTAGCGAATACGGATTGACTCCATCTCGAAATGCCTGCGTAGGCAAATAAACTCCATTATGAAAGTCGCTGAGCCCGCGATTCGCCCAATCGAATTCGGAACTTGGTGGCGAGTATCGTTGGTACGTTCGGTACGCAGTGACACCCACAATCGCTGTGCAAAGCAGGATCAGAAAGAATAGTACACGCTTTGAATTCAACAATCGACTTTGAAAATCTGGGGACAACACAAAGTTTGCTCGTGGGGGTTTATTCGACGGGACTGCAGATGGCCCAACGGACCAACGCGGATCACCTACCAATCGGTGCCTGACTTGCCAGCGTGGCTTAACAAAGTCAGTGGAAAACTTCGTTAGAAGGGGCAATCACGGTAACGGGCTCACTTTAACTGGCCTACGAAACTTGGAAAATCGTTCTGAGACCGAACTTGGCAGAATCCGTTGTTTTTGGTTGGGCCGGAAACAAAGTCAGCCCACCCGAATTGAACGACACCCTCATCAACGGCCCTGAAAAGGTATCCAACGGGTTCCGCCTGCCCGCAAGCAACGCGATCGCACAGGTTCCAGGCAACCGCGTGCGTCCATTCCGGTTAGTGTTTGGGCTGACCCTAGTTTGCAAGCGAGCGAAATCAAAGTCAACACTGGACAAGTCAAAGCCCGATCTG
This sequence comes from Mariniblastus sp., assembly GCA_041688615.1. Taxonomy (GTDB): domain Bacteria; phylum Planctomycetota; class Planctomycetia; order Pirellulales; family Pirellulaceae; genus M30B19. The sequence continues at coordinate 5,598 of JBDNHU010000304.1, read as the reverse complement.
AGGCAAACGATCGCCACTTACCCTTGTCAATCAATGACGTTTGTGTCGACAATGCTGATTAATGACAATGCGGATTAAACGAACAGCCAACAAACCAAGCGGCTTTGGGCCTCTTGAAATTCAAGTCCGCAGGCCGAAAATTAGATCAACCGGCTGAACCCCGGTGAATTCCTCCAAGGCTAATACATGATGAACGATCCTGGTATCGAAAGAATTGACAGCCCCCAGAACGCTCGGATCAAATCGGCCGCCAAATTACGTGAAAGCCGAGGTCGAAAACAGGCGGGCCAGTTCTTGATCGATGGTTTTCGCGAGAATCTCAGAGCGATCTCTTGTGATGAGTCCGTTGAAACCTTGATCCTGTGTCCCAGCCTATTAAGTTCCGAACAACTTTTCGAATTGCAGATGCTGGCCAGCAAGAAGCGGATCGCTCAGTGGAACGTTAGCGAAGAAGCGTTTGCTAAAGTCACTTTTGGTCAGCGGGACGATGGCGTTATCGGAATCGCCAAGAACCGCCCCCACGAACTTAGTGACCTTCGAATTCCTGAAAACGGTCTTGTGATGGTGGTCCAAGCAGTTGAGAAGCCTGGAAATTTGGGAGCAATTTTTCGAACAGCCGACGCAGCGGGAGTCTCCGCCGTGATTGTGTCCGACGCCAACGTGGACCCCAAGAATCCGAATGCGATTCGCGCCAGCCTGGGCACGGTATTTTCAGTTCCTTACGCGATGGCAACTTCGCAGCAGACGATTGATTGGCTGAATGAAAAAAACATCAAAATTTTTGCCACTCGAGTCGACGCAAAAATGGGGTATAGCGAAGTAGACTATTTTGCTAACAATTCGGCGGGCACTCAAGCGGCTGGAATCGCGATCGTTATGGGAGGTGAAGCCCTGGGGCTAAGCCCGGTTTGGTATGACCCGAGTGTTATCGCGGTGAATATCCCGATGGCAGGGATCGCAGACAGCTTGAACATCAGCGTCTCGGCAGCGGTCGTTCTTTTTGAAATCGTGCGACAGCGCACCAATGCGTGCTGACCATTAAGCTTGATCTCCTGACGGAACTGCCCAAGTCTTGAACCCTGTTACTTTGGGATTTATTGCCACGCCGATATTCTACCGTTGCGACGTCAGGATGTCGCCCAAGCACAACAACCCGTCGCGTCAGAACAACAACCCAGTGCTAGAATAGATTCAATAGATGAACTACTTATCCCATGCGTTTCGCTTCCTAGATCGTCCAGCATTTGCATTGGGGACTCAGATCCCTGACTTCATGAACATGGTCGATCGCAAAGCGCGTGCGCGGCGAAAACTTGCCGTCATGCACTTGGATAATGACGACCCTTTCTTTTCTGAACTTTCGGCCGGTATCGTCCAGCATCATGACGATGATCATGCGTTCCATAGTTCGTTGGTCTTTAATCGTCTGAACCATGAACTGGGTGCGTACTTGAAGGCCGAACGCCCAGATGAACGCGGCATGAGATCTTGGTTTGTGGGTCACATCGCGGTGGAAATGATTCTGGACTGGTCCATCTGGCACAGGAATCCCGAAATGATGGACCGCCTGTACAAGATTTTCGCAGATGTCGACGTTGCTAAACTAACCCACTGTGTCCAGACGATCACTGGCAAGCCGTTGCCCACGTTTGAAAAGATGCATGGCGTCTTCATGCGCGAGCGTTTCCTTTATGACTACCAGGAAGATGCAGGACTTTTCTACCGAATCAATCGTATCGTTGAACGAGTCGGCCTGGCGCCTTTTGCTGACGCAGATGTTTACCTTATGGCACAGGCCCGAGAGCTGGTCGACAGCCAGTGGCAGCAGCTATTATCATGCCTAGAACCCTCAGCCAGCCCGCATTTGGCCGACGGGAACTCCCCGGCAAACACCCGCATCGCCAGTAAATAGTCTGGGCCACCGATTCGCCCTCAGGCTCTCCACGCCCGAAAGAATCTGGGCGGAGATCAATTAAACCAATTCACCTCAGGCATGCCGACTATTTAGACACCCACAGCGGAGACGTTTTCGCTGAATAGTTTGTCTTTAGCGATCACTTCGTCCAGGGCGGTTTCGGCAATTTGAATCGTCTCGTTGACGTTCAAATTCCCCTTCAGGATGTGCGAGTTGTTTACCACATAAAGCCCGCTAACCGAAGTTTTCATCGGAGCCAACTTCTGTGAATAACCTAAGGTTGGAATCGCCATGACATTACGAGTCCTGGAAATTCGAAACGCCACCACGTCGTCTCGTGAAAAATCAGGATACATCTTCTCCAGAGCCTGCAAGAAACTCTCTTCTACTTCTTCGTCGGACTTTTCAAACAGCGGATGGTCGCAAGGAACATACTTGGGCAGGTAAACCAAACTATGCCCCGCCAATTCGTCCTTGTCCACGATGTTCGTCAACTCAATCACTGCGGTCATCGGAACCCAGGTGTCAGTGATATTAGTGACGTAGTACGGCGACAGCGGTTTCTTCAAAAGCAAAGAGGCACAGACGATTCCCAGATAGTCAATGCTTTGCAACTGATCTTGTTCCTGTTTCGCTAGATCGACACATATTTTCTGGACCACATTTGACGGAGTCGTCATGATCACGCGGTCAAAAATCTCTGGGGCTCGCCCAGATATTGAAACCTCAAAACGTCCATCTTCCAACTGTTTAACCTGTTGCGTCGCGTGCGAAGCTTTCAGGGTTACATTCATCTGCACCAAACGTTCTTGCAACCGTTGCACGATTCTACAATAACCGCCTTTGACGTAGCCAAACATTTCCTTCTTCAATCCGCTACGCCGGGCTGCGTACATTCGATTGATGTGCGCCCAAATAAAACTGGCTGCCGTTTTTTTATAGCTTTCGCCCAACTTTGCGCGCAGTAACGGCAACCATATTTTTTCAAACGTGCCTTTCCCGCTCCAACGCTGCAGCCAATCCGCAACTGGCATATTCTCTAGGCGTTTCCAATTCTTAATCTTGGAAGCGTAAAAGATGGTCCCGCCTAAGCGTAGTTTCTCGATCAACTTCAGTGGTGGAAACTTTAAAAACTCGGCAGTGTCCGACATCGAGTACAACTGGCCGTTCGTGTAGAAGCCGGTTCTGGTTTCCGCCCACTTCAAATCGTCCGCCAAATCAACCTCTTCCAACAAATGTCGCAGACGTAAGTCAGACATCAAAATGACGTGGTAGTATTTCTCCCAAGTCGCTTCACCAAGACTCCAGCCACTGGTCAACCCTCCCAGCGTGGGCGCGGCTTCAAACAGAGAAATGTCGTGCCCTTGTTTTGCCATACGATAGGCTAAAGTCAAACCCAGCATGCCGCCACCGACGATTGCCCAGCGTGGACGTTCTATGGTTGCAACTGACATATTAGTAGCCCCCGAATCGGCGTTTGAGTAGCAATGTCATCGTCTGCCACACGGTGCGACTTACTTGCATCTTGCTGGGCCCCTGTTTCTGATCGTAGCGAAGCAACATAGGCACTTCGCCCATCGCAAAACCAAACCGGCGCATTTTCAAGAGCACATCAACCATGCACGAGAAACCTTTCTCGCTGACAAAGTGCGGGCCGTAAAACTCCATGGTCTTGGCCAACGGTGCGTGGCGGTAAGCCCGGTATCCGCAGGTATAATCGCGAACGCCTTCGATTGGCATCAGCACCTTGAACAACCGCCTGGCAAACCAAGTCATCAACAATCGATGGGCAGGGACTCCCATCACGCGAGAGCCCTCTTGGTATCGCGACGCAATCGCAACGTCGTATCCGTCTTCAATCATCTGCAGAAGTCGGTTGATGGTTCCCGGCTCATGAGTATCATCCGAATCCATTGTGATGATGACGTCCCCGGGTGAAGAACGTTTCACTGCTTCGGTCAGGCCCGTGCGAATCGCGCCAGCTAGTCCTTGATTCTTTTCGTGCTGCAGCACCGTCAAAGGCATCTCCAACGCCGCTTCTTTTCCAACATGCGATGTGCCATCGGTGCTTGCGTCATCAACCAACAAGACTTCATACTTGCGTGGCAATGCAAGACAAGTTCGCTGAATCTTCGCCAGCAAGCTTGGCAAACCTTGCTCTTCGTTGTAGGCCGGCAGTACCACGATCACTCGGCCTAAAAGAGTTCGCACCTGCGATTCTGCCGAAGCAAAACTCGCATCCGAAGGAACTGCGCCGACTAGTAATTCTGTGTTGCTCATAGTTTTAATTGTCAATCTTACTGTTTTCGCCTGAACGACTAAATTCTGCGGTCCGGAAAATTTTTAATTTCGCAGCGATCAACCACAAGGTGTTGAATCGATTAACTCCAGTCCAGAGCATCCTCTGCTTTTTACGCGGCTTCTCACACCGGGGTGGGTCTTCGAACGATCACGGGCAACCTACCCGCAGGGCGAGCATGCATCCGATCAAAACTCGCCTCTTCAACCGATATCTGCCGCCAAACAAAGTTCAGCGCCTTGCCGTTTGGTCCTACCTTGGCAGATTCCGCCTCACCTTCAACGAGCCTTCCCTGCTTAACCCTTCAAGCCGATTTCGCGGATTTTGACAGGATTAACGTTCCTCAAAGCACCGAAATCGACCCGTTCCGCGTTACCTACTCGTCGTTGTAATCGTTATCTTAGTTGCGACCACAAATCATGACTACCGGCAGATCTTGCGGCATTGGAATTTTCCACAACATTGTTTCGACAAAATTTAAACCGCATCCAAAAAAGTGTTGGCACTCGACAAATGCTAATTCCGCCAACTTGAACGATTGTGCAGATTTCAAACCAAAAACAGGAATTCCAAGGAAATCGCTTACCAAAATTCGCCACTCACCCTTGGGCAAAGAAAGTCGAAACTTGACTTATCATTCTACCGCCGCAAACCAAGAATTCAAAAATCCACAACGGATCACTTTCTCACCTTAACCTTTTTCACTGACCGTCTGAAAGTGGAACGGAAACGGAAAAACGGCAGCCCCAACCTTGCCTGGGGAACGCCCTGGTGTTTTGCCCCAAATGCACCTAGGTGGCACAGTTGCAAGACCATCCGATTGCCTTACCGACCCTGGCATAAGTAGAATTTTCCGAAGATTCGTTGTTTATCGCTAGATTTCGCCGGCGATGCACAGAATTCGCTTTGCTTAGCTTGCCATACTTCGGATGGTGATAATAATGGACTGTTCGCGGTTTTTCCCAGAACGTCCTCTGGGAACAAGTTGCCCTGACCCGTTGCCGAAACATGCCGGAGCGAACCTAAGGTGATTCAGCGGATCGGGTGAGAATACGGTTGCAATTCCAGAAGCGGTTACAGGAGAAAAATTCCCGTCATTTTTCGCTTGTTGTATTGCCTGCCGAACAAGATTTAACCGGAATAAGTTAGATTGGAAGCTTGCCAAAAGTTCGAACGCTGGTCGAAGAATGTTTTGGTGCCCGAACCCTGGGACATTCGAAGCCTGGGACATTCGAAGCCTGGGACATTCGAAGCCTGAACGGGCACCGGCGAAATATCGCTGCAGTATTTTGGACCGTTGGGCCTTGGCTTGAGGGTCAGCAGAGGTTTGTTGATAAGCAGATGGCGGCAGCACCTGTTTTCGCACGGCCCCGCCTAAAATCGT
>JBDNHU010000303.1:0-5120 GCA_041688615.1 Mariniblastus sp. | reverse complement strand
GGCCGACGGCGAAGAGGGAAGGATGATTGGTTCGGATCTGTCTGCAACAACGCTGCAGGATCTACTGCAGGTGGATACGTTTGCCAGTACGTTGAAAAAAGCGATTCGGTTTTCGGACATTTGGCCTTGGGTGGTTGTGTTGGCAAGTCTGGTTCTGTTTGGTGACGTTTTCAATCGGCGAGTTGCACTCGATCCAACCCCTGCTTTTACCTGGATGGGAACCCAATGGAAAAGGCTTCGTGGCCGCGATGATGCGGAACAGATTACCAATCCAATGGATCGCCTGAAGGCAAAAAAACAAGATGTAGAACAAGAGCGATCGCAATTAGGCAAACGATTCGTGTACGATGAATCGGCCCCGATTTCTCAGCAGTCGGTCATTGATATTGTCCGTAGCGAAATTGATAAATCGAAAGTCAAACCTGAAGCCGATGCTCCAGGTTTGAAGCAAGAGGAGCCAGGGCCAAGTTACACTGACCGATTACTGGAGGCCAAGAAACGGGCTCGGTCAAGCCAGGACCGTGAAGACAATCAATAACCGCAAGTACTTTCCGGCGGGGTGAGCCTTTCAACCAGGCAGCGACTGCAATGGTATCAGTTTTAATAAAGTGTCATCACGGGTACTGGAAAGTTGGGTTCTGTGAAATTTCGCAAAACCTATGATTCTGCAATCGGTCGATGATGGTTCTAAGATACTTTTTACTGTCAGCAAATTGAATTAATAACTACGTTGGTCAAACGCCAATAACGATAAATTGAGAGAATGTTTATGTCTGAAGAATCGTCGGTCCAGCAACAAGTTGAAGAGTTTAAGCAACGATACAATAAAGTGTTTTCAGAGGTGCAGAAGGTTATTGTCGGGCATGATGATATCGTGCACGGTGTGTTGACCTGCTTGTTTGTGGGTGGACACTGCTTGCTTGAAGGTGCGCCGGGTTTAGGGAAAACCCTCTTGGTTAGAACTTTGTCGCAGGTGTTGGACTTGGATTTTAATCGAATTCAATTTACGCCTGACTTGATGCCGGCGGATATTGTGGGTACCAACTTGATTGTCGAATCTGACGACGGGAAACGGGTTTTCGAATTCCAGAAAGGCCCGATTTTTACTCAGATTTGTTTAGCGGACGAAATTAATCGTGCGACCCCCAAGACGCAGTCTGCCATGTTGGAAACAATGCAGGAGGGGACGGTAACGGTTGCCGGTCATTGTTATGTCTTGGATCAACCGTTCTTCGTTTTGGCGACTCAGAACCCGATCGAACAAGAAGGAACTTATCCGCTGCCCGAAGCACAGATGGATCGTTTCTTATTCAAGTTGAATGTAGGCTATTCCAAACGGGCACAGCTGTCCACGATTCTTTCGCGTACGACTCGTGGCGAGAACGTGCAGCCTGAAAAAGTGATGGACGGCCCCGAGATTCAGAAGTGGCAGAGATTGGTTCGCAAGGTTGTGTTGGCCGACAATGTCCAGGATTATATCGTCCGCCTGGTTTTGGCGACTCATCCAGAAGAAGAGTTTGCCTTGCCGGTTACCAATCAGTACTTGCAATGGGGAAGTAGTCCCCGGGGAGCCCAAACGATGGCTTTGGCGTCCAAGGTTCGGGCGCTCTTGGATGGTCGATACAATGTGAGTTTTCAAGACGTCCGTCGCGTTTATTTGCCTGCGATGCGTCACCGCGTGATTCTGAATTTCGAAGCCCAGGCGGAAGCCAAGACGACCGACCAAGTGCTGTTGGAAATTTTAGAAAAGTTGCCGGAGACGGTCAGTGATATTCCGGTGGCATCGGTATCTTAGGTCGTTTTGCAAATTGTGTGGGCGTGAATTGTGTGGGCGTGAATTGGGTGGGGCATGAATTGAAGTTGAAAGTGAAGGGGTCAATGTCAAGTTGATCTTGATTTAACTACGTTCGGTTTTTATTTTCGCCCAGCGGTTTGCCTGCCAACCGTGCTTGTGTTATCTGCGATGCGTCAATTGTCTTTTTTCTCAATTTCATTGTGATTGGTCCGACGTGATTACTGATCCTCCTCTGTTATCGCCGGAAACCTTAGGTCGCCTGGAGCGATTAGAATTAGTGACGCGAAAAATTTTTCGTGGTCGCATGAAAGGCGAACGCCGCAGTCGGCGCAAGGGACAAAGCGTAGAATTCGCGGACCATCGAAATTACGTATCCGGCGACGATTTGCGGTTCATCGATTGGAATTTGTACGCGAGATTAGATAAATTATTTCTGCGTCTGTACATGGAAGAAGAGGATTTGCATTTCTACGCTTTGGTAGATAGCAGCCCTTCGATGAAATTCGGTCAACCGACGAAATTGCGTTATGCCAAACAGTTGGCTGCCGCCCTTGGCTACATCGGATTGTGTCGCTCGGATCGGATCAAAGTCGAGGCGTTAACGGACAAACCGAGTGCCCCAAGTGTGGCGATGCGTGGGAAAGCCAGTTTGTGGCGTTTAATGCATCAGTTGAATACGATGCCCGACGGCGAATCGACATCCTTGGATGCTGGAGTGCGAAACTTTTGTATTCGCAATCCCGGCAAAGGAATCGTGGTCCTGATTAGCGACTTGATGGATAAGAATGGATACGAGGGTGCGATTCGGTCTTTGGTCGCCAGACAGTATGATGTGTATGTGATTCAGGTGCTGTCCGATGAAGAATTGAATCCTGACCTTGTGGGCGATTTACGGTTGGTCGATTGCGAAGATGGAGACACGGCCGATGTGTCAGTGACGCCCAGGCTGCTCGAAAAATATCAGGCGACATTGCAGGCCTTTGTAGGACAGGTTCGGCAGTTTTGTGCTCGGCGAGGGATCGTGCACATGACTTGCGCGACGTCACAGAATGTGGATCAATTGGTTGGGAATTATCTTCGATCTCGGGGGCTGGTGCGATGAGTTTGACCGGTCCATTCGCTTGGTTAGGGTGGTTGCTGTTGGCATTGGTGCCGCCGCTAATTTTCTTGCTGTACTTTCTGAAATTGCGCAGAAGCAAAATAGAAGTGCCAAGCACGTTTTTGTGGACGCGCACGATTGAAGACTTGCAAGTGAATTCACTTTGGCAGCGGTTGCGATCTTCTATTTTGTTGTGGCTTCAATTACTGATTGCTTTACTATTGTTGATGACGGTTTTGCGCCCCGGATGTGATGGCACTCAAAGGATTGGAGGACGACATATTTTATTGTTGGATACTTCGGCAAGTATGAACGCGACGGACCTTGAGGGTAGCCGTTTTCAAGAGGCGAAACAGCAGATTGAGACGTTCATCGAACAGATGAATGCGGATGACTTGGCGATGTTGATGACCGCGAACGACAAGTCACAAATTCGTCAGTCTTACACCTCTGACCGAGCGCTTCTACGCCGCAAATTGTTGGAAGTTCAGATTAGTGAACACTTGACTGATATGGAAGAGGCTTTGGCAGCGGCTACGGGGTTGGCCAACCCAAGTCAAATTCGCGACGTTGACAATGTGATGTCGCCGGAAGAAATTGCGTTGGCTGCCAAGAAAGATCAAGCGACGTTGTACATGTTTAGCGATGGAGGATTCCCGTCGGTGAAAGATGCATCGCTGGGGATTTTGGACGTTCGATTCATTCCATTGGGGAAAACAGATATCAACAATCTGGGGATCATCTCGTTCAATGGCGAATTGAGCAAGGTGGATCGGAACCGAGTCGAGTTGTTTGCGAGGATCGAAAATTTTGCTGACCGTCCTGCCGATATGGAAGTGCAATTGTACCGCAATGGCGCGTCGATTGATGCCATCCGTCGTGAAGGCATTGCCGCTGGTGAGATCATTTCGTTGGATTTTCAGGATCGGGTACCGACGGTGGACCGGGAAGTCGTCGAGTACCAGTTGCGAATTCAAACCAAGGACCAATTAGACGCGGATAATTTTGCTCATTGTGCGATCAACCCAGGGCGCAAACCGCGCGTGATGCTGATCACGCCAGGGAATGCAAATTTGCTGGCGGCGTTGTCGACTTCGTTGATTGGGCAAGGTTTGGAATTGGAAGTTCAAGATTCAGAATTCGTCAAAAGCGATGCGTTTGATGCGACTACCAAGTACAACAGCTACGACTTGATCATTTTTGATCGGGTTCAGCCAGCACGGTTACCTCTGGCAAACACGATTTTTTGGGGAGTTGCGCCCAGTGATGATTGGATTTTGGAGGAATTGGAGCAGCCGATTTTTGTTCTGTATAGCAACAACGTGCATCCCATGATTTCTGGTTTGGCGCTGGATTCTTTAGCGTTTCTAGAAGCCAAGCGAATCAAAGGGCCTCAGTCCAGTACCGAATTGTTGGCGGCGAATGATGGAACAATCATGATGATTGCCCCGCGGGGTGGTTTTCAGGATTTAGTGATGGGGTTTCCACTGATTGTCCAACGTGACGGTGGTACGATGCCGGTAACGGATTGGCCAGGTCGCTTAAGCTTTCCGATTTTCATACATAACGCTTTAGAATTCTTGGCGGGGCTGGGCCAAAAGGAAATCAATTCTTCGATCCGTCCTGGCGAACTTGTGAATTTTCGATTGGAAGACGGAGGTGATGAAGTTATGGTCAAATCGCCATCGGGCCAGACGCAGCGAATCAAGCGACAAAAAACAGGCGGGTTTGTATTTACGGGTGCTGATGAATTGGGAATTTACCAAGTACTCGACCAAACGGACAAGCATCGCCTGAGTTTCGCGGTCAGTTTGTCGGACCGCCGCGAGAGTGACATCAAAGTGAAGGAACAGTTTACGGTGGGGTATTCTGAGGTGGAATCAGGAAAATCGATCGAGGCGAACGCCAATAGCAACCTTTGGCGGTACCTGCTTTTAACAGCTCTGCTCTTGGTTGTGGTGGAATGGTACGTCTACAACCGTCGCATTTTGATGTAGCGGTCGGCCCAGGAAAGCGGCCAACGAGCAATGACCTGACCTGGGTGCTAAAGCCAGCGAGCGAAGATTGACGAGCAGGAAAGCCCGCAATTTTAGCTTGTTCTCTGATTCAAGGTTTAAACAGAACACCCACCGTTGCGAAGTAGGAATAGTCATCACTCGGCTGGCCAAGCGACAGTGCGACAGTGCGACAGTGCGACAGTGCGACAGTGCGACAGTGCGACAGTGC
>JBDNHU010000302.1:0-3971 GCA_041688615.1 Mariniblastus sp. | reverse complement strand
TGGGATTAGCACTGACGGACTTTTCTAAGGTTTGTTAGATTTTGTCCATTGAACCCGTCTGGCAAAAACGCTCAGGACTCGCGGGGATGCTGCTGGTTCGGCTAAGTTACTGGTGCTGTTTGCTTGGGCCGGTTCGGCCGGGACTTGCTGTTTGGGCGGGAATGGTGTTCGTTTTGTAATGGAAAGTCGATGTCCGATTTGCCGGGCCGCGATTTTTCCCGGGCGTCAATTTTGTCCGGGGGTGGTTGGCGGTCGTTGGTGCAGATCGGCACGTCCAATCTAATTCTGCTTTAATCTCGATAGGAGCCTTGTTTTGAATTCGTTCTTGCGAACGTTTCGCGATGTTGAACTGCGATCGACTGGGAAATGGTTCGGGCTTTCCGGGTTAGTCGGCGCGTTTGCGGGTTTAGGCGCGATTGGTTTTCACTGGATTGGCCAGTTGGTAGCGCACTATGCGTTTGTGACCACTTCAGGCTTTCCGATGACAGAAGCTGCCGGTGAAGGGCAAATGTTTGAAGCCGTTCCATCGGTTTTGAATCCCTGGATCATGCTGTTGGTGATGGCGATCGGTGGTTTGGCTTCGGGGATGTTGGTATACATTTGGGCACCTGAGGCCGAAGGCCATGGCACTGACGCGGCGATCGATGCCTTTCATAATAAGCGGGGCGAGATTCGTGCGCGGATTCCGATCATCAAAACCATTGCCTCGGCGATCACGTTGGGCACGGGGGGGTCGGCCGGTCGTGAAGGCCCCATCGCGCAGATCGGAGCTGGGGTGGGGGCGATCTTGGGGAAAATTTTGAAGCTTTCGGCGCGCGATCGGCGGATCTTGATGGCTGCCGGAATGGGCGCTGGAGTGGGGGCCATCTTCCGAGCTCCATTAGCCGGCGCGTTATTTGCGGGCGAAATTCTCTATCGCGATGCGGACCTAGAATCTGATGTGATTGTGCCGGCTGCGGTTTCTTCAACGATTGCGTATTCGGTCTTTTGCTTTTCGTTGCCGCCGGAATTACGATTCGTCCCGCTGTTCGGACGCGAGGTGGGATTTGCCGTGACCAGCCCGCTGGAATTGTTGCCTTACACGATCCTGGCCATCGTGTTAGTGATCGCGGGCGCTGCGTACATCAAGGGCTTCTATTTTACCCGGGATGTCTTTCGGAAAATCCCGATCCTGCCTCACTTCAAGCCGATGCTGGGTGCCGTTTTGGCGGGGCTTGTAGGTTTGGCGGTCTACTATAGCTTCGGAAAGAACACCGATGCGTTGGCGGTGCTGGGCAGCGGTTATGGGACGTTGCAAAAAGCACTGGATGCATCCGAGACCTTGGCACTTTCTTTATTGGTAACGATCGCCTTGGTGAAGATCGTAACCACTTCGCTAACGATCAGTTCAGGTGGATCGGGCGGAGTGTTTGGGCCGTCGATGGTGATCGGCGGCTGTTTAGGTGCATCGGTGGGTAAGGTGATGCACTGGTGCCTTCCAGCCTTGGTGACCCAGCCTAAAGCGTTTGTGATCGTTGGGATGGCAGGTTTCTTTGCCGGTTGTGCTAGGGCTCCGTTTTCCACGATTATCATGGTGAGTGAAATGACGGGCGACTATCGATTGTTGTTGCCTACGCTGTGGGTTTCGACACTTTGCTTTTTGCTGGGTAGTCGTTGGACGTTGTACGAAAAGCAAGTGCCGACGCGTTTGGATTCACCAGCTCACCGTGGCGATTTTATCGTGGATGTTTTGGAAGGCATGCAAGTGGCTGATGTCTTTCGGAAAAATGTCGATCTGATCTCGTTTCACGAAGGTGCGACGTTGGATGAAATTGTTCATCAATTGCCCTACAGCCATCAAAGGTATTTCCCTGTCATGGACGATCAAGGGCACATGATCGGGATTTTTTCCGCCGATGACGTCCGCTCTTATCTGTTTAACGATTCTATTTGGAAGGTGGCCAACGCGCGGGATGTGATGACACAAGTTGTGGTTTCGGTTGCCCCCGATGATGATTTGAACACCGCGCTGACCAGGTTCACGTTGTTGAACGTGGATGAATTACCGGTGATCGATCCTAAAAATCCCGCCAAATTGTTGGGCATGATTCGCCGCCAGGAAACCATCGCGGCGTATAATCGAAAGCGACTTGAGCACAAGCAACGAACCGAAGAGCAGGCGAAGTAGTTGCCGTGACCGATGACAGAAGCAATTAAGCGATAGCTGGTTACCAATGCCAATATAATTGAAATGCCAGATCAGTTGAAATGCCAGGCGCGTGGAACCTTAATGAGTGTCTCGATCATGGATCAAGTTTGGTTGAATGGGAAGTTGTTGCCTGCCCAGCAGGCGACGATTAGGATTGACGATCATGCGTTTGTGCGCGGTTGGGGAGTTTTCGAGACGATGTTAGGCGTCGATGGGCAGGTTCCACTTTGGAGTCGACATTGGCAACGGCTTCGATCGTCTGTGACAGCCTTGGCAATGCCTCAGCTGGATCAAGCATTCGTTGAAGCGGGTTTAGATGCGTTGCTAAACGTGCGGCCGGACAATCAAAAGCCGGACAATCAAAAGCCGGACACTGACTTGCCACGTTTCCAGCGACTTCGTTTGACCGTTTCTGCTGGGGCCGCGTCCACCGGGCGTGGTGGTGGCTGGTGGGCGAAGCATCAAGATTTGCCGACCATTTTAATCACCGCTAGTCCGCTTCCAGCCGATTCGTTTGATGCCGCCAAGGCGGCGATTCGCTTAATGGTTTCACCCTATCCGATACACAGTGGGGCCATCACTTCGGGGCACAAAACCACTAGCTATATTTCAAATATCATGACCAGGCAAACGGCGAACCGTGCCGGCTATGATGACGCCTTGATTTTGAATCAGTTCGACCACGTGGTTGAAACCTCGTCGGCCAATATCTTCTTTATCGAGGATGATAGATTGGTGACCCCGCCAGTAAGTAGCGGATGTCTTCCTGGAATCATGCGGCAACTGGTCATCGAAGCGGCCACCCAACTGGGCATTGATGTCCTGCAGGTGCCGGTTCATGTTCAAAATTTGGGTAATGTGTCCGCTGCATTTGTGACGTCCGCCACGTCCATCACAACAACCGTGGTTGCCATGGATGACCGGGATTTGAACCCACCAGTTGCGTCGTGGATGAAAGCGTTGCAGCAACGGTTGCGTCATCTTACGCGAGTCGAATCTGAAGAAATGGGTTCAGCCCGCTATCGGATTGACGATTGATTTCTCTTGCTATTGGAGTAGGTCTTGGGTGCGACATGCGTTCACCAGCCATTTACCATGTTCATTTCGAACCCAACGTGGAGCCCCAACACATTGCGAAAAGTGGCTGGCTAATTTTTCGCAGATTGATGATGGAAATATCATTTCTACCTGAAACCTGTGGCTTTGCCGCCAAGGTGGTTTCAAGAGTTTTCGGGACAAGGCGTTGCCATTTTCTGTTCTTGTCGTGCTGCCTTGAACGCAATGCGTTACGACCAGGTCTGGTGAAGAAAACCGAGGCCGGGAAATGGGGTTGGCTGTTTCGTTGGGCCCCGAATTCGAAGCTGTTTTCGCTGTGGCCGACCGCCCGATCGTCCAACGGGTAACCATGATTCAACGCGGCAGAAAGCCAATCCGTTCGCCCCAGCATCACTCGAGGTTCCCCGCTGGGCGACACGCACTGAGCTCTAAAGCTTGCGAGCTCAAAAGCTTGCGAGCCAATCGACCTTAAGACCAAAGAGGGGCGCAGAAAAGAATTCTAACACTCTTTCTTCCCCTCGGCCTTGAACCGTCTAGCGAAGTTTGCTTTGAGTCGACGGCTTTGAGTCGACGGCTGGGAGGTTTGCCTTGATTCAGGCCGCTTTTTCAACTTTAGCCGCGCGATTCTAGATGCCCGCTACTATAATTACTTCTAACTCTTGGGTAGACACTATTCTTACCCGCGTCCACTCAGATTCTCTCCCACTCAGATTCTCTCCCACTCAGA
>JBDNHU010000301.1:0-2960 GCA_041688615.1 Mariniblastus sp. | reverse complement strand
GCACTATCCTGAGTCGCACTATCCTGAGTCGCACCGGTCAAGGCGTATGCCGTGGTGGGGCCAGTCCCTGCGGAAAAAGAGAGTCCAAGGGTCAGCATCCAAAGGGTTACCAGTCCTAAAGGTAAGTGTCTGCTTTCTTTTCGACTGCGCCCAATCAAGGCAAATCCCAGCAGCGCGACGGCCAAGAATCCGGTCAACACCAAGACGACCTTAAAAGTGTCAGGCGATGTAAGTTCGGTTTGCTGTTGCAGTTTATCTTTCAGTAACGCCAGCGACATCAAAATCGCATTGTTGATCGAATGCAAGATCACTCCGGGCACGATACTGTTACTCTTCAAACAGACCCAAGCCAGAACGCAACCCAATGTGCTGGTAACGACAAATCGTAACGGAGCAACGCTGCTTTCGACGATAAAGTGGAACAGGCCAAACGAAAGTCCGCTAATCAGAATGGCCTTCCAGAAACCGGCCCTCTGCCGCACGGTTTGCAATAAAAGCCCGCGGAAAAAGAACTCTTCGCAGACCGCGGGCGTGATTGCCAGGCATGGGATCAAAATCCATAGCGGGATATTGGCCCAATCGTTGATCTGGCTGGTCGCTAACGCAAGGACTCGTTCGGTCCACGATCCGTCTCCCGTTCCGCTTCCCATAGCGGCGGTGATTTGCCCTAGGCTCCACAACGCCAAACCCACAAAAGGCCACAAGCTAAGCCCCAGCAAAGATCCGCCGACTAAGTAACGCCATTTGGGGGCACGCAAGGCAAAGCAGTCGACAACTTGATAGCGTCGTAACAGGACCGCGATCAGGGGAACGACCAGGAACAGTCCAATCGTCGCGATCGCAATCGTGACCACCATGCCAAGCGGATTTAGCGTGTCTTTCAGACGCCCCATAAAGCCCAGCAAAACAAATTGAATGGGAAATAGAATGGCCAACACATTGAACGCGAACGCTGGGCTGGGTACCACTTGTTGACGGTTTGGGCGAAGTAAATCTCGCCAATTGCCTTGGCTACCGTACAAGACTGCGTCTGATCCAAACACATTCGCCGCCATAGATAACGCGGCAATCGCGTACAGTAGCGTGCTAACAACCGCCAGCGTGGCGAATACGGATTCCACATTGCCCAGCATCACATCACGGGCCAGCAGCACTAGGTTGACCATCGGAACCAAGGCCAACCACAGTCCCGACCCCAAGTTGGGCATCAGGCCCAGGATTCCAGGCGCTAAGCTGAAGACCATGAGCGGAATTAAGTAAGCCTGCGCTTCTTTGAACGAACGGGCAACACTGGTCACAACCAACAGGATCGCTGAAAAGAATAACGCGTAGAGTCCCAGAAGGAGAAAAATTTGAATCACAATCCAAAGCGTAATTCCATTTTCGCCTAACACCACTTTGTCCAATTGAAAGACCCACATCGTGGTAAGCATCGAAGCAACGTTCAGCGTAGCGGTCAGCATCGCAACCACCCACACCGCGATGTACTTGGCGGTCAGGACACCCAACCGAGAAATCGGCGCCGCGATCAGCGATTCCAATGTGCCGCGTTCACGTTCCCCTGCGGTCAAATCGATTGCTGGATAGACCGCTCCTGTGATGGTCATCATGATCAGAATTAGGGGCAAGAATGTGGCCAGGCTGTTTGCGGTTGAAGAAGCAGCGGTCACCTTGGTTTGGATGCGTGACACCATTGCAAGCTTGGGCGCATTCAGTCGAGCGTTCAATAAGTTGCTGCGAATCAGATTGATTCGTTCGATCCTTACCGCGATGAAATTGGCCGCCCGCCGCGAGTACTCGTCGTTAGGATCGTAGATCAATTGAATGGCTTTCCCCGAAAGCGGATCGGTTTGACGTTGTTCCGAGGGTAAGACTTCGTCCGTTTCGACCAGTTGGATTGCAATGTCCACATCTCCCGAACGCACCGTGTCCTCGATCGGCGCTTGGCCCTGGTAACTATTCCAAGCGTGTTTTTCGAATTCGATATCTTCGGGTGATGCAGGCAAGGCGACCAAGTCGGGCTTGATCAGGGCGGATGAATCCGTTGATTCGGGACGTGTTTCTGAAGGCGACACTGCTGTAGATGGATTTACAGCATCTGGATTCTGGTCCATTAGCGAGGCGAAATTCTTCCGCGTATCTAGGTTACTATTGATTCTGGCTTCGGTTTTCAACGAAAAGTCGGCTGCCATCAAAGGGGCCTTTAAAATTTCAAACGTCGCCTCAGAATCGAACAAAATTCTAAAGCCAAATTCCTGCTTGTCGCCGATGTTCTTGGGGATGAAATTTTGCATTAGCAGGCTCAGGATCGGGTAAACCAACAAAGGCATCAAGAACAGTGTGCCGATCGTCCGCTTGTCTCGTAAGGTCTCTCGCAATTCCTTCAGCAGCAGGGGTTTCCAACGCGTCCACGCACTTGAGCGAGATTTCATTGATCTTGTGGTTCGATTTTCGATTGCGCCCTTGGATGCCGTCGATTCGGATTCAGTGGTTGTCATCGTTACAGTTTCTGCGAAGGGCTTTGTTGTTCGGGAGAGCAAGGACTTGCTAGGGCGGCATGAGGAATGCTTGGCAGGGGCCTTTGGGCAAGCTTCAATCTCTGGGCAAGTGCAGGGCCGGATGGGGTGTGCGGTTTCACCGTTGACCTTCAATCATTGGCGTTAGAAGGTCTTCGCTTGAATGGGTTGCTTGGACGCCGGAATCTGATCTTGGGACCATTGAACAAAGATGTCGACCAAAGAGGACAATTGGGTTTGGGATTGAATTTGATTCCAATCGCCCAGCAACCGCATCTTTCCATGGTCCATCAGCCCAAACAGGTCGCACACGCGTTGTGCCTGTTCTAATCGGTGGGTGCTTAAAATGACCGCGCAGGATCGTTCCTTTAGCAAGTTCAGATAACCGAAGACGACTTGGCTGCCCAGAACATCCAGCCCAAGTGTCGGTTCATCCAGCAACAT
>JBDNHU010000300.1:0-3994 GCA_041688615.1 Mariniblastus sp. | reverse complement strand
GGGCCAATGGTCGGTTCATGTATGCGTCTGATACCGAGGTCGCGGATGCTTTACGAAGTGGAGCCGAAGCGATTGAATGTGCCGCTCGCAGTCCGCTGCAAGCAAGGTGTGTTCATCTTGCACGAATGGGGTGCATTGTTTTCCACTACGACATGTTGGGCAATGCCGACAGCGTTCAGCTTTCGCAGGACGTCGTCCATCGATTTTCGCAACAGCGATTGAAACTAAGTTCTCCCGAACGTTGGGGATTGTATTCGCCCAAAGCCGAAACCAACGCTCAAAGTATTATGGGCCTGCAAACCTGGAATTCGATTCGGTCTTTGGACTTCTTGGAGACCTTGCCCGACGTCGATACCGGCCGCATTGCGGTTACCGGTGCCAGTGGTGGTGGAACGCAGACCTTTATCCTTTGTGCCATCGATGCTCGACCTACGGTCGCATTCCCAGCGGTCATGGTCTGTACGGCCATGCAAGGCGGTTGCACGTGTGAGAATTGCAGTCTATTAAGAATTCGTGGGGGCAACGTCGAGATCGCCGCCTTGTTCGCCCCCAAACCACTGGGGATGACCGCTGCAGACGATTGGACGGTTGAGATGGAAACCAAAGGCTTTCCCCAGCTGAAGACCTTGTATCAAAAATTGGGTGCCAGTGATGATGTTAGTTTGACCAGTCGAACTGAATTTGGGCATAACTATAACCAGGTTGGTCGGAAGGCAATGTACCAGTGGGTTGCCAAATATTTTGGACTTTCGGTTTTCCCAGAATCTGAGTTTAAGTTGCAGAATGCTGAAAAACTGACCGTATGGAAAAAAGACGACGCTGGCCGAGTCATCCTCGAGGGTGCCGGTCGCAAACTTTTGACCGGCGACGAACTGGAAGCATCGCTAATGCGTCAATGGAAAAGTCAGAAGGATGAAGCGTTGCGCAAGCGTTTGTTTCCAGATGTGGACGGCGATGGGGATGGGGATGGACTAGCCGGGCTGGAACGACACCGTCAAGTCTTAAGTGATGTTTACTTGGGCGACAAACTGGCGGTCTATCAAAGCAGCGACTGGCAATTGATTGATCGAGTGGAAGTGGAGGGCGTTCAACGTCAGCGTTGGCGATTATGGAACGATGCATTGCAACAGTTGGTGCCGGTGACCGTCTATCGACGAATCAATCCGTCCCCAGTATCAAAGCCTGACAACGCTAACGCAGTGGGCCAAATCGGCAAACAAGACCGTCCCGATTTTCAGGGTGGCCTTTTGTTATGCTTAGGCAACGGTGCCAGTGATGTTTTGGATCCAAATGATTTACAGCATCAGGCTCTTGCAGTGGACGACGCTGGGAAACAGGCGGTTGCAGCAGGTGAGAAAGTTGAAACTCAAGATTTTGCTTGGAAGTTGAACGGGTGGGCAGAATCTGCGTTACTGGGCGATGTAAGTTTGGTGTGCCTGGATTTGTTTGGGCAAGGCGAGTTTCAACGCATCGGCGACTTCAGTCAGATGGATCTTTGGGCAAAGACGGATCGAGAATTTTCAGGCTATGTGTACGGATACAATGATCCGTTACTAAGTCATCAGGCACGTGACATTTTGCATTTCTTCACGGCGGTTTCACAGATGGCGACTCGAAAAACTGATGCCGTTTCTGAGAAAGTTTCGATTCCAATTGATTTGTTGGCCAGTGGCGAAGGAGCGATTGCGCTGACGGTGGCGGCAGTCGCCCTGCAGGATCTCTACGCGGCCGATGGCGGTTTCGCTGATTTGCAATTTGACAGCGTTAGCGTGTTGATCGACGGTTTTCGATTTCAAACAGTTACCTCTTTACTGGACCGTAGATTCTTGCCGGGGGGGGCGGTCTATGGAGACGTTCCAGGTTGGTGGATGTTAAATCAAATCCCAAACGTGAAGTTGATTGACACGCATGAGGTGAATGGGGTGGCGAGTGGATTTACTTGGCAGGAGGTGAATCAAATCCGAAAGAACTTGGGAAGTCCGCAGTTGAAAGTCCTTTCGGCAAATGAAATGCTTAGCGAAGTACGATCCAAGTAAACGGTGTTACCCTTACCGGAAACGGCTAGACTCACTGGAAACGGCTAGACTCACTGGAAACCAATAGGTCGCAATAAGGAACGTAAACCCCGGCAGGGGTGACAGCGAATAAGAAATTGGTTTTGCCATTAAATCGACCGCAATCGATTCACAATTCTCGGCAAACAACAATCGGAAAACAGGCGAGCCTGAGCTGGCGAAGCACGACGTGCTGACAACATTGGCCAGGACTGTAGAAAGGTGACTGTTTTCTGACTTTCCCACAAGTCAACAATTGCGACCTCAATCAATGCAACGCTTCCCCCAGCCGTTTTCACAATGCATTGGTGAAACAACAATCGGAGAAATTAAACTGTGGCCAAGCGTCCAATCTATTTTCGAGAAATCAATCAAGTCGAAGTAACTGCGTCTGACAGTCACTCCAACGCCTGGCACTCCAGCGGGCACTCCAACGCCGCTCGAGGGGTATGCGGGAATGAAAAATCAGAGAGTGCTCAACGTTTCCCATCAGTCATAGTCGGTGGCGTTCAGCGAGAAGTGACTCTAAATCGCCATTCGCTCCGCAGCGCGACTGGATATTCTATTGACTTTTAATTCCTAAATCAAAAGCATTGGCCAAGATAGCCATGTCGAATCTTCGGTCGGCGACGGTTGTGGCCCAAGAATCAATTGGTATTACGCCGAAGGCTCGCTGGAACCGTGAGCCAGAAAGTTAACCGGCCCATACCACAGCGACCAACTTATCTATGATTTGCCGGCAATCTTTTGTTGCTCGTCGATGTCTCGCATCATTTTGGGTACGGTGACTCCCATCGAGACATAGATCGACATGAATGATTCTACCGACATTTCGACGTGATCGACCGAATCAACCGGCACGAAAAGCAAACCGCCGCCGATCGGAACGGGTGATTGCGGAACTAGAACCACGTAATGATCTCGCCCGTTCAAAGGAATCTTTTCGGGGGTCGGTAACAACGCCAGTACTCCTGCTCCCCCCTTCTCACCAAACGTACAAAAGACGACGCCCATGCCCTTCAGCTTGTCGTCGCCCTGGTTATCCAACATGTCGACAATCTGCTTCGACGCGTCATATACTTTGCCTACCAGTGGCACTCTTCGAAACAACGCTTCGGTGATTCGGCTAAACAGTCGCCGCATGCCCGATTCGACAAAAAATCCCAGAACGAAGATCGCCGCCAAAACGCCAATCCAGCCGACGATGTATGCAACCGTCGTGTTGTCGACAAACTTTAAGCCAACCCTGCTCAGCAAATCACCGAGAAACGTGTTGGGGCCGATCAACCCACCCAATAAATTGATAACCCAAGATACTGCCAAAACCGTTATCGCCAGTGGCATGACCGCGAATACGCCCGCTAAAAAGTATCGCGTAAACCGTTGCATTAGTATGGACTTTTCTTGTTTGGACATTAGTCATGCCTTCCGGATTCGAATGGTTGCTTCAAGACGTGGGATCGAACCTAGTCCTAAATCCAGCGTACTCTTATTGCTAATTGCATAAAAAAACTCGAAACCATGCTTTGTTTTGCGAGTTGTTTGTAGTAACAACGCTTCAAACACTTCGCAGCAAAGACAGGATTTCGAGTGAAGACCAGACTACAAAAACAATTGCTTCAACGCAAGCGAAAAATGCTGAAACGAATCGATCGTTTTTCTTCGTTCACCGACTGCCATATTCTGGGCAGCCGAGTGAAGTATGAACTGTCCGAGAAACAACAAGCCATCGCGTGCGGTGGACTGGGAACGATCCCGCCAGATCGCCCAAACAACTAGATCTGCGATCGGATCTGAAGCGGGCGGCTGCCGTCTTCAAGTTTTACATGCCCTATGATGAAACCGATCACATACTCAACATCGCGTTGAATTTGATGACCGGTGGAACTTGTCTGGAACACTTGGAAAATCGTCGAACCGACGAAGCTTATCTCAATACT
>JBDNHU010000299.1:0-12673 GCA_041688615.1 Mariniblastus sp. | reverse complement strand
GCGCCGCCGGTGTTCTTTCCTTTCGCCTACGGCTCAAGGAAAGAACACCGGCGAAGAGGCTTGTAAGTCAATCCAAGAATCATTAACCTATACAGTATTCAGAGATCACCATCAGTTTCAACAATAAAACGGACATCCCCCAATGCCCAGTGCTTGAACAAATTCTCGCCCGAAAATTTCATTTATAGGGATGGTAACAAAAGCCCACGGCGACTTTACAACCTCTTCCACTCTCGTGATCCTCATTAAATAACCGTCGTGTTTATCTAAATATTTCAACTGCCGAGTTGAATTTTCTTTCGTCTGAAAAACCTCAAAACAGACATCGGGCTTGCTAACAATTACCGATAGCTTTCCTTCTGCCGACTCTTGTTTCCAGTAGTAGCCAGCTTCACCAGGAAACCGAACGAATAATATCTGAAGTCCGCTGTCCGGATTTGACAGTGAATAGGCAGCTCCCTTGTCGTAACTTGCTTCCAAATCCTGGGAAAATTCTTTCGCTTGAAGCCAATCATTTTCGTCCGCAGCTTCAGCAATGATACTGCCACAACAATGAACTAATATAAGACCCACGCAGAAAACAATGGTCCGCCATGCCAGTAAACACCGAATTGAATCTGCAATCATTGTCACGGTACTTCTTTGAATTGAACTGCTCATAAATCCATCCCCCAAAAAATCGTTTCGCCAGACGAACGTGAATTGCAATCGCCTATTATAAAAATACGCTTTCCACTTCGATCGGCGGAAAGCGTATTCGAATAAAAAACGGTACAACGCTATCGGTTAGGCGCAACAGCACTTAACATCAGTGTCGCTATAATGGGTATCGTGACAGACTTCAGAGCCCGAGCAACCTCCAGGACAGGTGCTAGTCGTGGAGTTGGAAACCATACATAACCACAGGAAATTCCTACCCATGTTCCAACGCTTGGGAAATCCGATTTACCCTGCCATTTTTCTTTAGAAATAGCGATGACCGACAAGAAACCAGCGATAAGCAGCAGGTTGTAAACCGGTAATCCCCATTTGGGGATGTAGTCCAGGACTTCAGTCCAAACACCAAAACAGTTGCACCGCTGGTCCGCAAGTAGAAACCATGCCCCAGCCGCGAATAAGATTCCATGAATTACAACACCCACCGCAGCCGCGCTCAACCGAGAACGCAGGCATAGCAAAGCAATCCCCGCCAATGACTCCATTACGATTCCAAGCAATGTTGGCCAAATGCCGAACGACGATAGGTCTTCCCAAAAAGGATTCGTCATTATCCAGTGCGTTTTCGCCGATGCAGCCACTAGCAACACCAACGCCGATGAAACCAACAAGATTTGCACGACGCCATTGGTAACTGTGTTTTTATCAACCCCCCTAGACTGTCTGAGATTGACTGTCTGAGATTGACTTATTGTTGCCAGTGCCTGCCACGCGAACTGTCCCTTTTTAACTGCCCTGCGCCGAAAGAATACCAGACTTGTTGGGATCATCCGTCCCCAGCATGTCTTTCTGCTCTGCCTGCAAAATTGTTACTTCAACATTGCTGTTACTTCAACAGACCGCGAATTCGACATTACTCAACCTGCGACCAAGTTGTCATTCGGACCTAATTTCCGAATTGCATCGATCTGCAATGGCTGATGCAACACAATTCCAAACTTTTTTCTAGAAAATAGTCGAGGCCTGGGCAGGCGGACTGTTGAGCTTTTTGTGTTTCCAAAAACAATAGCCCAATACATACATGTCGCGCCAGCGAGCGAGTGGCCCAACTGATGCTTTGGCTTGTGCCCCGGGCTTGTATTTTAACACGGTTGGTGATCCGAAACTGTGGTTGGTACCATAAGATCAAATGAAAAAACGTTCGCGGCAGGGGACTGCGGCGAACGTTTTTATTTCAGGAATTAACACCGAAGTGCCTGGACCCTAAACTCTCTATGATCCCGCTCGGGCTATCACGGAATTAGCCGACACTGACACCCTTATGGGCCAAGATCATTTCGCGAAACTGTTGGAACAGATAGCGACTATCGTGGGGACCGGCCGACGCCTCGGGATGATACTGGACGCTGAACGCGGGGTATTCCTTGTGAGCAATTCCCGCGATCGTATTGTCGTTCAAGTGTCGATGAGTGATCACTAGGTGGTCTGGCAATGATGATTCTTCTACGGCAAAACCGTGATTCTGAGCCGTAATCTCAATCTTCTCGGAGGCCACATTTTGGACAGGTTGATTCGCGCCGCGATGCCCAAATTTCAACTTGAACGTTTTTGCGCCACAAGCCAAAGCCAAAATTTGATGCCCCAGGCAAATGCCAAAGACCGGCACTTTCCCCAACAATCCGCGAACGGTCCGATGGGCGTACTCCAGTGGCTCTGGATCGCCAGGGCCATTCGATAAAACGACACCATCCGGATTACAAGCCAGCACATCTTCGGCTGTACACGTGCCCGGTAACACGGTGACGTCGAATCCCAATTGGTGCAAGTGCCGAGTAATGTTCCATTTCATTCCGAAATCAATCGCGACCACTCGCAAGCGTTCACCTTCGCTATCGGATACGTCTTCGGTCGTCCACCAGGAACTAAGGCTCTCTTCCCACTTGCGACGACCCTCGGTGACGACGGATTTTACCCAATCGCTACCTTCCATGCTGGGACTGTTCTTCGCTTTTGCGACCAACGAAGCATCGTCCAAGTCCGTGGTCGAGATGATGCCGCGCATGGCACCCTGATCGCGAATCAAGCGAACCAACTTCCGAGTATCCAGGCCTTCGATGCCAATGACGTTGTGCTTGGCCAGGAATTGATCCAAATTTTCTTCCGATCGAAAATTACTGCTGATGGCAGAATTTTCACGTACCACAAAACCTGAAAGGTACGGCTTCTGGTATTCCATGTCCTCGGCATTGGTACCAACATTACCGATCAACGGGTAAGTCATGGTCACAATCTGGCCCGCGTAGCTGGGGTCGGACAGGATCTCTTGATAGCCGGTCATCGAAGTATTAAAAACAACCTCTCCAACGATTTCACCACTGGCACCAAACGCAGTACCAGAAAACACAATCCCATTCTCTAAAGCAAGTTTTGCTTTTTGCGACATGTTTCTTTTCGACTCCTTAAAGTCATCATTCAGAAGATCCCAAATTCACTTTCAACCGTAGGTCGAATTTCTTCGGCGGTTGCAACGTGTTCATTTGAGTCGATTTCGATGGGCCACCCTCTTATGATGGGCCACCCGAAAGGCGAAACGCCAGTTTTAGGGCTCGGTCACCAAGGCCGCGCCTACATCGGACCTTAATATCTTGGCTCAGACTGGGAAGGAAAAACAGGTGTGGCGCTAAAGAACCTCACGATTTTTCCGCAAAGTTGACCAAACCTAAGGCTGGTCAAGAACTTACGTCTTGGTAAGCCTGGCTACCTTTTTTTTAACGACTTCCCAATCGACCAGGGCTGTCAACATCCGCCCAAAACCTGCAAATCCTACCCAAATCAACTTAACGCCAGCTATTCTGCCATTAGAACTTGTCTAATGGTGCATTCAAGCCGAAACCTCCGGGTTCACTGCCGATCCACGACACAACCAGTTCGGTGCGGGGTGCGCCTGCTTACAGCAGTGAGCCGCCAATCCAGCACTGCCCAGTGCAACAAAAAGGCTCGATGCCCAGAATTTGGACCTGCTGGCACAAACCCATCGCTTAAGACCATCCATTCAGGTTCAAGGGCGTCCGCAGATTGTGACAGAATATTGACTTGGAACCGTAACCGCGTTTTGGCGACTTAACCATCTTGAGAATGCCGTCCTCATTGTTGGCATCAAGCGACCACAACACCGCGACAAGTTGCATTGCATGAATCAATTCAGTGGCAGGTCTTTACAACACCGCCCCAGCATCGGAAACCGACTTCAACCAACGACAAAGCCGCGACCTTGCGTAGAAACCATGTTGGGCGGCTCTTGAACTACGGAAAACGTTGCCAAAACCCAAACGACAAGCAAGCCGGCCGCACATCCAAACCGCTCCAATGCATTCATGGCTCGCAGTCCGAAAGACCCAATCGTTGTCGAAGCGGAAAAATTTCGCCCGCCTCACGGCGTTCCAATGGCAACCGATCCAAGGAGTTCGGCGCGCCGCCGCGAACACTGCCAGCCTAAGACGCCCAACGATGTTAAAATGCGACAACTGTAACGATCAATCAATCTGGCTGCAGAAATTAAAGGTTCCCTAGACAGGGGGCCGATAACTAAAGTGGCTGTGGGTCTCCGAAACTTGGACTAGTTCCAAAAATCGGGCAGCCGAAAAAGAAGGGTTCCCGTGGCGGCGAGCGGGAGCCCTTCGCTTTTTTCTTGTCGAATCACTTCGCCGCGACGGTTGAACTAACTCAGCTTTTGAAGCGATCATCGCCTAAACTCTTAGCAATCACTTGGGCCACAACTCTTAGCCACAACTCTTAGCCACAACTCTTAGCCACAACTCTTAGCCACAACTCTTAGCCATCACTCTTAGCCATCACTCTTAGCCATCACTGTGTCTTACTTGGGCAGCGGGCTGGGTGCTTCTTCTTGGTCGGTAGCGGGTTGGTTTGTTGTGTCTTCGCTTCTAGTCTTGGCTTCTAGTCTTGGCTGGGTCTTGAGCCGTTTCTTGGTCAACCAGAATCAAGGTTTCCTTCAGCGTGCCCAGGTTATCACTGGCATCGCCTGGCAAGCAGCGCACCAACGCCATTAACGCGTAAGCGGTTCCATATTGGCGATGATAATCATACAAAGGGTAATCCCACCAAGCTCCGTTGGGCTGTTGGTGATCGATCATTAACTTTGCCAACATCGATTGATAGGGGCCCCGTTCTGCCTTTGGCAATAGGTCGATCACTTGGCCCGCATAATAGTGGCCGTAGTAATAGAAGTAGCCACTGACTTGCATATGAGACGAATGCGGAACCGGCATCTTTCGACCGATATCCAACCAACCGTTTCTTAAGTAAAGCCGAATCAACCAATACTTGAACACGTTGATTGTGATTTTTTCGTCACCGCAAAGTCGCATCGCCAAATTGCACGCTTGGCTTCGAGCCAGACTGCCGCCCGGATTATTGATACCGCGCATCGGCATGGCCTTCAAATACTCGCCGTACAGGTAACTAAGGTCCGGCTTCTGCTGCCGCATCGTCGCCTTGTAAGCGCGATCAATCAGTTTTTGCGGGACTTCAATTCCAATTTGTCGCGCTTCATAAAATGCGATCAATCCGGTCGCGTTGACGAAGCTAATCGAATCCGACGTTGGCTTTCTGGCAGAATGACGAAAATCATAATATCCCCAACCTCCGTCCACCGATTCGTACTTGCCCAGCATTTGGATTTGGCCCGCAATCAGTTCCCGGTACTCGGCTTTTAAATCGTCCGACGTTCCGGGACGATTGATCAACCGCACCATCGCTCGGATCGAATAGGCGTGTCCCCAAACGTTGTAGATTGCATCGCCTTGAGCCCGCCGAAGTTTAGGTAGTTTGCGTCGCAAGTATTCCGCTGCCTTGTCAATCGCAGCAGGCATTCGCTGGGCCAATTCTGGGTCCGCAGAATTTATCTCCAACATGGCCGAGACACAAAGTGCGGTCGTGGCCGATTGAAACGCGTGATGAGCCCCAGGCACGGGTGCGTAGATTTCGTAATTTCGCCTAGGCGTGGGCGAACCAAAAGACCCATCCACATTTTGATTGTCCAGCAAAAATTTCAAACCCAGATTAATCGAAGCTTCAATTTCCTGGGTCGTCGGGGCTTCAATCTCTGGAAGAGCTGGCAGACGTTCAAAGTCATAAGGATTGGCGAAAACCTTTCCGCTTGCTTTACCTTCATCCCGGCCGACTTCATCCCGGCCGACTTCTTCCACTTGACCTTGGGTTGTTTTGGAAGACGATGGTGCTTGGGCCTCCAAGTTTTCGCCTGCCAAGTTCTGGTCCTGCAGGTCCTGCAGGTCCTGCAGTTTGGCGAACCCAGTCCAAACCGCCGAAGCGGCAACGGTGGTACCACAGTGCGACACCATCCCAAGCGTCATGGCAACCAAACACAGACGGGCCATCGACAGACGGGCCATCGACCGACAAACGACCCACCGGCGGCCAACTGTCAAACGTTCGCCAGATACCAGCACATAACCAAGCATTGGAATTCCTAACCATTGAACCGCGAGAAAATCGATCATCACCGTGAACCTAGCCGCCTAACCCTCTGCACATCAGCAACAGCATGTGCCCGCCCACTAGAAACCTTACCGGTCGGGCACTGCATCTGCTAACGCAATTTAGTCAAGCATATCGCTGCCAATGGCTGCTATTTCGATCCGCGACTTAGCATGACTTGATCGCCTTCGTTCAATCCGGCAAGGATTTCGGTTTGCCCGCCAACCGACAATCCGATCCGCACTTCCACTTTGCTAACCGTGCTCTGAATTTCAGGTTCTGGCTTTGGATCGGCTTCCCCTTCGGCGGGCTGAACCGCCTTCTGGATCGTTTGGGTGTGCGAAACGTAAACAAAGAAATTGGTCCCATCGTCTGTAAATACGGTGGCCGCAGGAACGGTCAACGCCTGTTCGTTTTGGTAGGCGCGAACTTTAATGCCGCAAGTCATTCCTGGCATCAAATTCGATGGTTGATCGGCCAAGGTCAATTTACAAACGTAGGTCTTGTCGGAATTGGGCGCCATCTCAATTTTGCTGACCCGAACTTTGGTGGCTTGTCTAGGGAACGCAGTTGGCGTTGCATAGCCACCCATTCCTGTTTCCACTTTGGAAAGTTGTTCTTCGGTCAAATTGACACTCAAACTAAGGCCCTCCATCGACATCATCGTTAACGCCGTACTTTTGGGTACCACTTTCCCTTCGACTTCCAACACAACGGTTTTGCCACTAACCGGCCAAGACCCGTGATAGACCACGCCGTCAAAAGGCGCTATAAGGGAAGTCGCTGCCATTTCTTTCTCTAAACCTTCCATGGCTTCTTGCGACTTTTGAAACGCAATTTCCGCTTTCTCCATGTCCATTTGTTCGCGTTCGACGTTGTTCGGTAACGTCTCCAATTCACGCTCCAGTCGCATCATCGTGCGCAGGTGGTTTTCGCGATATTCCTTTTCCTGACGAGGCATTTCAACTTTTAGCGTTCTTTCGTAACGCTGTTCGGATCGTTCAAAGCTCTTTTTCGCTCGTTCCAAATCACGTTGTTGACGACTCAGTACCAACTTTTCTGATTCTTCAACCAGTTCGTCTTCGTCGTACATCTGCTTCAATTGGTTGTATTCTTCAATCGCGTCCTGTAACGAGTCTTTTGAATATTGACGCGCATCTTCGATATCAATCATGCGTTGCAGCCTAGTCACTTCTTCCCAATACTGAAAATCGGTGTTCGCTTCTTCGATAGCGCGTTGTTTGGCTTCACGATTCAGATCATTCAGTCGCTGCGCCTCTTGGGCGGCCAACTGCTTGTCTTGGAATGCCAGTTCAGCCAGTCGATGCGCCTGACGAAGTTCATGTGCCTTCTTTTCCAATTCCTCTTTCTCTAACACCAACAGCTTTTGGCCCTTACTAACCATTGTTCCATGATCGGCAACCTGCCCAATTTGCAGGTCAATCAATTGTTCGTTGTCAAATTTCAATGGCTCAACCGAATCGGACTCGATCGTTCCGGTCAGGTCGACTACCAATTCCATCAAGCCTCGCTTGGCTGGGGCGGTCTTCTCTTGAGCGAAACCGACATTGGCCGATGTGCCAATGAACAACGCTAACAAACAAAGGATCTGTTTCTCAATCACGCGAATGGACTCCACCAAATGACTATCTTCTTGGACTGGTTAGCTGTTTTCAAGCTATTGATCGATACAAGATCAATTTAGAAACGCACCAGATTGTACTTTACTTTTACGCCCCAGGCGCACTAAACGAATGTTTCGATTATCCAAAAAATCGGGACAGTGCCGTTAAAAAACGTCCGTTAACCCGCTTCGCTAGCGATTGGACTGACACCAGCACTACCATGTTAGGGTTGATGGGCTTGGGAAAGTCGGGGCCTGTTCGCCGCCACGCTTCCTTCCACCGCTGGGGTTGCCAACGGGCCTGGAATGCAACCATGGGCTTGCCCAAATCCGTTTGGGTGTTGGACGCCAGCAGCCCCTACGTTTCGACCCGCAATTGAATGTCCGTTCACTTCTGGGGCAAAATTCGTTTCGATCGATTAGAATGATGTCGAATCCCCCAAGCAGCCCCGTGCCTAAAACAGTTCGCGGGTTATTTGGTGCGACCAAGTTTCAAGGCTCCAGTTTTTGACCAATGGTGCCTCCAGACCTACCCATTTCACTTTTTACCGGTAGTTAACCTGCACCCCTGGTAAGCCCCAGTAGAATTTGATCCCTCACGAACGTTCCTTAAAAACAGGCCAGCAGCCTTGACCCTCGATCCTGAAATTCGCGCAGCCCTGAAGGCCAATCCCTCGGAAATACTTGCCGATCAATTTTCGCTGCACCACACCAAATTGTGGCGGTTGGTCAACTTCCGCTTGGATCCCGTTCTCGCCGGCCGCGTCGACCCCGACGATGTCATGCAGGAAGCATGGATGGCGGCCGCTCAGCGAATCGATCACTTCTTGAGCAACCCAACTTTATCCGTCTTCGTTTGGTTGCGGTTGATCGTGGTTCAAACCTTAGTTGATGTCCAGCGCCGACATTTAGGAGCAAAAATGCGGGACGCGTATCGTGAACAATCATTAGCTCAACCGGCAAACGTTGCTTTGTCTGCGGGCACTTCGGTTTCACTTGCCAGACGATTGATGGGCAATTTTACTTCGCCCAGCGGTGCGGCCATCCGCCAAGAACAGGCCGACAAATTACGCCAGGCCATCGACGAAATGGATTCGATCGATCGCGAAGTGCTGGCCCTTCGCCACTTTGAGGAATTGTCCAACAGCGAAACCGCCGAAGTGCTGGGCATCCAACAAAAAGCCGCCAGCATTCGCTACGTCCGTGCCATGCGCCGCCTAAAAGATATTTTGCAATCGCTGCCCGGCTTCGCGGAGAACCACTAAATGCGATTCAATGATCCTGATCGTGACCCGATTGAGGTTTTAGCGGACCTATTTATTAGACGTCATCGCGATGGCTTACTTCCTACGATTTTTGCCTTTGCCCAGGAATTCCCGGACCACGCGGACGACATTCGAGATCTATTTCCCATGATCTTGGACTTGGAATACTTAAAGGAATCCGACGAAAATTCGACTCCAAGACCCGCCACTATCGGGTCGATTCCACGTCAAACGCTGGGTGATTTCCGAGTCCTAAAAGAAATAGGCCGGGGCGGTATGGGCATCGTCTATCTTGCCCGCCAACAGTCGCTGGGACGATCGGTTGCGCTAAAAATTCTAAGTAAAAATCTGGCCAGTTCACGCCAACAAGTTCTACGTTTCCACCGGGAAGCTGAAACCGCCGCTCGCTTGCACCATACCAATATCGTACCCGTCTACGGTGTCGGCCAAGAACAAGATTTTCACTTCTATGCGATGCAATTGATCCAAGGTGTTGGCTTGGACGAAGTGATCGAGCGCTTGGCAAAACGCCCATCCCCAACCAACTCGGATTTCCCCAGAATCCCTGGCACTGGTCCGGAAACCCGAACGTCCAACCAGTCGTCCAACCTTAGTCCCTCGGACCTTAGTCCCTCGGACCTTAAATCCATCGACCTTAGCCTGACTGAAACGGCAGCCTCCGATGTTGGCCTTTCTGGAATCCGACTGACCCACCGCGGTGGGTCACCCGAGGGTGATGCCCAATCGGGCATCGATTCGGGCTCTGGTTCCCTAGAACGTTTAGAAAAAATCTCAGTCATTTCAGCGGCCTCGGCAGCTAACATGCTTTTGTCGGGCTTCAAGAAACTACCGCTGCCAATCCGTTCGGGGGATAGCGTCCATTCCACCACGTCGCACGATCAACCCGATGAACCAACACTGACCCAAGGAAAACCGACGGGCCGACGTTACTGGCAAAGTATCGCTAAGATTGGCGTCGATATCGCTAGTGCTCTTCATTACGCCCATCAGCATGGCGTCCTACATCGCGACATCAAACCGTCCAATATTCTGCTCGATCGCGACGGCATTGTTTGGGTCACCGACTTTGGCCTTGCCAAACTGGCCGATGTCGATGACTTGACCAAAACCGGTGAGATGCTGGGCACACTTCGCTACATGGCACCCGAACAAATGGACGGCATCACCGACCATCGCAGCGACATCTACAGCTTGGGGCTGATTCTGTACGAATTGTTAGCCCTTCGGCCAGCCTTCGATGAAACCAAACAATCTAAACTGATCAGCCAACGTGCTAATGAAGGCGTCCCAAGACTTCGACATCGAAACCCGCAGATCCCTCGCGATCTTGAAACGATTGTCTTAACCGCTTGTGCCATCGACCCAAAACACCGCTACTCAACCGCCGAACAATGCCAACAAGACCTGCAACGGTTCTTAGAGGGCGAACCGATTTCCGCCCGGCGTATCAGCACCACCGAACGTTGCCTACGCTGGTGTTATCGAAACCCAGCCATCGCCAGCATGTCCGCGGTTGCAGCCTTGTTATTGGTAACCGTCGCGGTGGTTTCGGCAACCGCTTACGTCCAAACGCGTGCGGCGCTAAACGTCGCACAGACTGCGACCCAAGACGCAAAGCTAGCGCAATTGGACGAGCAACGGGCCCGCGACCAAGCCGAAAAAAATCTTAGCGTCGCCGTGGCTGCTTTCGAAAGCATTTTCGACAACGTGGCCAAACGCGGTATTCCGCAGTCACTAAGCTTTCAACTTGAAGGTCAAGACGCTACTTCTTTCCAATCCATGTTGACCGACGACGACGCACAACTGCTACAACAGTTGCTCAGTTTCTACCAGCAGTTTGCTGTTGAAAATGTCGCGGTTCCTTCACTTAAAGAAAAGATCGTTACCGCCTACCAACGCATGGGCCAAATCCAATATCGACTTGGCCAATCTTCAGCCGCAAACCAATCCTACCGCGACGGACTAAAGGAAATTTCAAGACTGATCGATCAAGACCCCAGCCATCAAAAATTGCTCGCCGCGAAGGCTGCCATTTTAAACGACTTGGGCGAATTGCAACATCAGCAAAAACAATACCGACCCGTCGCGTTCACCACTCACAGCCAAGTGGTGCAGTTGGCCAAATCGTTACCCGCAGAAATTCGCGAGCTACCTGAATTACAATTCCAAGTCGCTCGAGCCTACCACATGATGGGATCGATCCGACTGAGAACCGAAATCGATGCTGGCCTGATTGGAATCGCCGCCAATCAACCGCCGGGATTCAGCAACCCCCGACCAGGAAGATTGGGCCCAGGTCGCTGGGATTTTGGTCGCTCTGGCTTCGGACGCGGTCGGGGTGGTGATGGTCGGGGTGGTCGGGGTGGTGGTGGTTTCCTTAGTGAAGCGTTTAGTAGTCTTGGTCTTGCTGAACTCTACGATCGTCCGCCCAGACCAACGCATAATACCGGCGGCTCTCGTTCTGAAACAAAGGCCACCGATGGAACGCAGGTGCAGCCATTTGATTATCCGGTAGGGCAGGGCCCGCTTCCTGATATCGAAACCGGCATCATGCTGTTAACAAAATTGATCGATCAATTCCCTACCAACACCCAGTATGCATTGGCGTACGCCCAAGCACTCCAGCATCGATACATTTACCTGATACACGACCAGGATTCCCAATTGGCCGACCAAGCGTTTGAAGACGCCGAAACTCACTTGCGATCTTGGGTCACTCGACAACCAGATAACCCTGCGTTCTTAGTCGAACTGGCGGATCTGTTGTCATTGGCTGGCGTCATTCGTAGCGAAACCACTTCCCAAGATAGCCTGTTGAAACTCCAGGAATCCGTTGACTACTGCAAACAGTTGAACCAAAAGTTCCCGAAAATCTCCGATTACCAAGCACTGTTGGCCACCAGCTATCGCAACCTAGCACGAGCCCTGCGGGATTCAGGCGATTCGCAATCGGCAACCACGTACTTTGGACTCGCCCGCGAAACGTTTCTATCGTTGCAAAACCCACCCAACCCTTCGCAACCCTTCGACACACCTTTACTGATTTGCGATATCGATCTTGCCATTTTGCAGATCGATCAAGGCCGAATAAATCAAGATCTACTGGCGATCACGAAGGCTAAGAATTCCCTGGAAACGGCCTTGGCGACCTTATGGCGAATTCGAATTCCTTTCGAATATCGAGAATCACTCCAACAAGAGATTCACTTTCAATTGGCCCAAGCGTGGGATCTGCTGGGCGACGCGGATCAAGCGGAAAGCTGGCGACAGAAATCGCAAAGCGGCAACCGACGACCCAATCTACCCTTTGGCTTGGATCACCTATGGCCTGGCAATCCACCCCCCGGCAGTAGACCCAACCCTCGGGAAGAATAGGACGGGATAAATCGCGGCCAAAAGACTGACGCGGCCAAAATGACGCCAACCACCCATCACTAAAGTTCTTGCCAGACGCCTTTATCATCACCCGCATGCCGTTGTCTAAATTAGAACGCCTGGCACCAATTGCGTTGATAGATTGCGTTGATAGATTGCGTTGATAGATTGCGTTGATAGATTGCGTTGATAGATTGCGTTGATAGATTGCGTTGAT
>JBDNHU010000298.1:0-16341 GCA_041688615.1 Mariniblastus sp. | reverse complement strand
CCAGTCGAAAGAAGGTCGAGCGTGCGCGATTCGAACTAGCAATCCTGATCAATCCTGACGACCCAGAGCCTCCATCCAATGCAGGTGCCCTAAAGAAGTTTGCCAAGGCCGCGGCAAAAATGGGAATTGCGACCGAACTGATCACTCGAGATGACTATGGGCGTTTGGCAGAATTCGATGGTTTGTTTATTCGTGAAGCCACCGAGGTTAACAATCACACTTATCGATTTTCTACGCGGGCGGCACGCGAAGGTCTTATTGTCATGGACGATCCGGTTTCGATTGTGAGGTGAACCAACAAAGTTTATCTCGCCGAATTGATGACTCGAAATAAGATTGCCACACCCAAGACGATTGTCATTCACAGCGGCAATGCGAATCGAATTGAAGAAGAATTGAAATTTCCGTGCGTGCTAAAGAAGCCAGATAGTGCGTTCTCGCATGGCGTTATCAAGGTTCGTTCTGAAGAGGAACTGAACAATGCTTTGAAGAAATTCTTAAGTGAATCTGACCTTGTGGTAGCGCAAGAATTCTTGCCGACCTCCTTTGATTGGCGGATTGGAATCGTAGACCGCCAGCCACTTTTTGCCAGCAAATATTTTATGGCAAATGGGCACTGGCAGATCATCAAGCAAGACGTCAAAGGTGATGACCGTTACGGGAGATTCGAAACGATTCCCATCGAATTGGCGCCACCGGCCGCTGTCAAAGCTGCGATGAAAGCAGCTAATTTGATCGGTGACGGTTTGTATGGTGTGGATATTAAGGAATCCAATGGGCATTTCTACGTGATTGAAGTCAATGACAACCCGAATATTGACTCGGGAACGGAAGACGCTGTTTTGAAGGACGAACTTTATCGCCGGATCATGAATGTCTTCTTGATACGTATGCAAAGGCACAAGATGGGGTTTGCTGTTTCTTAACGCGTGTTCAATCGCGGGCCGTCATTCTTGCCCTTTGAAGTATGTCCCGTCTATTTGTGTTAGGGTCTGCTGTTGGCGAACAGTGTCGCGTTGAATGTGTTGGATTGTGGGTTAACTTTTCGAAAGTGAATCAAACCTTGGTAGCAAAGCCGTTGGGCCTGTTTGACTGTGTTGGCATTGAATTAGAATACATGATTGTGGATTCGGCCAGTCTAAATGTACGGCCGATATCCGATGTGATCTTGCGAGACGAAGATGGGCAGGTCGTTTCCGAAATCGAGCGAGATGACATCGCGTGGTCCAACGAATTAGTGGCCCATGTGATTGAATTGAAAACAAACGGGCCTGCGACGTCCCTACTGGGTTTGTTTGATCGTTTTCAACAAAGTGTGAGCCAAATAAATGATCAACTGGCGAAACATGGCGCTTGTTTATTGCCATCGGCAATGCATCCTTGGATGGATCCCGAGAAAGAGATGACCTTGTGGCCCCATGATTTTAGTCCTGTCTATCAGACATTCAATCGAATTTTTGATTGTAAGGGTCACGGTTGGTCTAATCTGCAAAGCATGCACATCAATCTGCCGTTCTGTGGCGATAGTCAATTTGCGTCATTGCATGCTGCGATTCGGCTGATGTTGCCGATCCTACCTGCGATCGCTGCAAGTTCTCCCATCGTAGATCGCAAGTTGGCAGGCAATCTTGATCATCGCTTGGAGGTCTACCGGAACAACAGTCGAGTCGTTCCATCGGTGGCAGGCATGGTCATTCCAGAGGCGGTGTTCTCTTCCGCAGAATATCATGTGCAGATTTTGCAAAATATTTATCAAAGCATGGCAGAATTAGACCCCGAAGGAATACTTCGTGATGAGTGGTGCAATTCACGCGGAGCGATTGCTCGGTTCCAACGGAACGCGATTGAGATTCGCGTCTTGGATGTTCAGGAATGTCCCGGTATGGATTTGGCAATCGCGGATTTGGTGATCGCAGTCTTAAAGCGATTGACTGATCAAAAGTGGACGAAACTGGAAGAACAAAAGTCGATGCCGACGGATGAATTGTCGGTTCAGTTTCTAAAGTCAATCGTGACTGCCGATGAAACTGAAATTGTTGGAAAGCAGTACTTGAAACACTTTGGCATTGAAGCGGATTCGATTTCGGTGAATCAGTTGTGGCGACACTTGGCGGACTGTGTTTCGGACGATCTAGTGGATCCAAAGTCAAGCCAGCGAATTGAAGTTATCTTGCAAAAGGGCCCTCTGGCGCGGCGAATCTTGAGGGCAGTTGGTGGCGAATTGTCCAGCCTGGAGAGTGTTTATCATCGACTGGCCAATTGTCTGGCTTCTGGGGTTCATTTTGAATAGTCGTGTAGCAAATGACCCGTTCTTTGAAATTGATAGTTTCGTGCGAACATGCCTCGAACCGGATCCCCGTCGAGTATCGCGATTTGTTTGCGGGTAGCCAGGATGTTTTGGACTCGCATCAGGGTTGGGATCCAGGCGTCATTGAGTTGGTTGCGGCATTTGAAAAAGTGTTTCAGACTAAGGTAGAGTTGGGGCAATGGAGTCGCTTGCTGGTTGAACTAAACCGATCTTTGGGGCATCCAAAGTTGTTTTCACAGTTTACTCGCGAGCTCTCGAAAGTTAGGCGTGACCAGATCATTGGGACCTACTACCTGCCGTATCGGCAATCGTTAAATCAGCAGGCTCAGGCGATTGAAGAAGAATCCGGAAATTGTCTTCACTTGTCATTGCATACATTTACGCCGAATTTGAAAGGGGATGTTCGCAACGCTGATATCGGATTGCTGTATGACCCCAAGAACGAATCTGAAAAAGCGTTTGCCAAGGTTTGGCGTTTGAAATTGCAGGAACAATTACCTGAATGGGTGATCCGAATGAATTATCCGTATCGGGGCAATGCCGATGGATTCACAACTTGGCTACGGCGACGGCATGCTGGTTACGCTGGACTTGAATTAGAAGTCAATCAAAAGTATTTTTATAGGGACACCACGTCTTGGCGGTCCTTTTCGCGTGAAATTGCTGCTGCCACGAAGTTGGCGGTAGAGGCGTTTGCAATGACCGAGATTCATTAGGTTGCTAGGTCGCCATGTTTGGGTCAGCAACTTAATGGGCGGACCGGTTGCTGGCGGGAAGATTTCCACAAAGCGGCTGGTGTGGTACTGTCTACCGTTGTTGGTTGCGGACTATGTTGAAATCTATTAGAGAAGGATAATCGCCACAATGCTGAGGTTTCTAGGTCTGCTGCGTGACACTTGGTGGCTGTGGATTGTTCTGTTTACCATGGGTACCGGAATGACACTTTTCATGTCGTGGATTTTCGTGGTCACGTTTCCGATCTGCTTATTTTCGTTCGTCTATTTTGGATTGATGCGTTACGACGAATTGGGTAACGAAAAGAAGCGGTAACTATGCGACTGTACTGGGAAACTGTACTGGGAAACTGTACTGGGACGTTGCTGCGGGATTTTTGAAAAACTAGCGTCGCTACGATAGATCGGATTCGACGGTAATTCGTCCGCTGGCTCGCGCAGTTTCTGCCCGTTGAATCCAGCGTTGGGCGGTCTGGCGCTTAGAAACGAGATCGCTAGATAGCCACTCTTGAAGGCGGTCGACATTCATCTGCATGGTAACGTCAGGATTGCCAACAATTCCTGGAATAATCGTGGCGCATCCATTCTGAGGGATCTCGACAGTCCAAGCACCGCCTCCGGGACCTAAGAGGTCAAAACAGATTCGGAACCTAACTTGCTGCGCGCTCTTCGCTGAATCGTTATGATGTCTTGCTGATTGGGAGGTAGGTGCCAGTTGGCAAGAGAGATCCATGATCTCATCGGAAAGTCGCTGGATCAGTGGTTGGCCGGAAATATCACATTGAAATTTCGGCCGTTTGATTTTACCCCACTTATCGTTTTCGCCGAAAACGAGATAACGTTGGATCACATCCTGAGTCAATTCAGGGCAATCGATATGTCCGGCGTACTTATTTAGGTTCGTGGTGTCAAATTTTGGATCAGATATCTCATAGTCTTGGTAGATGCGGATTGCTTCGAAGACTTTGGCCGCAAAGTCGTTGTCTGCTTGACGATTCAAGTTGTCGTTCCCGCAAAACTCCACGCCAGCGGAACCAAAATATTGGTAGCAATGTTGAACCAATTCATTCGGAGTGATGCCTTGGGGTGGCGCCAGATGAAACGTTTTGCCGTGGGCATTGGGCGTGGATAACAGGTGCGTCATCACTTGAGACACCCATTCTACTGGAACGATGTTCCTTGGTTCGTGGCCGCTCATGGGCAGTTGAATTTTGGTCACGATCTTGCCAGAACTGTCGCGTTCTTGCTGCGGAACCAACATCGCCATCATTCGCAAGTATAAATACAGTCCATGGTAAGTACTGGTGTAACCGTTGGTTGAATCACCCGAAATGACCACAGGACGATAAATGGTTGGCGGATTTATCAGTTCCGCTTGACGAACCAACTGTTCGGCAACCCACTTGCTGTTCTCGTAATCATTGCGGAACTTCTGTCCGCAGTCGAAATCGTGTTCGAAAACGGTGGTACTGCGATCACCACAGACGTACGCTGTGGAAACATAATGCAGGTCTTCGATGCCCGTGTCTTTTAGCAACTGCAAAACGTTTTTGGTACCAGCGACATTGGTTTTCCAAGGTTCGCCTTCGCGACTAGGACCAAAGAAGTTCAGAACCGCAGCATTATGAAGCAAATGGCTGCACGATCCAGAAATCCATCGAAGACTGTCTGCGTCCAACCCCAAGTTGGCCAAGCCGACATCACCTTCCAAGACGACTGGGCGTTGCAGTTGACATCCAAGTTCTTTTTCCCAACGGCCAAGAATCGACTCGATTCTCTGTGTTGCCGTTTGTTTTCGGGAAGCGCGTGCGACGACAGCCAAACGAAAGCCGGCTTGCAGAAGGTCTTTAAGTAGATATTCACCCACTAATCCAGTCATGCCGGTGACCAGCCAGTAATCGTTCTTGGAAGTGACGTTCGATGAAGGCATGAATAAAGGGCTCTTAAGTTGATCGAGTCGAACGTGCGAAGCAATGGATTACGACAGTGAGAATGCCCAGGCATGTGTTTATGGGATTGATTCTACTAGCCTAGTTCGCTGCATAGAGGATGGGAAGAAGCAGGCCTGACAAGAATCAATTATTAAAACAGCCAATTAGATTTTTCCAATTAGTCCGGTAATGCGACTAAGATGTTCCACTGAGGGCTTCGGAATCGACGTCGTCGATCGGTCGACAGTTTGGAATGGGGGTTAACGGTTGCCCGGTTGCGAGCCGACTTTCACCGGAGACAATTCTAACGTGACTCCCCAGTTAAATTTCCCCAATTCAAATAGTTCCTTGCAAACGCCCGGCGCCGGTTCTGCCATTTATTCATATAGGCGGAAGCAAACCAATGGCGGTAGAAAACCAATTTACAACACTCAGGCGTTTCCAAACGGAAGTCTTCCGCACGTTTTGGTGTTCCAACGATTATCCGAAAGAATTGTAAGCAATGTCCCTAAAGAAGCAAATCCGAAGTCAATGTTTCGCGTTGCTGTTTTTCATCAATGCTGGGTCCATGATGGTGGCTCAGACTCAACACCTAAACGCGGAAGTGTCCCCTTTCGTCGAACAGAACGAAGCTGTTCAGGAAACCATGGATTGGCAGAGGGCGGAACAAGGGTGGATTAGCTTATTCGATGGACAAACGATTTTTGGTTGGCGACGAGTTGCTCCGGGCGATATCAGCGACAGCAAACTGGTTGTTTCTAGTTTGAACAGTCCGGTGCGAACGTCCTCGCAATTTCGAAACTATCGCCTTCGGATTGAATATGAAATTATTGACAATGCAGCGGCCAAGATTCTTCTGCGAACTAGTCCCGACGGCAAATCGGATTTGGTCGATCACATTGCGTTAGATCTAACGCCGCTAGGCGATGATGAAGAAGATTCTGACGGCCTTCGGGCGATGACCATCGACGTCAACGAGCGTCAATTGTCTTGGCAGTTGGGCGAAAAGAACGCTTCAATGGTGGTTCCTGTCACCGCGCCAAACCTTGGTTACTTGGGATTTCAAGTTTCCCGAGGTCAGTTGAAGATCAATCGATTGGAACTTTTGCCTTTGGGTGGTGAATCGTTGATGGTCGATAACAATCGGGCAAATTGGAACAGTGAATTGTTAGGCTCAGCCACTGCCAAATGGATTGATGGAGCGTTGCAGTTGCAAGGTGGGCCGGGGCAATTGGAGTCCAGTCGATCGTATGGAGACTTTGTGCTGCAGGTCAAAGCGAAGGCCTCGGCAGCAACCAATAGCGGCGTCTTTTTTCGGTGTATTCCGGGGCAAAAGTCCAACGGATATGAAAGTCAGATTCAAAATGAATTTTTGGACGAAGACCGTAGCAAACCGAAGGACTGTGGAACGGGTGGCATTTTTCGTCGCGTCGACGCTCGTAAGGTCGTAGCCGAACCGGATCAATGGTTTGTCAAAACAGTCGTTGCTTGCGGAGGTCAGATATCCGTGTGGGTTAACGGCTACCAAGTGACGGATTGGTCGGATCAACGACGACCGCATGAGAACCCTCGAAAAGGACGACGAGTCGAACCCGGGACCCTGATTTTGCAGGCTCATGATCCTGCTTGCAAGATTCAATTCCAATCGATTTGGATACAAGAGCTGGGTAGTCGCAAGTAAACAGACAACCGTTGATTCGACCAAGGTGCAGGATAAAGATGTACAGCCTAATGTTGACCAGGAAGTTCTGCTTGAAGGCGGACGACCAAGACCCCAGCGGCTGGCTCGTGTGGCTGGCCCAGTAAATAGAAATGCCATTTTTAACTATCTGCTGACGTTCCAGTGATGGACGGTCCTGGGTTGGACGTCGCGGATTTTGTTTGCGATGAATCCTCCAAAATCAAAGTCTAAGGTCATGCAGCAGGATTATTTTAAAATTGGTGTCTTAAATACGGGTTTTAGGTGATCACTTCGGTTTGTAACGATTGGACAAAATTAAGTTGTTTGATCCTACCGATTTTGTCACCGGTGGTCGTTGGGAAATGGACGAAAGTGGCACTATTGCTGGATTGAAATCTTGTTCGATCCGGGGTTTCGGATACAGTCAGTAAGCGGTGTGACTGACGCCAGTTTCCTGCAAGAGACTGGTTTTGGAAAACGGGCGTTTGAATCGCGGGCTGTTTGTCAATTTGTATGTGCCGAACGTTGGCGGATCTGGTTCCGAATTGTCTGGGGGTGCGACTTTGGTTGGCGACCGCTAATCGAATGAATGGTCAAATCCTGGTACGAACGGTATCTGAAATTCGACGGCACTTTGCCTGGTTGGATTTCGTGGATCGAGCCAAATTTATTAACTCTTTTTTGAGACCTCAGTTTGACAAAGATGGATAAAGTAAGCCGAGGAAATAGCGAAGTGGATCAATTGATTCGGAATGCGGAATTGCGAACCGAATTAGAGCCATTCTTAGACGAATCCGTGTTGATGGTTGATACTCAACGGATGCCAACGCCAATCGAGAACGAATTCTTGGCGTCGCTTCTCGCTTGGGAATCTGCTCCAGTTTTACCGATTGGGGACTGGTTTGAACCTTCATTGCAGTTGTCGCCAGTTGCCCAATTGAGTGAAAATGAACTTAAATGTCGACTGGATGAGACCATCGCAAAGCTGTTTGAAAAGAACATTGTGCTTGAATGCACCGAACACTTGAGCGATCGCGAACTTTACCAATTGATCGCCCGGGACATTTTGCGAAGTCGCGAAAAGAAGGTCGATTTTCCTGGCAACACTTTGACATGGCATTGTATTGATCAGGAGGATGACCAAGAGACTTGGCTTCGTTATTATGCAACGATGGAAGAGCGTGAGATGTGGGAGGAATTCAATATTGGGCTAGATATGCCGCCAATGACATTACCCCCCTACCCTCGCGAATTACCAAGGTAGATTGCCTCATCGCGATTAATCTTGCGATAGTTAGTTGACTGCAACAATTCACACTTGCGAAAACCGAACTGGGATCCACTCCAGTCCGTTTTTTTTTTTGCCAGTTGGTTGGAATCTCTTTGGGCCGAACATTTCTTCCAGGCAAGGACTCAACCGTCTACGTATTGCGCGGGGAAGTCCGTGAGCAGAGAATTGTGTTCAATGTCTATTGAAGCGGCGTTGCATTGGGGAATGAACGCAGGGTTGAATAGTCGGGACCTACTGCTTGTTTTACCCCGTACCCATCAGATCGAAGGGACGAATTTGAGTCTT
This sequence comes from Mariniblastus sp., assembly GCA_041688615.1. Taxonomy (GTDB): domain Bacteria; phylum Planctomycetota; class Planctomycetia; order Pirellulales; family Pirellulaceae; genus M30B19. The sequence goes on along the minus strand of JBDNHU010000298.1, from coordinate 8,111 downwards.
GCCAGCTAGCCGAAGCCATTTCTGCTGGGCTAAGGACCGTGCCAGGCATAGACAGGCCAGGCGTTTTGAAAGTCGAAAGATCAATGGCATCCGTCTGGCGAAACCACTCTTGTAATTCTGCTCTGCGGAACGAATGATCAGTCTCATTCCGACGATCTTCGGATGAGATGCGCCAGATTGAGGGAGCGGAGAAAATATTGCTTTCGCCCTCGAAGAAGAGTAGTTGAGAATAGTTGTCCAGGTCGATGCGTCCCGAGTGCGTGATCAAAGCGCCGTCCATGCCTAACTGACTGAGCAGGCATTGTCTGGCGCGCAAGCGAAAATCGCCATGGCGTTGAGCGGGTTGAGATTTTAAGTCCGCCAGGCCTGACCTAGCAAGAAGGATCGTCTTCTCAAGTGAAACTTCGATCAGGCTGTTGGTCGAATCTGGGTTCTGGCCGCCGATGCGAAACGCGACGCCTGCGGTCAAGAGCCAAGAATTTTTTACTTGCAGCATTAGCGGGCCAAAATATCGAATGTTCATCACATCAGCAATTCCGCGAATCGAACAGTTCTCGATCGTTAGAAGACCTTGCAGTTGACGCGGCGTTATGGAAATGGGAACGGTATTCAATTGGAACCAACTGACAGGCAACGAAGTGTCCGAGCTGCCGATGTGGGTAAAACTGCAATTACTAAAAACCGCACGTTGAATCGAAGCGATCCCAATCAGTGCGAGCGGTTCCGAACGAGTGAACAAGTTACTGGTATCGAAAATGAAATCAACGGAAGATATTTCGATCACGCCGCTATCCACGGCAAGCATCGCGGCCAAGTTGGATTTCTCATCGGCCAAGAATCGCAAGGTAGGATTGAATCCACTGCCCGCTTGAATGGATCGCAAACTGCCAACGGGAATGGTCATCGCCGCAACATTGATTACTCCATCAAAACAAAGTTCGATCGTGTGCACATTGGCGTTAAATTTCAAGGCATCGATCGCTTGTTGAAGGCTCTTGGCAACCAATGTGTTGGGTCGGGTAAATGTGTCGTTGCCAGTCAGATTTTCAACCGATTCGCGTTGGGGATCCAATCTATCCAAGAACGGTCGCACTTGAATGGTGGTGATATTGGAAAATGAATCGATCGGTCCAATCATGCCTTTCGTTGGATTATCACTTTGAACCGCGGCACCACTGGATCGATTGGCTTGAGGCACACTGGTGGGCTTGCCCAAACGGGCGCCGTCTTCCTTGAGTGCGGGTCGGATCGGTGTTGTTGGCGTGAACCCGGTAGAATCTTCTTTGGCAGGTTGAATCGGTTTTTCACTGGGTGGCTGATTGGTTCCCGTCTTAAACATTTCAGACATTGTATTCGCCGTGCCAGGCGTCGTAGATGAATCTTTTTCTGGCTTCAGGTTGATCGAAGACTCCAGCAGGCTAGATATCGAAAAGCCTGGGAACGCCTGATTGGCTTCGGGCAACTCGCGCAGGTTCGGACGACCGGATTGAGTCACTTCAATTGTCCGAGTCGCGGCAGAATTCTCCGCGTCAAATGCAGCCTCTAACAAGGGACTTTGTGATCGATCCGAAGGACTCTGTTTCGCCGTCATTGGGTCGGGATTGGGCGTGCGATCGTTCGGGTCCGGATTCTGAGTGGTTAGGCGGGTCGAGTCCGACGGATCGAGGTTGCTCTTGCTGGAAGTGGGCAGCCCAGGGATCTCTGGGAACGTGATCGACGAACTGCTTGACTGTCCATCGAAAAGAACCGAAAAGAAAAACAGCAACGTTGCGGAAACCAGAAACATGACCGGCACTCTGGCAGTGAGTCGGCGAGGTATTTCCGTGTGAACCGTTTGTTGAGTCGTCTCCGCCTGTTCTAAGATGTTGATCGCATGCAGCAATTCGCCCGCAGAGCGAAACCGGTCTTCTTTGTTGGACGCCATTAAGCGTGTTACTAAAACATTAGTTGCTTGGGGGAGATCCGTGCGAATGTCGCAAATTTTTGGACGCGGTGCGCTGGTGTGATGCAGGATCTTTTCGATGGCATTACCGCCAGCGAAGGGTGGACGCCCAGAGAAGGCAAAATACAGGGTGCAACCAAGGGAATAAAGATCGCTTTGTTGGTCGGCTTGCCTAGGGTCGCGGGCCTGTTCGGGTGCGATGTAGTCGAAAGTGCCCAGCGTCATGCCATCTTCAGTTTCATCGTGTTGCGGGTCTGGTGATTGGATTCTTGCCAACCCCATGTCAACGATTTTTACTTTTTGTTCCACCGTGATTAAAACGTTGGAAGGTTTGATGTCTCGGTGCACGATGTTGCGATGATGAGCATGTTGAAGCGCTAAAGCCAGTTGTCGAAAAATGTCTAAAGCCGTTGACAGCGATAATGGACCACCATCAGCGACCATTTGTCGAAGCGTACGACCTTCCACCAATTCCAAGACAATGTAGTTCCAGCCTTGGTCCTGTCCCACATGGTAAACACGAGCAATATTTTCGTGATCCAACCGAGCGGCGCTTTGGGCTTCGATCCGAAAGCGACGGGCTGCATCGGGTTCTGCATCATTGGAACGCAGCACCTTGACCGCAACTTGTCGATCCAATTGCGTGTCGGTCGCTTGAAAGACGGCCCCCATGCCGCCACTTCCCAGAAAACGGTCCAATCGGAACGTACCCAATTGCCGGCCGACTAGGATCTCTCCCAATTGTTTGCAATCAAACGAGTTGCCACCTGGAATTTGATGCGGCGGCTTTCTGGAAACAATCGTGATTTCACTATCTCCGGATGGTTCCAAGGCGGATTGGTCCGCACCTGGTTTCTCCAGGGAAGTGGCGGCAATCGACTGATCTAGGTCCAAGGTTGGGGACGCTGAACCGACAGCGGGTCCTTCCTTCCTTCCAGCGGTTGCTGTGGGCTGCACAGTGTCATGCCGACCAGGCTCTGTCGCGCTTTGGGATAATGCCGACCGTACAACGGTTACCGAATCGTCAGGGTTGACCGACGACTTTCCAGAATCTGGTTGCTGGGCGGAATCTGGTTGCTGGCTGGTGTCTGGTTGCTGGCTGGTGTCCTGCGGATGTGATAATTCCGCCTTGGGTCTTTGATCGGTGGAGCCCTGAGGTTTGTCGTGTGAAGCCGGAATTTGTTGGAAACTTTGGACATTGCCCGCAGGACCTGGCACGTCGTCGGCGCGGTTGGATGGGTTGGAGTCGAATTGTTTCGAAAACTTGTCCATTGGATCTATTCAAATTGCGGCGGAATTCTTAGTTTGCACGGGTTAGGGTGGCTGATACGCTATCACACGGTTTGAAGGCTCATTTTGCCTTGAACACTCATTTTATTGTATCGGTCCTTAAACTTTACCGCAGTTGTCCTATTTATTCAAAATTTGCGTCGGTTTATTGCGAAACCTGTGATCATGGCCGGCTTGTTTTGCCAATTTACGTAGGTTTTTGGCCGTTTGGGTAGTGCGAATCGGTAAATCAGCAGGAGTGAAAAGTGGGAGACCGGGGCTAAATGGTTCCAGATCGTGCCATTGATCGTGGAATTCCGCCGGTTTAAGCGTTAATTCGGGCCTGAAACCCGATCTATGTCCCCAAGGCTACTTGGGAATTGCAGGCCGAAACCGCTACAGTTTGAAGTGCAACAAACGTTTCAATTTCCCAAGTGGAGCTTTTTGGCTGTGCGAACAGTTCGGGATCTCAACCAATGGATTTACCTTAATTTGGGGCTTGAAAAGGCTTTTTGGCAGTCGCCCAAAGTTTTACATCGGGATGCTGGTATCCGCTTTGGTGGTGGCAGCTATCGGGTTTGCGGCTCGCCAGTACTTTGATCCGCACCAGAAGATTGTGGTTGGCGACCAAGCCTGGAATCGGCAAAACTACAGTGAAGCAGTCAAAAATTACCAAGATGTGCTGCAAGCCAGGGATCCATTTCTGAACGGTGGTGGTTGGGTGACACAAGGTAGGGGACGTTTGTACCAGCGGCTTGTCCTGTTTAAGTCGCAATATTATTCCAAAACCCAAGCGCAGGATTGGGCTCGTCCAGCCGTGGATGAAGGCATTACCGATTTGAGTTGTTCATCGGCTGAAAGCCAGCAGATTTGGGAATCAGTTTCAGGTCGGAATTATTAAAAAACGTTGTCCAGAGGTGAATTCCGATTTTGCACTTTTCGTTTCGCGAGCCAGCTGTTGAGCCTTGTCAAAGGACGCTAATTCACAAGGATTCTTGCTAAGTTTCAGTGAACGATAAACTGGAATTTGTCTCGATTGACGACTGTGTTATCATTCGGCGATCAAACGCTGTTGATCAGGTCCAATGCTCGACTGTATTCCTTTTCCCGCAGGTAATTCGGAAGATTGGTTCGACGATCCGGCCTGGATTGATTCCGGATTTCATGTAACCTCGGCTTGGCCACTTTTGTTAGCTGATGAGCGGGGGTTAAGTGATGCGCCGATGGTGCTTTTTCCCTAGGTTGCAAGCGACTGGGGTTAGCGACTGGGGTTAGCGACTGTGAGTTAGCGACTGTGAGTTAGCGACTGTGAGTTAGCGGGTCAAGGAAGGTCTTGACCCGATTGGGAATGTTCTCGTGGGAACGATTCCTCAATAATTAGTTAGTTTAGAAAAAAAAAATATAGACGGAGCGATGAAATGATCGGTGCATTGAACAATTTTCTTGTGTTGGGGACTCGCTTCAAAGCCATCGCCGTGGAAAGGTCGCAGCCTGTATACCTTACCCATGTCGGCATTCCTTTTTTGTTGTGTCTGGGGCTCGGGTTTGGATCGATTCCAACCGCTGCTGCGTTGGCTTTACCGGTAGCCTATGTTGGGATGCAAGATCAAGAGAAGGACGATGATCAGGATTCGGAAAGTCGATCGGGGAAAGTCAAGGTTCGGGGCCAATTAGTATTGGCAAATTCCGACTATGAAGTTGAACTTGCAGGGTTGGTTGTGACGTTGGAACAGATCGTCATTCCACCACAACTTCCGTTGCCAGAAGGCTTCACAGAAATGGAGTTGACAGCCAGGCAAGAGTGGTACAAGAGTTTTATGGAATCCGCGGAAGGAAAAAAGTATCAGGCAAATCTAGACAAGCTTGATGCCGAACGTTCAATTTTCACAACCAAAGCGGATGCCGAAGGGAAATTTAGTTTCGAGGATGCGACGGCTGATGTCTTTGGCCTGTATGGACAGAAAGAGTTTCAGCAAGCGGGAAAGACATATCTTGCCGAATTTTTCGCCGAGATTCCGATTCAGGACAAGATCCGCTTCATTGAACTCGATCGCTTGCCTGTCACCATTAAACGATTATTAAAGGTTGGTGAAACCGCTCCCGATTTAAGTCTCTCGGTGGACGCCCAGGGCAAGCCGAATGTTCATTTGCTAAAAGATTATGCCGGAAAGCCGCTGCTGATCTGTTTTTGGTCGATCAACAGCATTTCAAATATGCAAGCGGAATTGGAAAAGTTGATCGATTCCAAGGAACCTGAAATTCAAATTTTGGGCGTCAATTTGAATACGCCAAGTGATGAACTGACGAAGTTCATGCAGGAAAGTCCGCCCAAGTGGAAGTCGGTGCAGAGCGCAGGCTTTGATGCGTCTCCATTGACGGTTGATTATGCGGTTTCGGCGCTTCCTGCAATTTGGCTGGTTTCAGACAAAGGGAAGATCTTGGCAACCGACATGCAATTTTTCCAGGCTTTGGGTGCCGAGGATGCAGATTTGGCCCAGGTCCTGAAGAAGGCCATTGCCGGTGAAGTGATCGTCCCGATCGAAGCACAGATAGGTGACGTCGAAGCTGGAAAATAGGCTGGGGCTGGAGACAAATCAGAGGTGATCCGGGGAAGCGAAAATGGTCTGGACGCAAAGTTGAAGCGGTTAGACCGCTTCCGAGATTTCAGCGACGTTCGCTGTTGGCAAGCGAGCAGATCGCGGTCTTGAATTCTTCCATCGTCACCGCATTTGGACCCTTCCTGAACGAATGCCAGTGGGACGGTTGCCATTGCGATGAATGCAATTGCGATGAATGCAATTGGGATGAATGCAATTGGGATGAATGCAATTGGGATGAATGCAATTGGGATGAATGCCATTGGGATTAATGCCATTGGGATTAATGCCAGTCGGACGTTTGTCAACGCTCAGTTGTCACGGCGAAGGTCGAGGTTGCTGGGTGTGTTTTCGCTGATCCACCATTGCATCCAAGCCATTTGGTTATAACCAAAATCTTGCCCAGTGAACGCTTCTAGCGTTTCCAATGCCGCGGGACATTGTACGGTTTCCTTGAATTCAACGTCACGTCCCACGGGCGCGACGGATGTCTGGCCGTTTGCGCCAAACGCAGTGTTGCCAGCCGTTTTCGTTTTGAATTTGTAAGTGACTTGCAATGCGTTAATTAGGGTCTCAATCGCCATCTGAATTTCGACTCGGCGCAGCCCCAAAGCCGCTCGGCTCATCCGAGTAGTGTTCAGTGTGGGGTCGGTCACCTTCTTTCCATCCACCAAGTAGTTTGGATTCACGGCGGCTGCAAACTTATTTGCGGCGGCAATTTTGAAGTCAGTTCGTTTCAGAATCGTCTCCAAACATTTGTCACGGGTTTCTGGATCATCTCCGTTTTGTAAGTAAAAATCCACCAAAATACTGGACGATGCGTAAGTTGGAATCTCGGTCAACACTTCAACGATCAACGCTCGCTCTTGAGTCGACGACTCAACAGAAGTTAACCTCTCAATCAACGTGGGCACCGCTGACGGGTCGCGAATGGCTAGAATTGTGGCAATGGTTTGCTCACGGTCACGACTTCGTCCGCTCGCTTTGCCAAACCAAATTCGTAAGTCATTTTTCCAGGCTTGGTCGATGTCTTTGCGTGCCTTCAAAGCTTGCGAAAATTCTTCTACCTCGGGCAAAACCCATTTGTTACTGACTTTCACGTAGCCAAGTTTCAATCGCTGCTGGTCAAAATCGATCCATCCATCGGGCCGTTTGAAATGTCCCAACGCTTTATGGGCCACTTCGTTTCTAGGATCTAACTCAATGACGATTCTGCTATGGATTTGAGATTGTTCCTTCAATTTGTTTTCGTTGCACCAGGTGGCCAGTTGCCATTGATCATCGACCGTGCGTTTGGCTTGCTTGACTTTTTCGCGGTACTCCACCATCGCTTCAGGTTCTGGTCGCCAGTTCAAATACAACTCGCGATTTAGCAGTAGCGTCGTGCCATCAGCCAGGTCAACAATGATCTCGGCGGTCTGCTTGTCGCCATCCATTCGCTGGCGGACGCTTCCGGTCAGGACTTGGCCTGAATGAAGCTTGACTTGATCACTGCGAACTTCGGATTGGGCCAATGCTAGTGGATTGGAGACGCAGGATATCGCGGACGCGGTCCAAGTCAACAGCGTAAGTTTGCTGATCGTGCGAATTGAATTTTTCATCGTAATAACCTTCAAGCAAAACCGCGAATGCCTATCGGGACTGATCTACAAAGACCGGAACTAAGCTACAAAAATCTGTGAAGTTAAACCGACCGCTCCCAACCATCAACTTGGTTTCGCATCGAAACTTGTTTTGATTTGCTGGCCATTATTGATGGTGTCGATTTGTCACATTGATGTACTTTTGTATCTGGCTGTTTTACCCAGAGTGAACGTGGCCCAAAAAGCAATTTGTCAAAAAACGACTTCTGTTTGAATCGGCATGAGACCGGAATCGTTGCTGGAAATCACGAAAACGTTGGTTAAAGGGGTTGCCAACGCGAAGCAGCGCCCTTCCATATTGCCCGTTTCCGATATTGCCCGTTTCCGATATTGCCCGTTTCCGATATTGCCCAGTTCAATTGTAATTGCCCGTTTCAATTGAAGTCGTCAGTTGGTTATCGGTTGACGAGCGTCTCCAGTCATTATGCAATGGTAATTGAACCTGCGATTTCCAGTGAGCGGACCGCTTTTAGATTTAAGCAGTCGTTTCTATTGTAGGCAATAATTCGCCTTCTTGCTTTCAGTTTTTCGACTATGCCAGAAATACAGGCAATTTACGGTCTAGTTTAGGATTGCAGCAATCATTCAAGGCTCTGTGCAAAGGCGAATTCAATCGCGATAATTAAAAGGTGTAGGGCTCGGAAGATCGCATACGCGTTT
>JBDNHU010000297.1:0-2478 GCA_041688615.1 Mariniblastus sp. | reverse complement strand
GTGCATTCGCCCCATGATCGACGTAACCGTACCCGGTTCAGCATCGCCGTGGTCGTGCAGCCAAGCGTCAACCGTATCAGCAGAACGAGATTGAATGTCCGGTCGAGCATAGAACTTGGTCGCGGTCTCAGAGTGTCGAATCGAGGCTAAGTCTGCGGCAGCTCGGCAGCAAAGATCGACGGCGGCATGTTCGTCATCGGTTAATCGCCCGGAATGCAAGAGCGATTCAATAATCGGGCCAACGCGAGTCACGTCGTCGTGCGAATAGTCTGGGGCGAACATGGGAATCACATTGGCACTGAGAGTCGGGCATCTTCAATCGAATAACGTAAAGGTAACGGGGGGCGAGGAGAGGAACTTGACTTCAGGACCGACTGCGCCGAGCCCTCGCGTTCACCGATTAGTTATGTCGCGTTCGTTATGTCGCGATTGCAGCTAAATGTAGTTGAGAAACCACGACGTAGACGACAAAAGCGTAAAAGTCTTCGCAGCGTTCACCTTGGTGTCGTAGGATTTATTCTCACCGTGGAGAATGGCATTGCGGTTCAGATCGACGGGAGTGTCCTGCCGCTGCTTGTCCGAAAATATCAATGGCGGAACAATGCGCAACGGTTCTGCCAAAATTGAGTGGAAGGTCTCAGTTGCATTCGTATCGACGTAATCCTTCAAAGCACGAGCACCCGGACCACGGAGCTTCTTATACAGGCCGATGCCCGTTTTTTCCGCACAAATGCCGTCCGCCTGAATAATGAATATCGGAACACACAATTCATATTTTCCTGCGTGATACGCATCGACGGCAGAAGAAATGATTTTGGCGCGGTCTGAGTATCGATGGCAAATCGTTTGGCAGTCGTCAGTTATCGTTTCGTCAACAAGATCGATCATGATATCGTCAACATTTTTTGTATTCCCCTCTAAAACTTCCGATGCGAGGTGAAGCAGCGATTTCATTGGCATCGTTGAAGTAATGTACCAACCCTGATTGGCAAGAGTGGCGAGTGCATCTTTGGAAAGCTGCGGAAGTTGCCGAGCAGCATGTGAGAGTTGGGCGAGCGTTTCTCCGAATTGTTGCAACTGTTGTGCTGCAGCTTGTTTCTTTTTCTCAAACTCTTGCGCGAATTCAGATAGACGTTCAAAGAACGTCACCAACACCTTTGCAGCATCGCGGTAGTCTTTGAGTGCCTCGTACAGCTGTTCTCTTACTAGTGGTTGGCCTTGCGGTTTATTCATAAGATCTCAGCGACATAACGTCCCCGTTCACCGAGACGCGGATACGGCGAGTGAAGTTTTGAATTACAAGTAATCTAAAAGCGAAAAATGAGGATTGCAATACGGTGACGGTAGCGGCTTCGCGTGCAACGATTTGTTCTGCCGCATTCCCTACGGTCGACCGTCGGACATCTGACGAATGGCATTTGTAAGGATCTCGGCGCCGTCCGGTTCCCGTCCGTACGACCACCGATCCTCAGAAACATTATATCCAAATTTCGCGTTGTCGTCGTTGATCTTGGAGTAAGCATTGGCCCACTCTGAATTTGCGGACGAAAGTAAAAAATTAGATTTGCCACATTTTACAACCATCCAATCCTGCTGCGGATTCGGTCGAAACCCAGCCTCAAGGAACGAGTCAAGCCAGCTCGGCCAACCGTCCTTGGGCCTTAATTCGGAATAGCCCTGCATGATGTGTTTGCAACATCGGGAAATGTGGCCATCGGGTAAGTGCTGGCGGTAAGATTTGAAATCCGGACAACTACATGAGGGCCCAGAGAAGTCGATCTCATATATCAAATCTGGTTCACTAAACGATGCGACATTCAATGACGTTGAAATTGACGGAAGGCGAGGTTTCCGGTCATCGAAACTAACAACTGCGTCTGCAATTGTTGATTTGCCAGGCTTGGCATCTGAAAGCGAATGTTCTCGTGCCCATTCTCGTCGCACCTTCTAAATTAATTGGCCAACAGCTTGAGCTTCGGATTTATCTATTTTCCCATCTGCGAAAACTGATTTTAATAGGGGAAGGAATTGGCTGGCAGGCCATGTTTTCCGACCGTCCTTATTGTCATTCAGCCATTTAGCAAGTTGATAGATTTCCTTGTGTGTCAATTCGCCGTCTTCGGCAACCTCTTCGATGAGATTTAAATACTGGGTCGAAAAGTCTGTTGACATGAATCGGTTTCCAAATGAAAAAAAGCTTTGGATTTTGGATTGTTAATTGAAGATAACGCGTTGCGATGGTGACCAGCACTCTGGCGGCAGAACGTTGACGATCAGCCGGCGGCGACGGAAGATCAACCACTTCAAAACGCCCGACTTCGCCGCTCGGTTGCATCGTTTGGTTCAAGTAAGCCGCTAGGGCGGCGGGGGATGTTTTTGATATTGTAGCGGGTGAACCAGACGGTTGCCAGCTTTTTTTAAGCATCATTGACTCTTTGTTTTGTGTGAAGTTCTTCTTCCCCAACCACGGAGTTTCTT
>JBDNHU010000296.1:0-2358 GCA_041688615.1 Mariniblastus sp. | reverse complement strand
GAAGCTTGATCCAATTGGCCAAGCAAACTAAAATCACTCATGGTGGTCTCCCCAACGGCTGTTTACCGTTGTCTAAAACTTGAAACTTTCCGACTGAGCAAGTTTGCTCAGTGGGAGACCACTTTTCAAGTTTTAACAATTAAGGGGTCGCTTCCCGATTCCATGAACCTAGTCATATTGCACCTCGCCATCTGCAGCACCATTGAGCGAGTACCACAAAGAAAGTGAAACATCTCTGGAGATTTTTTGAGTTGAACTGTCCCCTCGAATGATGTTTACACCCAGAGGGTGCATCGAGCCAAATCCAGCAATGTTCGCAGAAGTTGAATCTCCAAAGAGATACGCTTCAGGCTGTGATGGATTGCTGGTTGCCCCCCACGGCAGTCCACCTCGGCCTCTACCTAAAGCCCCGAAAGTCCATGGATAAGCCCCAACTCGCTGACCATCGTTGATAGTACCAAGCGACTCTCCATACAGCATGGTGTTACTCAGGCCATCAGTCACCTCGGCGATACGCAACGATTTATGACTCCCCAATATGCCATCGTACTTTGCCATGTGAGCGATCGGAACTTTACCGCCAGAGTGCGCTCCTGAAGTAGCAATGTAGTTGGTCGATTCAGCGCTACTACTCGTAATATACCGTGTCAGAAAACCGTCAAGTGCTTGCTCTGAAGTCGCGTCGCCTCGGAAAACAGGCTGAGATGCTACACAAAAACTCATTGATTCGCCAATTGGCATCGCAGCGTCACTTGGACATTTGAAAACTGGAATCCGCATTTTCGATAGCTCAGAAATTGAAGCTAAATTTCCTATCCAGCCCTCACCATCCCACTCTGCGTAGGAACGACTGCTCAAAAAAGCAGTAGGGGCATTTGACATCGCAGATTCTTCCCCGAGAAACGGCAAAAGCAATACTAAAGACGAAGTATGCGGAGCCTTCGACCAGTGGAAGTTGGACGTTGAGTCTTCCAGCCATTCGTTTGTGAATGCTGTGTCTGCCAGAAGTACTCTGCGAAAACCGATATTAGCCGGTACGAACTTGCCTTGAAGCGATTCATGAGAAAGTGTTGCTAGTCCAATTTCTCTCAAGTTGTTTTTGCAATTTAACGACCTGGCTGCTTCCCTTGACGAGCTCAAAGCTGGTATCACAAGTGAAATTAGTAATAAAACTATTGCGAATACAAGCACAACCTCAATCAAACTGACACCAAGTTTATGTCGTCGTAAGCTTGTGAATCTGCACACCCGCTCTAAGTGAATCGTAGTAGACAAAACAAGACCCTAAAAATAACAGCATGCAAAAAGCAATGCTATGTAGCCCAATATCGACACTCAAGTCGCCAAAACAGCCACAACTCATTGTATTTCCGCTCAGTACAACAGTTAGCTGAGCACTAAAAAACACCGCGAAAAGAACTGCGCTAACCAATGAGCTTACCGCGACATGGGCTCTAATCAAGAGCCCATACGCCAGGAATGCCTGCAAGATTGGGAGAAACATTGCAATTAATACTACAGTATACGCCGGAACTAGTCCGTATTGCGCGATCTGGCTAACAAACAAAAAAGGGTTCTCGAGGTGCTTGTAACTGCTTGCTAGTAGGGCAATTGAAATAACGACTCTTGTTGCATTAGTTGCGGTATGCATATCTTTACACTTATTGACTAAGGTGGCTTTCTTCGATGTCATTTATTTCATCGGTTAGTTCTACATATCCAAGCATTCCTAGCTTAAAAACTCTAATGTCTTTGTAACCAGCCTCCTTAAGACGGGCAGCAACATCAATAGCCCAATTACAAGTTGGTGTATTGCAGTAAGCAATTATTGCCTCCGATTTTCCGATTCCTTTCGTCGCGGAATGGAACTGGTCAGCGTGGCTAAAAACCGAAATGCTACGCGAATTAGGGATAACACGGAAGCTTTTTGAGCCGTCCGGGCGAGCGTCGATGACTACTCCGCCTTTTTGTATATGCCGTTGGAGTTCACGAAACGTTACAGTCTCGAAGGCCTCGTTCAATGTGGGCGTGTGCGCTTGCCATATCGCAGTGTCGTAAAAATGAAATAGAGAGTCTCTCCAGAATAGTTGGCAGGCAGCGCCGTAGAGAAGTACAGCAACGGCAATAGTCATTAAGGATTCGATAAAACGACTGGAGCCAACGATAGCATTTAGTAAAAACGTTAAAAGGTGTCAAGTACGAATGGCGTTGTCATCGGGTTTTTTGATGATTTCGGCGGCCGAGCGCCGAACACCGCGCAGCATTGAAAACCGCGATCCATCGCGGCTCAAAAGTTATTCGAAGTGCTATCATCGTCTCACCGAGATTTTGAAAATGATGTTGGCGTGACCCGCCTGG
>JBDNHU010000295.1:0-14136 GCA_041688615.1 Mariniblastus sp. | reverse complement strand
TTTAAGACGTTCTTTTTCAACGTGATTAACGGTGACGATGGCAAAAATTGGTCGACGCCAATCATTATCGATGATCCAACCCTCTATTTTATTGCTCCACAACAAGCCACCGCCGGTCAAGCTAATCCAGTGAATCGTTAAGACGGTGACTGTCGATTTGAAAACGGTTCGCTAACTGCCGTAGATATCTAATTAACCTAAGCTGAATCAAACAGCTTAGGTTGTTTTGTGGATGCGGAATGTCTTGTGTGCACTGAACGTGGCAAGGCTTTTGATTGCGAACGGCAAGATCACTTCTGGCGAAGATTCGTTAAGAAATCAGAAGCCCGTTGACGTCATCAGAGGTGCCACGATTTTGAGTGCAGGAATCTGCAAGGCCGCCGACTCTGCAAATATCGGGATTCAACGCAAAGCAAAGCTCAGAAGCGAAACAAATTCAATGTCACCATTGGCCGGTGCTTAGCAAAACCAAGGTGCAGGCGGGAAGGACCTGAATTCCGGCTGCGGTTAATTTTTCAATCGCGGTTGGAGATTCTGTCCCTGGATTCAAGATCACTCGTTTGGGCTTTAAAATCTGGATTGAATCTAGCAATAACAGCAACCGCTCACTATTGACGTAAACCGTTAACGTATCAACCGCTTCAGAAATTTGATCTAATTGGTGTACGACTGACAAACCCTCAACTGATTCTAACAGCGGATGTACAGGGATGACGTGATGACCGGCCTGAACTAACATCTTGATTGCCCGATTCGAATATCGATCGGGATTAGGACTGGCTCCCAAAGCGACAACGACTTTTCTTTGATCACTCATCTAAATCTTTCCAGGTCAGTACTGGGGCGGGCATGGTATGCTGTGAAAAACAGAGTGCTGCAGTCAGCGTTCAATGCGATTATTCAACGACTGCGGACGGTTGGTTTGGGCAAACCTTTGACTTGCCCTGGAAACACGGGTAAACCGGTTTCTGCGGACTCAATCGCAGCGAAACAGAGTTCCAGAGATGCCAGATTGTTCAGTGCATTGTGGGTGGGTTGGCGATTTTCCAAAATACTGGCTGCCAGTTCTGCCATTGATCCGCCAAATCCGTCTGGAAACCAAAACCCCTTCAGCGGCACTTGGTGTTTTCCTGATTCGACTTCAATTACAAGATCTTGCACCGAATAGTCGGGGCCTGTGCAAAAGATCGAACCTTCGCTGCCAGCCAAGTAGGTTTGATTCAAGGGTAAGCGAGGCGTGGCGGCATCCAAGCATAAAGAAGCCTGTGCATCGGCAAAGTCAACCACAACTTGGGCAATCATCGGCGGAGCCATCTCCTGTGTTTGGGATTTTCGAACCGTTGCATAAACCGATTGCCAAGGTCGTTCAGACATCAGACAAATCATTAAATCGAACCAGTGAATCGCGAAATCGTAAAGCAGCAAATGGTGGATTTTTTCGAACTTTGTGCCTCGAGTCCACGTGTGGTCCCAATGGATGTTAAAACGAATTGCGGACAATCGGCCTAGGAGGCCGCTGGAAACTGCTTGTCGCATGTAACTGAAATGCGGAGCCCAGCGCGCGTTCTGATTGACCGCTAGTTTGACAGAATTCTGCCGGGCCAATTCGGCTAACGCTCGACCTTGGGCCAATTCTTCAACAAATGGTTTTTGACTTAGAGTATGCTTTCCTGCAAGCAAAGATTGCTGGACGATTTGTGATCGGACATCCGTGTGCGTGGCGATATCAACAATCGTGATGTCCGGTCGCGCCAACAAAGCTTGATAATCGTCAGTGACCGCCGCTGCCGGGAAGAATTCTTGCTGGCGGCTAATTGCTTTTTCCAGATTGGGATCGCATAGGCAGGCAACAGGAAAGCCCAAGGATCGGTAGGCGGTTAGATGTTCTTTGGTGATCTCGCCACAAGCGATCAAGCCAATTGCGCCCGGGAACGGTTCGACTTTCGCCGGAAGGTAAGGCAATTGCAGTTCAATCGGCAGTTGTTCAAATGTTTTCATCAAGGAATATCATTCAGAATGGAAATAACAACCTGGCCCCTCCGTTTGATTTTCAAACCGTCTGCGGTAGTCAAGGCACTGGCTAGGGCGGCGATTACTTGGTTCTAGACGGTTATGCCAGACTGTTCGGTTTGGTACTTGAAATAGGACCAAAATTCTAAATTCGCGATTTAGAACGGCAGTCCTTCTCGAACCAAAATCTGCGGTTTTCAACAAAACCGGGATTCCAGAGCCCGTTAAGGGCAGGTAGTGGGCGTTGTGAGATTAAAACGTCGCCGATAAGATAGCAGATTCGCGAGCCGATGTGGATTTCACCGTCCGCGTTCTATTTCCGCGTTCTACTATCGACCAACGACGACAACCCCTGTCGCAGAACACCAGATTCGTAGTTCCGCCCCGTTGTAGTGGTGGTGTGGGATGGATGTGGAATGGTGATTTTTGGCGCGCAGGTTCGGCCACATTAGCCAGTCAAGTAACTTTCGGGATCGTGCATTTTCAATGAGTGAACTTTCATACAAATCGTCGGGCGTTGACTTGGATGTTTATAAAGAATCCATGAGTCGCTTGCCCCGTTTGATGCACCGGACGTTTTCGCCACGAGTCATGAATTGGCAAGGCGGATTTGCTGGGTTGTTCCAATTGGATTTCGCCAAGGGTGTTTTTTCCAGGAATTATGAAGAACCTATCTTGGTTTCTGGCAGCGATGGAGTGGGAACGAAGTTGGCGGTCGCCAAAGAGGCAAAAAAACATGACACGGTTGGCATCGATTTGGTCGCGATGTGTGTGAATGATGTGATCTGCTGTGGTGCCGAACCACTGTTCTTCTTGGACTACGTCGCGATGAGCCAAGACGACCCAAGTCGATTGGAACAAATAGTCAAAGGAATCAGTGACGGCTGCATTGATGCCGACTGCGCGTTATTAGGTGGTGAAACCGCGAACATGCCGGGACTGTACCAGGATGAGGATTACGATCTTGCAGGCTTCTGCGTCGGAGTGGTGGAAAAGAAGCATTTGGTGAAAGGGGATCATATTTCCGAAGGCGACGTATGCATCGCGATTGAATCTTCTGGATTCCATTCCAACGGCTACAGTTTGGTCCGAAAAACCGTTTTCGAGCATGCTGGATTGACGATGGAGAGTCCCACCGGGTTTTCTGAGGAAACCGTGGGCGAATGCTTGATGCGTCCAACGAAAATTTATGCCCGAGCCATTCGTGCGGTTCAGAATAAGTATAAAGTTAAGAATGTGATTCACGGGATGGTTCACATCACTGGCGGCGGTTTGCAGGAGAATATCGATCGAGTTCTTCCGGTGGGGACGGCGGCCGAAATTGACACCAAATCTTGGACGATTCCGCCAGAATTTCAGTGGCTGGAGGAATTGGGTAACATCCAACGCGAAGAAATGTTTCGGGTGTTCAACATGGGTGTCGGTTTCGTTTTGATCGTTAGCGCCTATTATGCGGAAAGTATCCAAAAGAGCATTGCGGATTTTGGATACCACACGTGGCAGATTGGCAAAATTGTGCCAGGCAAACAAAATGTGATCTTGAGATAAGCTGAGCGACGCCGATTTCAACCAAGACTCAATTTGAGGCCAAGTAGGTGCGTTGGAACGATTAATAAGGGGTCGTCGAAGCGACTTAAAGTTTAAGCAGCGGGTTCAAGCAACGCTGAACACCTAGCTTGCCGCGTTATAGGCGAAACCCACTTAAGCCCGTTGGAGTCTTCTGGAATGTCTTGGCTAACGTCCGTTACGTCCGTTACGGCGGAGGGACTTGCGCTGGGATTTCGAATCTTAAGACCCATTCCTTAGGCTGAGCCAACCTCTGGATCACCTTCAAACTTCGCCGCGTCCGCTTCGTCGATTAATCGCTTGGTTCGCATTGCCACCCTTTGTGTGGTGGGCATCGCTAGATCGTTCGCGATTTTCTCTAAGTCCTTGGAATAACCGCGATGAAATGAAAAACGAACCGGTTCCTGCTGCTGCAGAATGATTGAATTCTTCAGGGGGCCGGTTTCGATCATCGGTAGATCGTCATAAGTGAAGGTTCGAAACGCTCGGCGCCAAAACAGGTCGTATCGCATCAATACCCATTGGCCGTCCCCTTGATACAAATGCAAGCGATCATATTGTCGAAACGGCGGAAAGTCTTGTTCGCAGAAAACCCATAGGTTCTTACCGTCGAACGAGTTGTACTTGGGGAACACCCATTGCACAAACGGTTCCAACCAAATGCACCAGTGATACTTCAAACGGCGCTGAGCCCAATTAAAGATAAACAGGCACACGACCAAAATCGCCAAATTGATAAATAGGGCCAGAGTTGGACTAAAAGCGTAGATCGTCAACAATCCCAGGCAGATTGATTTATTAGCAACTTCGAATCCCGCATCGATCAGTGGAACGGGTGAGATCCAAATCAACATCTCGAAAAAGAACCGCACGCTTTTGACAACGATAAAGTTGAACGTCGCTGCAACCAACAAAAACGCGTTCACGGTCAAAGACAAGATGCTGGCCTGCCGGATTGTTTCGGGGACCGATGCTGAATCATCCATCATCACCATACCAACACCGAAAATTACCAATGACGTCAGAAGGCCAGAATAACTTTCCACCCAGTCTAATGCCTGAGCCACTGGTTTGGTGATCTTGGTTAGCCTTGGCAAACTGGTTGCCATGGTAAGCAGGAGAAATACCCAAAACGTAACCGGGTGACGCAGAACGGGACTATTGGCGATTAACTGATTTTGAGCGATCAGTTTTCCAATCATGGATTCCCCTGAGAATTGAGAAAATCCCGACAGGACGGTGATGCCAAAGAAGGGTGACATGGCCAAGGGAGCCAAGGGACCCAGTATTTCGCTGATTTTCACGAACTGACTGACCTGGTCCACGCCAGCCGAGGTCGATTTCAAGCCAAGGTTTTTCGGCAAGGTCGACGTTGGCAAGTCATCGGACTTGTGTTCGATTCGAACCACCTGGGTGACCCGAAGATCCTGCTGTGGCGTAGTGGAATCGGGTCGAACCAGAATAAGGAGTATCGACAACAGCACGCCGCAACCAAGACTCACCGCGATTTGCCAGGCGACTTTGTTTGACATGTTCTTTCCCAATATCGGTGTGCCGACTAGTCAACTTGCGGTCCGAACTCTTGCGTTTGGTAACCAAAATAGACCAGCAGTATACAGCGTCCAGCGATCCTGGAAAACTTCTTATGGCAATGTCATCGGCATAACCAAGGGTTTGGACCGAAATTTAGCGATTGGCGACGCGGAGCATTGCCGGCAGCAGAACCAAATTCCCCAGCAGACCACCTAGCATTGCCGCACTGACCAGGCCTCCGAAATAGACCGTTGGGACAAATTCACTGGTGGTCAGGCTTAGGAAACCGACCATCAACGTGATGGAAGAGTAGGTCAGGGCAGTTCCAATTCTGGTTTGAGCCGTCTGGATCGATTTCTCGACTTGACTACCCTCGGCTTCGGCATCATTCCTAGCCTTCGTGACTGACCACAAATAATGGATCGAACTATCGACACTCAAACCGATACTGACCGCCGCAATCATCGCCACACCCATGTTGATGGGGATACCTGACCAGCCCAGCATCCCCAGCAACACCAAGATCGGCAAAACGTTAGGAACCAACGCGATCAAGGCGATCCGCCACTCTCCGAACGCCAACAGTAACAGCAATCCAATCGCAGCGGTTGCGGTAATCGTTGTCGTTAGATTGTCCGCAAGCAGTGAATCCACCAAGCGGGTCAGCAGAACAAACATGCCTGACACCAAATAGGCTGGCTGGTCTGAGGATTTACCGTTTATTGTTGCCGAGTCGGGCGACAACGGCGTTCCAAGTTTGTTTTCATCTGATGCTTCAGCAGGATCATCTGACACGACAACCGCATCGCTGCCAAAACTGTTGGCCGCTAATAGATTGATCGTACCGATGATTTCTCGCTTGGTTTCGGCCGATTGTTGCTGCCTAGTCCTCGCGAATACGCGAACGTAACCAAACTGTTGCTGTGCATTCCAGTGGTACCAATGGTTGGTAAATCCCGGTAATACCTGACGCATACCACTGACGATCGTATCCGCCGGAAGCATCTTGACCGCCGGAAGGACTCGGGCGGCCGAGATCGCATCGACCAAGGAAACGACCTTGGCTAATGCCGGGCGTTTGGCTGGTAAGTCAGAAGCCGTGGATTTTGCAGAACCGTTGTTGGATGTTTCAGATTTCGAATCGTCGTTTTCCAATTTCGCAATTTCTTCAGCCAGTTCTATCGAACCATCAGTTCTGACGTGCATTGATCGTAACTGCTGTTCAAACGCCGCCACCTTGGCAATGAACTTGGAATCCAAGGCTTTGGGCGTCTTGATGGCAATGTCGATCAACCCTGCTCCACCAAATTCGTTCTCAACGAAGCGATACCCGGCCATAATAGGCGTGTTTTCACGGAAATTCTTCGTGAAGTCAGTTTCAACTTTCATAAAGAAAAAGCCCATAGACGCAATCGCACCCAAAGCTAAGATCACAGCGCTGACGCCCATTGGATTCAAGTTCACCCACCCAAGAACGCGCTCCAAGAATCGTTCCAGCCACTGTTGCCCAACGGCCGACGCTTCGGATCGTTCACGCGGGCCAATCAAGATCAATCCCGGTGTCAGCAAACAAATGGACGCAAATGTAACTAAGCTGGCAATGGCCATCATCAAGCCAAAGTCGCGAACAGCACTGACATTCGCCATATACAGGGCTGTAAAGCCAGCGGCATCGGTCATGCAAGCCCAGAAAATCGGAGGCAATAAACGAATCACCGCTTCCCGCATCGCCTGTGATCGGCTGTCACCTGAAAGCCGTTGAACCCGATAACCGACCACCAAATGAATCGTCGTGGCAACACCGATGACTGCAATAATCGAACCCAGTAGCGAACTGATCATCGACTGTTCGAACGACAGCAAGGCCAAGATCCAGCGCGTCACCAGGTTGCTCCAACCCACCACGCAGGCGGTGACCACCAACCACTTAATGGTTCGCAACATGATCAAGATGACCGTGCCCAGCAAAGCAACCGCGCCATATTGAAGCCATAGCCCATCCTTCAGCAGATAGCTTAAGCTGTCTTCGACCATCACAGGTTCGCCGACCACATGGGCTTCGGGCAGGTCCACTACTAATTGCCGCAACTTTTCCACTGTAATCCGAGTTTGATCCGGATTGATCTGCTTCACGGGCGATGAAATCAGACACACCAGCACCGCCAAGTTCTCTTCTCGCAAATGAGTCCAGCCATCAAATGTATCAAGAAAGCTAATGGCGAGTTTGTTGTTTGGATCCAAAATGGGGCGTAATCGATCGCCATTCGTGTTTCGATTAGCAGTGCTGGAGAAGGCGGCAAGCGGATTGGAAAGCGTGTCCATTATGCCCAAAGCCTGTTCGATGCGATCTAGACTTAAGACCTCTTCAACTTGTTCAACGGCTTCAACTTGACGAGAGAGTTCCGCCAGTCGATCTAAGCCACTGCCCGAAGGATCGAACAATTTAGCGTCTCGATAGACAATCAGGATCGTTTCCTGATCGCCGAATATTTCCTTGATCTTTTCGTAGGACAACACCGAAGGGTCACCCGACCCAAACATTTTTTCAATGGACCTGCCGGTGGGAACCTCTGGACTTGCGAACACGGCCAACAACAAGAGAATCAAACCCAAGACCAGGTTAAACCAACGCAACGAAACCACGATAGACGGAAGTTGGCCAACCCATCGACTGACAATGGACCAAACGTCGTTCTGGTCGTGTCCGGTTTGCATTTGCTGACGACGATCCATCGCTTTATTGCTGACTGAAGATGAGAGAAGTTAAGCCCAGAAAGCTAATCGCTAATTCTGCTGCGGTTTCGGCGAATCCATTGATCTGCTTGACCCCATTTACTGCAACGCAAATGACCGATTAACCGTCAGTCGTTTTAGCGTCATTTTCGATGCGGTCAACCTGTCATTCTTGGCAGACCGTCGCTGGACCACTAAAAACAGGCAACTCTTCGCCGGCATAACGCCCTATTCTACAAGATTTCTATTTCTTGATAATGTGAATCAAGTCAGCCATACGGTCTGAAAGTCACTAAATTCGGGTTCACCCGGACTTGCTTCCGCATTATAAGAATTCGATTGGACCGGGGCGCGAACTTCCCTGCCGCCGCCCCAAATCCGGCGTGTCCAGCGTAGCTGAGTTTGATCGCGGGGTCTAACACAAGAATAATTTGCTCTAGATCGCAATTTTCGAAGGAGATCGCCAGTCCACCGGAAGACTTTCGTTGGAGTCTTGGCGATCAGTTTCTAAATGCAAGCATTTAAACGTCAGGCCCTACTTGTTTTACAAAACTGGATTACCGCTACAGGCAAAGAGAAAAGTGCGGCTGGTGGGGTCAACGCCTCCCGCTGCACTTGGACACTCTTGGGCTTGCACTTGATGGACGCTTCTAGTCCCCAGGCAATGGCCAACGAAGTCTTCTATTTATTGGAATCTTCGGCAATCAATGGGTAAACAATACCAGCCAGGACAGCACCCGTGATTGGGGCCAGCCAAACTAGCCACAACTGCATCAATGCCCAACCGCCAACAAAGAGAGCTGGGCCGGTGCTTCGTGCTGCATTAACCGAAAGATTGGTTGCTGGAATACCAATCAGCTGAATCAACGTCAGGCTAAGTCCAATCGCAATCGGAGCAAAGCCAGCAGGGGCCCGTTTGTCGGTCGAACCCTAGATGATCATCAGAAAGAAGAAAGTTAACACGACTTCGGCAACCCAAGCGACCATCAAGTAATACTTACCTGGGGAATGTTCGCCAAAACCGTTGGATGCCAATCCGCCTGCCAACGAAAAACACTCTTGCCCACTGGCGATCACATAGAGAACGCCTGCACCCCAAACCGCACCGATCACTTGCCGGATGCTGTACTGCACCAATTCCGCAACACTGAATCGCTTTCCAACACAAAGTCCAATCGAAACCGCGGGCTTCAAGTGACAGCCCGAAATATAGCCAACTGCGAAAGCCATCGTCAATACAGTAAGGCCAAAGGCCAACGACACACCTACTAGGCCAATGCCTAAATTTAACGGCGTTGTGCCTTCGGTGGCGATCAACCGCACCGCCAAAACCGCCAAAAGTTAGCTAACTTGTGCCAATAACTTCAGCCAAACATTTCTTCACCAAGGACATAAATACTCCTCAATCAAATCAATTCACCAATGAAATGAACTGCGTTCGATTTGAAGAAATCTCTGTAACCTGTAAGCAGAAATGCATCGATAGATGCCACTTGACTTGCAATCAGGGGTCCGCAACTTTGACTTTCCAAACGAAAACAACGAAAACAACGAAGCCACGTCCTGTGGCCGCCACAGCGAAACGCAAAGAGCCACTTGTGATTTTTTTTTTTTCATCCACCGTCATTGCAACTAGATTTCCCGAAACCGATTCGCATTCAATGATGTGACAATTTTTCAGACAGTTAGTTCCGATAGAGTTGTCTGGGTGCTTTCACTGTTGAAACACTGGACCGCTGGATTCTCCCAACAGACCGTCGTTAGAAACGTACCGCATGCGGCTGGATCGCCTTGAAGTTCGTGCAGACCGCAAGTGGTCCAGGTTTGGTGATCAAATGGAACGTCCACCACGGGTCAACACCTGTCACCCCGCGCCAGTGTGGCAACAAGGCAAAAAAAAGGCCGCTCAGCGAAACCTTCACTCAGCGACTCTTTTGGCGTATCAACTTTACTGCCAAGAACGTTCAGGTCGATCGCATAGGCGGTTGGCTTCGTCGTCATCAATGAAGGTTTGCTTGACGGGATCGAAATTCAACTTGCGTTGCAACATCCAGGACATGGCCGCAGCATGGCAGGCAACATGCGAGTTTCGCATCACTTCGGCGTTGGCAACCGTGGGCTGGCGAGACTTAATCGAGTCGAAGAAATTCCTCGCATGTGCCGAAACGTCCAGTCCGGTCACTTTCGAGGCAGAATCTTCTAACTGCCGTCGCAGCTTTGACGACGAGACTTCGGTATTTCCACTGTCGCCTGTTTCAATCCAGCCTTCTTCCCCGACGAATCGAACGGGGCAGGTCCCCAACTTGGTGATCCAATTAGGGCCTCGATCTCCGAAGGGCGTAGCCAGGAAGTCTAACACCAGGCGAACGCCATTTTGGTATTCGCAATTGATCCCGGTTTCGGTGGGCTCGAAGGAAACAGGAGCCGATTCATCGGATTGATTCGCCCACTGGCAAAGATCAACCGTGTGAGCACCCCAGTCGAGTAATCGAGCGCCCGAATCAAAATCGTAATACCCTCGCCAGCCGCCATCTACGTATTGTTGGTTGTAAGGTCGCCAAGCGGCTGGGCCTAACCAAAGATTCCAGTCGACAACTTCTTTCGCAGGGGTTCGCTGGGCAGGTAACCAGGCATTGTCCAATGTGGGCATGTACACCGACGCAAAGAGTGTTTGCAATTTCCCCAGTTTACCTTCTTGCGCGATCGTCACAGCTTGCTGAAAATTAGGGACGCTTCGCCGCTGAGTACCAGCCTGGAAAATCCGCCCGGTCTTTTTCATTGTGTCGGCCAATTGTTGACACAATTTTATGCTAATACCGCACGGTTTTTCGCTGTAGACATCTTTGCCGGCCTGAGCCGCCAACATCGAAGCACTTGCATGCCATCGATCCCCGGTCGCAATCAACACCGCATCAATGTCTTTGCGATCCAATAATTCTCGAAAGTCGCGGTGCAAGGAGCAGTCCGTATTCTGATAAAAATCGTCGACCAGCTTCTTACCCGCGGCTCGTCGACTTAGTTGAACGTCTGAAATCGCAATGCAGCGAACGTCTGCCTCGGGCAACATGGCTTTCAAGTCGTAGGTGCACCTGGGACCAATACCGATGACGCCCAAGTTGATTCGCTCGCTTGGCGGCACCGCACCATTCCGCCCTAAAACCGAAGAAGGAACCACCATCGGAAGCAAGGCGGCGGAAATGGAACTGCCCAGAAACTGACGTCGCTGAGGCAATTGGCGGGAAGGGCTGGACGGTGGGGGCATTGTTTTTCCTCGAGGCTGACGCGATAAAATCGAACGATCTTCAAAACTTGTAAGCATCCGTTCTAACTAGAAATCCAACGACAAGCAAGTTTTTTACACATTCGCGTTACAATTGATGGGATTGGGTTCAAACCAGTCGTTTCGCGGTGGGGATCGGAATTCTACGCACAACGATGAAGCCGTACCGTAAATATTGGGTCGGCATCTGTCCTGTGGAATGTGGTTGAAGATCGATTAATTTAATGTTTGCAGGTAGGACTTGGGGTTGTTGAAGCAGTGCTGGTGATCAAATTCTAGCTTCAGTAGTCGCTTGAAATAGAAATTGCTTTGAAACCCATCGTGGAAAGTACGAGTAAATCGGATTGGTATTCAAAGGGTCCCCGAATTGGCTTAGATGGCCTACAAGGCTAGAATTTCGGGGGTCAGGGAATAAATTATCTCGAACTCGGAGTTGTATTTTATGCGGACAGTTAATTTAGTAGCGTCGAAATTCCGCGGCGCTCTTTGTTTTGGTATTGCCAGTGTCGCTTGCACGGCCATCAACGCTAATTTGAATCTGGGCATCGTGACCGCTCAAAGCACGACTTCGACGCATCAGGTGGCGGAACAACCGCAAGTCACCTCCAGCGAATCGACACTGGATCGATTCACCCGTGATGTCACTTTCATGGCCGATGATGCACTTGAAGGGCGAGACACTTATTCTCGTGGCGCTGAAATTACCGCCCAGTACATGATTGATGATTTCAAAAAGTACGGCGTCAAATCGGCTGTTCCCGATGGTTCGTACCGTCAACCGTTTCAGGTTGACATGGGAGTTACACTCAATCAATCCACTGCGCTGCTGAATTTTTGGAGCGATCAAAAGAGTGTCCCAATGACGGTGGATGTGGACTACAAACCACAAATGGTTGGCGGCAGCGGGAATGTCAGCGGGGATCTGGTCTTTGTCGGCTATGGCATCGATGATGCTGAGAATAGTTTCCAAGAGTACAAAGATGTGGACGTCGAAGGAAAAGTGGTAATCATTTTGCGGCGTCAACCGTTGTTCCAGACAGAAGGCTCGCCGTATTCGGAACAGGAGGTCCTGGAGAGTGCTTACGTTCGAAACAAAGTCGCCGCCGCGAAACAGGCCGGAGCAGTGGGGATTGTTTTCGTTAACGATGTGCGTACTTCGCCCGATGTTGAAAACGATTCGTTAAGTAATTACACCATTTTTGGTGATGTTGATCTAGCGCTTCCGTTTGTAATGATTTCGCAGAAGTCTTTTAATCGCCTGCTGGCGACCTTTCCTTTGAAAGATGCCGCTGGAAACGAGGTTCCGGACATCGCGTCGGTTTCCAAATTGATTGACCAGACCGGCCAACCACTTTCGCAAGCAATGGGCCAGGTTTCCGCGAAATATACGTCTGAATTTAAGGAAATTCAAGGCTGGGGATACAACGTCTGTGCAGTCATCGAAGGCGAAGGCCCGCTGGCAAACGAAACCATTGTGATCGGTGGTCACTACGACCATCTGGGGATCGGCGGCTTTGGTTCGCGAACTCCTAATCGATACGGCGAAATTCATAACGGTGCGGATGACAATGCCACTGGAACCGCGGCGGTTATGGAACTGGCGCGACGTTTTGCCCAAGCCGGCAAAAAGCCAGCGCGTCGCCTGGTGTTCATCGGTTTTAGCGATGAAGAACGCGGTCTGCTGGGCAGTTACCACTACGTCCAAGAACCGATTTATCCGTTGGAATCTACGGTTGCAATGGTCAATTTTGATATGATTGGTTGGTTACGCAATGATTCACTGACGTTGTATGGAACCGGAACCAGCGACGCTTGGGAACCATGCACTGACAAGGCGAATGCTGATTTTGGAATGAAGTTGGATCGAATCGCTGCTGGCTTTGCCGGAAGTGATCACTTGCCGTTCTCGGAAAAGGGAATCCCAGCCGTGTTTGTGCACACCGGCCTGACGCCAACTTACCATACGCCCGAAGACGATACCGACACTCTGGACCTGCCCAACGCAGTCCGAGTCGTCGATTATTCAGAGGCGTTGATCGAAGCGTTGTTGGAAACCGACAAGATTGAATTCACGAATGCTCAATCGCGCCGACCGTCTCGCATTGCGTATTTGGGGGCTCAGTTGGACTTCGAGAACATCGAAGAAAGTGGACTTACGATTCGAGAAGTTTCTCCAGATTCTCCTGCCCAAAAGGCTGGATTGCAGTCAGGTGATATCGTTTCAAAGATGGACGACCAAGACATTCGATCTCGAGAGGATATCATTTCATTTTTGCGAAGCAAACAGCCTGCCGATAAGGTAAACGTCGTCGTAATCCGAGATTCCCAACCCGTGGAAATCATGGTCATCCTAGGTCAAAGTGGTCGCTAATTTTGGCACGAAACGACCACTGCCCGCGTTGGAGCATTGGACAAGGTCATTCGCCAAGCGAATGACTAGCCGGCCTGTTGCTTGGTTGATCGGACGGCTGTTTTCATCAAACTGCTGGTAATCGTAGTCGGTGGGTCGGCCCTGACATGGACGAACCTGACATGGACGAACCTGACATGGACGAACCTGACATGGACGAACCTGACATGGACGAACCTGACATGGAAAATTGCCGCAATTCAGCCAAAAAGTTCGCGTTCTAGCGGAAAATCGCAGAAGGCTTACGCGGAGGCGACGATTCGGCAATAATGGATTACGATTTCGGAAGCGGGAATTCATTTTTTCCGCTTCCGTTTTTCGTTAAGTCTGGTTTTGTCTGATGGTTACGTTTGGGCCATCAATCTAATGTTGGCCCATCGGAAAATCGGCCATTTGAATATCGGCAAGAGTCCTGGGATTTTTTGTACATGAACGTTTTGGTGATTGGTAGTGGCGGGCGAGAACACGCTTTGGCGTGGAAATTGGGTCAAAGTCCCAATGCTGAAAAAATCTTTGTTGCACCGGGCAACGCGGGAACCGCAATCGATGCGCACAACGTTCCGATCTCCATTTCTGATTTCCCGGCCTTGATCAAATTTGCCAA
>JBDNHU010000294.1:0-4342 GCA_041688615.1 Mariniblastus sp. | reverse complement strand
TTGGATGACACCGTATTTTGGATGACACCGTATTTTGGATGACACCGTATTTTGGATGACACCGTATTAGGCAGGGGAATTTATCCGGGGACAGCCACAGAATCAACAATCTAAGCTCAGGCTGGGTTGGGCCCAACCATTGGGTAACTCTGCTGGGCCGTTAGACGCCTTTGCTGTCTGACACCTTTAATCCTTGATGTCAGGATTAGGGTCCGGCAGTAGGCGCCGGACACTTTATCAGGTTTCCCACAAGGCACGAAGACCATCCCCTACCGGCGATCTCGGCCTGTCGCCAAAACACTAGATCTAGAACAACTTCCTAGCGCCCAAAACACACCCAGAGTCTCCCACCAACCCTTTCCGCAACCCGCCAATGATGAAAATACGGTGAATTTGCAATTCAGAAATTGTTAACCGCAAGCACTATATTTTGTGTTGACATGTGAAAAGACCACGATATATTGGGTCCAACTGAACCAAACGGGCGTTAAACGCCGAAAAGACAATTACCGGAAATAGTGATTCTTCCAGTAATTTGCGTTTTTCAGTTGATATCGATCAGGTCCGCCTTTCATTCAATGAAAGAAAAGCCTAAAACCTAGATATGGTGGTCGCAGTGCTTGCACTAGGATTCAACTTAGTTCGCACCAAGGTTCAAAATTGCTTGCACCTGGAGGTGGATTGAGCCGGCAGACTTGCCAAGTGAATTTGGCAGACTTGCCAAGTGAATTTGGCAGACTTGCCAAGTGAATTTGGCAGACTTGCCAAGTGAATTTGGCAGACTTACCAAGTGAATTTGGCAGACTTGCCAAGTGAATTTGGCAGATTTGCCAAGTGAATTTGATTGGCACGTGACAGCATTTTGACAGGTGGGAACGGTAGCGAAGCTGGATTGAAACCAGGTTTAGCTGCCGATTGAGGCTTAAACTTTGAGGCTTGCCATTGAAGGCCCGGATTTTTCTTTCTGGAGTTTTGCTTGGGAATCGATTCAGACTTAAGTGCATCACCAGGGCACTTGGGAACGGATAGCGGGCAAATGGTTAGTTTGAATTGAAAGTCTGGGCAACTTAGGTCAAAGATCAGGATTCGAAGGGTTTTGGATTGATTTGAGACTTTGTCAGTTTTTTGACTTGGATAGTTTCAGGAAGACAGGAGTGGGAGAGAAGGGATTCAAAGCGAGGTTTGACTTTTTCATGGTCAAATCCTGGCCGTGCTATCGACCTCGGTTCGCATTGTTTGAACGGTGGACTTTAGCGGCATGAAAAGCAACGGCGTGAAAATCTGCAATCTGCTGGGGAAAGCTAATTCCTCGTGGCACGGAAGCCTGGCAATGGTTATTGCGCACTGGTTTTTGCGTATCACGGTGAAATTTTCTGAACCTAGCGAAACGTCTTTAACTGAGGCGATTCGTTAAGATGCCGGGAACTTTTGGTGAACTTTTCGATTTTCCTTATTCAGCTTCTCCTACGGACCTGCTGTGTCATTGACATCGTCGATGCTGCCAATAGTCCAGATAACAAAAGCGGAAACCCAGTAGAGTCGTTTCTCCAATGGGTCCGTTTCCATCGGAAAGGAATCGATTGGCAGACGCGACAAATGATTTTCCCAGAAAACGATTTTCCCAGGAAACTGATTTTGTTCGGATAAGTGATTTGAAGATTTACTTCGATCCCTTAGCGGTTGCTAATGATCGGACTTTCAGGGTTTGGATAACGAATGTTTCATCGTGGGCTGTTGACCAATTCAAAGCCTAGCGACCTACACCTGAGGGCGGGTGCTGGCCGTTGGATCAACGACCCAGGCGTGAAAAACAAGTGCACGAAAAGCAAGTGCAGACGCAGAAAAGCAAGTGCAGACGCAAATTGAGTTTGCATTGATAAGACCAGAAGAACGACAGCGACAAGATCGGGTTTGGAACCTGACAACGACTGGAATCAACAACGGGTTGGATCGTAGAAAATTGTAACTGGACCGTGAAACGAAAGTTGATGACGCAGGCCGCCAAAGTTTGAATTCAAGATCGGTAAATTTCATTCGTGAACGTTGGAACCTTCGGTTTAGCAACCTTCATTGGACGGAATCTTGAATCACCGACCTTTAGGCCAACCGGACCACAGAGCCCAACTTATTCACCGTTTAGATAGATGATTTCAACAGGTTTGATTTCAGTCCACATCACAGATTTTATTGAAAATTTCAATCAAGGTTTAGGAGAACGGTTGATGTTAAAAGGAACGCAACAAGAGCTTTCGGTTCGCAAGCGAGACGGACGACAAGTTAGCTTTGACGCCAGCTTGGTACGCATTGCCATCGGAAAAGCTTTTTGTGCTGAGAATCAGGTCCAAGAGAGTTGGGCTTTGGATCAAGATCTGCTGGACAAGATCGACCAAATGACATCCGACGTGATGGTTTCAGTAGCCGAACAGTCGATGGACAGTGGCATTGATGTGGAAAAGGTTCAAGATGCGGTTGAACGCGTTTTGATGCAACATGAGTATTACACTGTTGCCCGTCGTTACATTCTGTACCGCGAAGAACACGCTCGGATGCGTAAACTTCGTTCAGAAGAGGCCATGGAAAACGATTCTCCGTTCCCATCCTTCATGGTCAAACGCGGTGATCGTCTAGAGAATCTGGACTTTGATCGTTTACGGCAACAGATCGAAAACGCTTGCCTTGGATTGGAAGACACCTGTTCGGTAGACGTGCTGCTGGACGAAGTGAAGCGGCAGTTTTTTAATGGGATTTCACCTGAAGAAATCGCTCGTGCGATGGTTCTATCCTCACGATGCCGCATCGAAACCGATCCAGCCTACGACAAAGTCGCCGGTCGCTTGGTTCGTCAAATCATTTACCGTGAAGCCCTGGGCAAATCCGCTCTGCCGCAAGAACTTCCCACACTTTATCGCCAACGGTTTGCCCAGTATTTGCAAGAAGGTGTTGACGCCAAACGGCTAAGCCCGGAACTTTTATCTTTTGACATTGAACGTTTGGCCGGTTCGTTGGTCAGTGAACGCGACGAATTGTTTCCGTACCTTGGTCTGCAAACCATTTACGATCGTTATCTGATTCACATTGACGAACGCCGTATCGAAGCTCCGCAGTATTTCTGGATGCGAGTTGCGATGGGTTTGTGCATCAATGAAGGTGAAGTGAAGACCGAACGGGCAATCGAATTTTACAACATGCTGTCGATGCTTCGCTTTACCAGCGCAACGCCAACATTGTTCAATTCAGGAACCTGTCACCCGCAACTTAGTTCATGTTATCTGAGTACCGTTTCGGATGATTTAGAGAACATTTTCAAGTCGGTTGCAGACAATGCTAAATTGTCCAAGTGGGCTGGTGGATTAGGTAATGACTGGACGAACGTTCGCGGCACCAATGCTCACATTAAAGGCACCAACGGTCGTAGCCAAGGAGTGATTCCGTTCCTGAAGGTTGTTAGCGACACGGCGGTGGCCGTCAACCAAGGTGGTAAGCGAAAGGGTGCGGTTTGTTCGTACTTGGAAACTTGGCACTTGGACATTGAAGAGTTCATGGACCTGCGCAAGAACACCGGTGACGATCGTCGGCGGACGCACGACATGCACACAGCCAACTGGATTCCTGACTTGTTCATGAAACGAGTGATGGGGGATCAAGACTGGACGTTGTTCAGTCCAAATGATGTGCCGGACCTGCACGACTTGACCGGTCAAGCCTTTGAAGAACGCTACGATCATTACGAAGCCAAGGTGGAAACCGGCGAATTGAAACTGCATCGCAAGGTCAAAGCCTTGGAGTTGTGGCGAAAAATGTTGACCCGATTGTACGAAACCGGACACCCTTGGATCACTTGGAAAGATCCATCAAACTTGCGTTCGCCGCAGGATCATTCGGGTGTGGTTCATAGCAGCAATTTGTGCACAGAAATTTTACTGAACACCTCGGAAACCGAAACCGCAGTTTGTAATTTGGGTTCGATCAACATGGTCAACCACATCACCAATGGTGAATTGGATTTGCCGAAACTGGAAGAAACGATCAACACCGCTGTCCGCATGTTGGACAACGTGATCGACATTAACTTCTATCCAACGGTTGAAGCCAAGAATTCGAACATGCGGCACCGTCCGGTGGGACTAGGTTTGATGGGTTTCCAAGATGCTTTGGCTGAATGTGGCATCAGCTACGCCAGCCAACAAGCGGTGGAATTCGCGGACCGAAGCATGGAAGCGATTTCGTATTTCGCGATCTTGGCATCGTCAAAATTGGCCGAAGAACGTGGCACTTATCAAACTTATATCGGCTCAAAATGGGACCGTGGGTTGTTGCCGATCGACACCATCGAATTGCTGGA
>JBDNHU010000293.1:0-5288 GCA_041688615.1 Mariniblastus sp. | reverse complement strand
GAAGGACCATCGATTAAATAGGTTGGCAAGTTGTTGGCTAGATTGGTGGCGAACTGCAGCCGTGTTCGGGCTATCGACGACAATATTCTCTTCGTGCATCTGATTTTCAAATTTAGCCAACGCGTCAGAAATGTTTTTCTGAAGATGGTTGCCCTCTAGCAGTGGCAACTGGATTAAGGTCTGGGAATTAGTGATCCAATCCATAGGTGGCGATACGCCAATCGCTTTACAATTCAACGTGCCAATGTCTAGGATCTGTTGGCGCAAATTGGTTTCAGATCGCAGCGGCACTTGGTCCCAATTGCCGCTACGAAATGGTCCTGGAATCGGTGCTGTCCATGTGGGAAGTAGGGATTGGATGGAAGTTGGTGCAAGGCGGGTAAGCGAAAAGTGTTGGTGGTCAAGTAGGTCAAATGTCTGCCAACTGGATTCTTCGATCGGCTGGTCCGTGATGCGAAATGCGAGGGCCAAAATATTGGTGTCGTGCGGATTGATCGCATTTCCAATGGTCAGCATTCGCTTGGCGGTACCTAGATCGAATTGACTGACTGCTTCCTGGGCGCAAAAGTAATAGTAACGGCTGATGATTTGGTCAAAATCACAAGGCATTTGTGCGCGCAAGCGTGTAGCCAGGGACGTGCTTTGGTCGATGGTAACGAGTGTCCGTTCGATTAGATTCGCTGCCAGTTGGTAGTTGCAATCTTCGGCTTCGGACTCGGCTAACAGCAGGCGGGCAATCACTTGCGATGTTTGATCGTTGGTTGGCAAAGAAGCCAAATGTGTCAGCAAGAATTTTTGTGTCTGACGATAACCAAGCTCTTGCGATATTACTGCGTACTGCAGCAGAGTAGGCGATCGATTTCCATGGATCACAAACTGTTGCAAGATACGAGTCGCGGTAGCTGAATCGCCCAATATAAATGCGGCATTACTGATCGCTAACGCGGCTGGAAGATTCGCTGCTAGTTGGGTTTCATGGGTCAAGAGTAATCCGGTCAATATTTCACTCGAACGAAGCTTTACCACAGCGTCGCAAATGACTTGGCTGTTGGGCAGGAAGACTTCAGGCAAGTTGGCGACCGATAGTAACTGATTCTTTGCATTATCAGTCCGTACCGAATCGTCCTGGACTGGCATAGAGTGGGATTGAAAAGTTGCAAGGTCTTGATTCGCCATCTGTAAAGCATTCCAACACGCCAGTCGTGCAATGCATTGCAGTTTGATTTGATATCGATCAGAACTTTGTTCAACAATCGTGTCTTTAGTTTGCAAATCTAGGTAGGTCGCCAGCCCGGTTTTGTGGAATTCCAGTTCGGTATTAAACGTGTTTGCAAGATCGATTGGCCAGGTTTTTTGGTCAGCCTGTATCAGTGCGTGGCGAATCCAGAGTGCCTGGACAGTCATCCTTGGTGTTAATGCTGATCGAAGAACTGTACATTCATGTGAAGCATTTTGGGTCAACTGGCACGCCGTTTGTTGCTGCAGGGGTTGGTGGGTGGTCTCAGAATTTTCTCGGCCAACAAGGGTGGAAGTTCCAATCATCCAGCTAGTGATCATTTGGTTTTGGTTTTCCAGCCAACTTGCATTAGCGGAGTGCTGGGAGACACTTGGCAATTCGCGATTTGGTATCACGGATTCTAGCTGCCATTTGCTGAGACGATTTCCCGCGATGGTCTGGGCCGATACGGGCAGTGAAAACCAATCGCGGGAATCTGCTTGTGTTTTATCAACCGGCAAATAAGACTCCAGGACATGGGTCAACGCGAATTGACGAATGACTTCATCGGCTTCAAATCTGGCCAGGCAATACATCGCTGTTGCGTTGGCAGTAGCTTTTGGCAGTTTGGCGATCTGTTGAATGCGGCAGACTTTTTGGACAAAGTTTTGTCGATGAAAATCGCGAAGCAGTTGGTCCAGTGGTTGGTGATTTTCGTCTGGGAAAAGTGATTGAATGAGACTCTGATAACTGGGTAAGAGTTGGATCAGCCGCCGACAACTTTCACGAATTTCAACATCCGAGTGATCGCAATTCGCTAAGACCTCGTCGGCGGCTTCGAATCCCAATGTCTTCAATTTTTGGAACGTCCGCTTACGCGTTCGAAAGTCCGTAGCGTTAAGGCCCGCTAGTGCTTTACTGATGTTTGCTGAGCGATCTTGCGGGTTTGGAATGTCGCAACCTACCGTCGGTTGTTCGGCAAATAGTTGCCCACTGGGAAACAGGCAAAAACAGATTATCGCAACCGCGGTCGGAATCGAGTGGGCGGAAAAGTATTGTGAAAACAGAAGGATAAACTGCTCCAACCGAGGTGGCAAACGCCAGGACTTCCCATTTGAGAAAGTGAATGAAATTGCAAGTTTGCAGCGAAAAGATGCAATCGTTTCGTACTGTCTTGCCAGTTCTGCGGATCGAAAATCATCCATGATTGTCGCTCACTTTCATGTTGCCAAAGTCAATCGCAACGACTTGGAATGGACTTAAATACGGGGTTACTCGATACAGGGTGACCAGTGAAAAAGTTGTAAATCAAGGGGTTCGTTGTCCGAGGGACTCGACTCGCTTGGGCGCTGCGATTCGCATAAAGGGATCTATCAACCAGCCAAAGTGGGGTTACCTTGCCCAGATGGTCTAAATTGGGTCGCTTGTGCGTTTATGCAGTCTATGGTTGTAACAAGACCACGAACCGAGCGAATTCTTGATTTCCGTCACATGTTTAGTGATGGATTTTGGGTAACGGTTCAAGGTCTAAATCGACCGAAAGGACAGTTCGTCAAGATAAAAAAAGAGGCTTTTCATTTTTATTGCTGTCAGATGCTGGGATTTTCGTCAAATTTTGGCCTGATATTCGATTCGTAACCGCCAACCGCGGTCGAATTTCATTAGTTGAAGTGGACCAAACCGACTATATTAGGAAGCTGGCAGGGTTTTCTAAGTTTTGGCGTGATTCCCTTGAAACGGCGTAACCGTTGTTTGATGATTGCGACGCCTGGGCATTTGGCAGCTGAGCTGGTTTGTTGACGGGCGGCGAAGGATTAAGCCTTAGTCGTCCGAGGTCGAATTTTGCCGACACTCCAATCGATGAGCCAAGCGAATCGACCAAATTTGAGTCGTCGGTTGATTGTTGGGTTACTACGTTGGACAGGGCGCGATCCATTTTGGAGCCAAAGCGGTCTTGACTGAGGGATGTTTCGAAGCTGAGGAGTTGATGGCAATCGGAACCGCTGGTGCGTAAGAACTTGATGGGTTGGGTTGGGTTATTGACGATCGAATTATTTTTTCCGAGTCTTTTAGAAATTGCGTTGAGATATGACTTTAGACACCACCGACGAACTGTCACGTCGCATTTTCGAATGTGGTTTGGCAGAAACCAGTGAGCTGACGCAGATTTCAACGGAACTGGGTTCACGGTCTCAGAGTTTGGATGCGTTTCGTTCAGAATTGTTGCGTCGCGAGATCCTGACCAACTGGCAACTGCGTCGAGTGGAAGAGGGATTCAAAGCCGGCTTTTTCTTTGGTGATTGGAAAGTCTTGTATTTGGTCGGTGCGGGTACTTTCGCGCGAGTGTACCGGGCGACTAATCGAAACACTGGCGAGGTCCGAGCGGTAAAGGTTTTGCGTCAGCGATACGTTGAAGACAAGACAACCACAAGTCAGTTTGTTCGTGAAGGTAAGACGGTCATGCGTTTTAGTCACGAAAACATCATTCACATTTACGAAGTTGAATCCGACCGTGACCGTACGTTTATGGTGATGGACTTGATCGAAGGTCAGAACCTTCGCGAATACGTCAAGGCTCATGTTCGATTGGATGTCAAACGAGCATTGGCGATTACTCGTGACCTAGCTTCGGGGCTCAGTTACGCATTCAAGCGCGGTGTCACCCATCGCGATCTTAAATTGTCCAACGTGTTGTTAGCCTCGTCCGGCAAGGCCTGTCTGGTCGATTTTGGCTTGGCGGGCAGTGACAAAGAGGTAACTGGCGAATCCGAAGATGTGGTCAATCCGCGTTCAATTGACTACGCGGCGTTGGAAAGAATTACCAAAGTACGAAGAAATGATAAACGCAGTGATATCTATTTTCTGGGCAGCATGTTGTATCACATGTTAAGTGGGAAAGCTGCATTGTTCGAGACTCGTGAGCGTATGAAACGATTGAGCACACAACGATTCAAAGATATCGAGCCGATAACGAATTTGATACAAGATTTGCCTGGCCGAGTAGTTGTGTTGGTTGGCAAA
This sequence comes from Mariniblastus sp., assembly GCA_041688615.1. Taxonomy (GTDB): domain Bacteria; phylum Planctomycetota; class Planctomycetia; order Pirellulales; family Pirellulaceae; genus M30B19. The sequence goes on along the minus strand of JBDNHU010000293.1, from coordinate 1,051 downwards.
TTGTTGGAACTTGATCCTGAAAAACGTTTGCAGACTCCAGGTGATGTTTTTGACGCTGTGCAGTTGGCAATTGCGGCATTGGAGTCCGGTGAAGGCGAAGGTTACGATCCAGTCTTGGCGGAGAAAGCGGCCAAAGATTTTGAACTGGCGACTCAAAAAAAGGAAGAAGGTAAGGGCAAGACGATCATGTTGATCGAAAGTAAGCCCAAGCTGCAAGATTTGTTTCGCGACAAATTGAAAGAGGTGGGTTATCGCGTCTTGATATTTGCTGACCCTCGCCGCGCTCTTAGTCGGTTTGAGTATATCGACCCCTCAGAACCATTGCCCGCAGATGTGGTGCTCTTTAGCTGTTCGGACCTGGGGTCGGATGCATTAAATGCATTTAATTACTTTGCGACTAACGACGAAACGAAACGTTTTCCGGCCATCTTGATGATCACCGAATCGCAGCGACATTTTCTAGAACAAGCCAATTTGGCGGAGCATCGAACGTTTATTGAATTGCCTATCAAGGTGAAGGAATTGCGGCTTAATTTGCTGCAATTATTGGGAAGCAGCCCGGTGAAAAGCACTGCCGGTTAACGGTCGCCTTGGTGTTGCGAAAAGAGCAAGGCGAAAAGTACCACGCACGTTAACGATTCAGCAACGTTGGAATGGTGTTGTTTCATTGGCATCGAATCCGCAAATGTTTGTATATTTCTGGGCTCGTTGCGATTGCAAGTTTCCTGGTCGCGATCTGGTGGGTCGGGGGCTCGTTGGTGGCCCTGGCAAATAGAATTATCGGCCCGCCGCTAAATGATTTTCCCGCAGTAACGGTCGAGATCCTTCCGAATTCAGGGGCGACTTTGGCTGCTTGGCATCTTGCGGTCCCGGGGGCGCAGGGGACGGTGATCCTGTTGCATCCGATTCAAGGTGATCGCCGTTGGATGCTTTCGCGAGCCCGTATCTTGAACCAGCGCGGCTACTGTACACTCTTGGTTGACCTTCAAGCGCACGGTGAATCCGAAGGCAAGAAGATTACCATGGGGTATTGGGAACGGCTTGATGTGCT
>JBDNHU010000292.1:0-17736 GCA_041688615.1 Mariniblastus sp. | reverse complement strand
CCTATGCAAGTCGTCAGTTCCATGACCGGTGATGGAATGGACGGTCTTCGCAAGTGGGCCAGCGGTCAACTGGCCCAGCATCGCAAGGGCGCCGAAGATTCCCAGGGGTTGTTAGCGGCCCGCACGCTGGAAGATCTGCAGCAAGTTTTCGATGCATTGTCAAATGCCATCGGAGCTTCCCTGATGTCAGCGGGAGAAGAATTAATTGCAGCCGAACTTCGCCAAGCCATCGACCATTTAGGGAAGTTGGTGGGCACTATTTATACCGATGATTTGCTAGATTCCATTTTCACGCGATTTTGCATTGGTAAGTGAGCCCAGAGGAAACGTTTTTGCATCTGCTGCGGACTGGGCAACGTTTAGGATTCGATTGGAAATTGAACAATTCGATTGGTCAGTGAACCGATGCCATTAATCGATATCGTGACTTGGTCGTCTGGCTGAAGTGTAAACGAACTGTCGGGTACAATGCCGGTGCCGGTCAGTAAGAACGCGCCGCTGGGAAACGTTTGATCCCGCCCTAACCAACCGATCAATTCATCGAACGACCTTGCCAGTTGAGTTGCAGAAACTGAATCTGCAAAAACTTCCACGTCTTGGCGTTTGATAGATAAACTGATTTCGATCTCTGCCAACGTTGGCATCGCGGAGGCCAATGTAACGCATGGCCCCAATCCGCAGCACTGGTCGTAGACTTTTGCCTGAGGAAGATATAATGGGTTATCTCCCTCGATATCTCGGCTACTCATGTCGTTGCCAATGGTAAAACCGACAAGTTCTAGTTGTGGGTTTAAGACCAATGTTAACTCAGGTTCGGGGACATTCCAATCGGCGTCGTAACGAATCCGCAGCGGTTCATTCGGGCCCGAGACTCGGTGCGGCGAAGCTTTAAAGAAAAGTTCCGGGCGCGGTGATTGGTAGACGCGATCATAGCAACTGGCTGCGGTTTCAGATTCTTCCATCCTGGCGGTTTGGCTGCGTTTGTAAGTGACGCCAGCGGCCCATACTTCTTGTTGGTCGATCGGTGCCAGAAACGAAACGTCTTCAGCTCGAATGGCGTCTTGGCTTCGTAGGGATGTTGCGAATGCTTCAGGTTGGCTATGGTGCAGTACGTCGGAGAGGCGGGCAACCCATTTCCCTTGATTCTTCAAGGCAAACACATTTTCATCTTCCCAGATCGCGACAAAAATATTTCCGTGATGATCAATTGCTTTGATAAGTTTCATGTGAGACTCGGGTGGGTTCAGAAGGCTTGATTGGATTGTCTTCAAGGCGAAAGTTGTTTGATGAAACCGCGACCGATGACAACCACTTCATCGCCTTGGATAAAGCAGTGTTCGGTTGGGTTGACTGGTCTGGGTGAATCCACGGCTTGGACCGCCACTAAGATGGAATCTTGCGATTGCTTCAGTTCTAACAGCATATCGTTAAAGGTGTGTCCGATCCAAGTGCAGGCAATGGCCCTCCGAGCAAAATTTTTGAATCATGAAAGCGCTGACGGTACCTGTGAACATTGCGAACACGGTTAAGCCCATGAACATGATCATCAAGGCCACTCATTTTCCGCCAAGTGTCTGCGGTTCGTGTGGTGTGGGTTCACCTGCAAACATCGAATAAGTACTGAACCAAAAGGCTTGCTCCAGCGACATCAACGGTTGTGCATTGTCGGCGGACTTTGCGAGTTCAATGTTTTCGAAGTAGAGGGATACGATGCCAATCAGTAATGCGTAAAAGACGACACCTAGAACCGCGATGTATTCGGCCAAACCCTTACGGAAAAAGTGTGGGTAGCGTTGACGCAAACCAGCGACCCCGCCCAGCAAGCGCAGCACGCAGCACGCGAATCAAGCGAATCAAGCGAAGTAGTTACAGAGCACGCGCCGATCGTAACCATCTTACTTGTGGAAGTGTTGCCAGGATTTCCAGCCAATCGTCAGTAAAAAGACGACGCAAGCTGGTCGCTGCCCACGCTTGAAGCGTTCATTCGATAATGAAGACTGCCGTGATCGTTTCGTGGCACCAATTCAACCATTGATAGTTTTGGTCGTGCTCGGCAATTCCCAGAGAATCGTAGTAGATATCGAGCAGTGTCATTAAGACACTGGCCAGTACCAGCAGACCAATTGCAATTTCGACAGCGGGTCGATTGAAGAAGGGTCTTAGCCTCTTGCGAATTCGCGCGATGCGACCGTTTGGTTTTTGCGTCTTGTTTTCCTCGCTTGGTTGGGTCAGAGAATTGGACGCGGGCGGAATCATGCGGCTCTTAATTATCTTCTGGTAAGCAAGTCTTGAATCCGACGCTTGAATCCGACGCTTGGAACCTTTGACGTCAATTATAAATTTAGTTCAAGTGCCGGTAGCTAGAGTGCAGAAAAGACTCTCTGAGTTATCAACGGTATTGTTTTTGCGATCGCCAGCGTTTGCTGTTGTTTGACAATGGTTGATGAACGCTTCGCCTGGAGCGATCAAACGGGAGCGATCAAGTGGTTGGCGGATCGTGGGTTACATGGTCAGCGCTGGGCTGGCCATGCGAATTCAATAATGAATGGAGGTGGAAATGGAATTTGCCCAATTTCCCGCCATAATTTCCTGCTGATATCGCAATCAAATCGAATTCGGTCGCCGCCAAAATGCCCTGCACCATGGCTTGTTGGATCGTCTCAGGATCAACCGCATCGATGACGATTTCGTAGGCGAAACGAACATTCTCTTCTAACTGCGTTTGGACTCGCCCGATCAACGAGGGACAGAACCCTTCATTAGTTGACGCGAAAAGGCTGGTGTATCGCGATCCTACTTTGCTTCCGCTTCTGGCGACTCCACCGGGAAAGGGAGCAATGGCGTCAGGCAAGTTTTGGATCGCCTGCACGGCTTTGATCGAAGCGGCCAGGACTTCTGCTTGATCATGACCTTGCATGATAAAATTGCCGCCGGCGACGCCTGCGGCGACACCCAGTGAGTCTTCAACGATAAATTCGCCGTCCATAACGGGGATTCGCCAAAACCGACGGCTGTCCAATTTCTTACTTTTTTGGAAGCCGTCCCCAAAATAACGTAGGTGTTTGCCGAGTGGAATTCGCCGCTCTTGGTCCGGTAATCCGTCAAAAACAGCGGTGGTTGGACAGGTCATTAAACATTGGCCGGTTCGTTTGACCAGCGCCTTGCCCAATGCCTCGGTGGAAGTTCCGAAGAACAGAAGGCTAACGCCTGGGCGACCGTCTGGCGTTTGCTCCGGCGTTAACCAACGGTCAACGCCTGCCTCGGCATCGCAGGCGATCACACTGCAGGCGTACCCCGAAACCGCATTCACGGCAGCATCTAGCCAATGAGAATCGATTGCGGTGACAATTAATTTGGCGTATTTCATGCCGAAAGCTTCGGCAAATGTATCAATGATCGTCGTGTTGGCGATTTGCAAAATAGGCTCCTGCCAAAAAACGAACGGTGGAAAACTGCAAATCAGGGAAACGCCGCGGACAATTACCAAAATTTGCCATAGCGATTGCCGTGTGACCATAGCTCTTGGGCAGCGAACGTCACAGTAGCTAGTGCCCTAATAAAGGGGTGCGACAAATATGTCTTTTGGGTCAGATGCGAGTCAGGATGCTCGGGTTGCGGCGAACCCAAGCTGAATTCTATACTACAATACAAGCCGTTTTGCCGATTTATAGCCCCTTATCGTAGCGTCTGCGGGTTGATCCTGTCGATGATGGTTGCGGGCAATCGGGGCCTGCAGTTGGGGAGGCACCTCGATTTTGGTTCTGGTTTCGATTCTTAATCGGATTTCGGTCGGTGAACTTTAAGGTGGGCCGGCGTCAGTTTAAACGCTTGTTTTGCCGGATGTCGCCTCCGGGCATACGGTTGTTGATTGAATGTGCGGCGACGTTCCAGTCGCATAAGACGCTGTGAATCATTCGATGATGGTTTCGGTAAAATGCCTGGGCAGTGAAGAATTGGAAGTCCGTCCGAAAGTTCAGCAGGGAAGATGCTGTACCAGTTGCCCCCTGTAACGATTGCATAAAAGTTCACCAGAAAGTGATCTTCACTCATGTCAGAGAATGTTTCTTTTCTTCAGAAGCACGAATTCCTTTTACGACGCCTGCATTCGTTGTCAGGGCTGGTACCTGTTGGCCTTTATATGTGTGTGCACCTGGTGACCAATGCGTCTATTTTGAACGGCGTTGAGTCGTTTCAAAACCTCGTTTACCAAATACATTCGTTGGGCAACGCGCTGGTGTTTGTCGAGTGGGCATTTATTTTTGGGCCTTTGCTGTTCCACGCAATTTTCGGGGTGGTGATCGCTTATAGCGGGCAATTCAACACCAACCGTTATAGCTATACCAATAACTGGCGTTATGTGGCCCAACGGGTCACCGGCATGGTGGCCTTTTTCTTTATTGTCGCGCACGTAGCCCACATGCATGGTTGGTTTCACGTTGGATTCTGGGAAGACCTGATGCACAGCGTGGGTCTGGCCCGTTTTCGTGCGTATAACGCCGCTAGTACCGCAGCTTTAGCACTTCAGTCGAATATTCTTTGGCCAATTTTGTACATCATTGGAATTGCCAGTTGCGTATTTCACTTCGCCAACGGGCTGTGGACGATGGGGATCACGTGGGGCGTTTGGACCACTCCCAAGGCCCAACAGCGTGCGAATTACATAGTTAGTGGGATCGGCGCCTTGGTCCTGTTGATTGGCTTTAGTGCGTTGGGCGGCTTCTGGAATTTGAACGCGGTAGAGGCCGAAAAAATTGAAAACAAGATGTATATCGAGAGCGTTAAGTCTGGTCGCATTACCGCCAACGAGAAGAAGTTGAGCAGCCCTAATTTAGTCGAACAAGAAGAAAAGCAATCGTCAGAATAGATTGACTTGTTTGGATGGGGCCACCGTGCTGCAGCCATGGTTGTCGGGCTGGGTAGTTGAGTGGCGGTAGGGTTTGCGGTTAATCCAGCGGAGCGCGAGTCGTGTCCGTCATTCAAATTGACTAGAAAGATACAGTGCTATGTCAGAACAACGAGTAGTCGTAATTGGTGGCGGATTGGCCGGTCTGTCGGTAACCATGAAGCTGTGCGAGTTGGGTATTCCAGTCGATCTGGTCAGTTTAGTACCCGTTAAGCGGTCGCACAGTGTTTGCGCCCAAGGCGGCATTAACAGTTGTAACGATGCGACGCGGCAATTAGGTGACACCGAATGGCATCACTTTGATGATACCGTTTACGGCGGCGACTTTTTGAACCACCAACCGCCCGTTAAGGAAATGTGCGAATGGGCCCCAAAGGTGATCGATTTGATGGACCGCCTGGGAGTGCCCTTCAACCGGACTGAAGAAGGCTTCTTGGATCGTCGTCGTTTCGGTGGCACTTTGTTTAAGCGAACGGCGTTTGCCGGGGCCACCACTGGCCAGCAACTGTTGTATGCGTTGGATGAACAAGTTCGCCGTTGGGAAAGTGAAGGTCAGGTTCGCAAATTCGAGCATTGGGACTTCCTGGCCCCTGTCTTGGACGACCAGGGTAAGTGCCGCGGCGCTGTCATCCAAAACTTACACACGATGGAAATTCAAGCCTTGCGAGGGGACTCGGTTGTGATTGCAACGGGCGGTCCGGGCTTGCTTTACGGCCGGTCGACGATGAGCGTGATGTGCACTGGAAGTGCGGCCAGCCGTTGCTTCCAAGCGGGTGCCAAATTTGCAAACGCAGAATTTATACAAGTCCACCCAACCGCAATTCCAGGTGCAGACAAGTTGCGTTTGATGAGCGAGTCGGCACGTGGCGAAGGCGGCCGAGTGTGGGTTCCACGAACGCCTCAAGACCCGCGTGCTGCCAAGAGTATTCCAGAAGATGAGCGTTATTATTTCTTAGAGGAACGCTATCCTGCTTACGGGAACTTGGTGCCCCGGGATATTGCAACCCGCGAAATTTTCGATATCTGTGTGAACGAGGGTCTAAGTGTCGAGAAGGACACGATGTGCGTCTATTTGGATTTGACACATATTCCTCGGGCCGAATTGGACCGAAAACTAGGCGGCATCTTGGAGATTTATGAGAAGTTCCAGGGCGTCGACCCTCGCGAAGTTCCCATGAAAATTTTCCCCGCGGTTCACTATTCGATGGGTGGACTTTGGGCTGATTATGAAAAGAGTGCGTCAGGTGGCTTGGTGGTCGGTTCGCCAAGGAATCAGCAAACTAACATCGAAAATCTTTACGCCATCGGTGAGTGTGACTATCACTACCATGGTGCGAATCGATTGGGTGCCAATTCATTACTCAGTTGCATTTTCACCGGCTTGGTAGTTGGCCCTGGAATTCAAACCAAGTTAAGCAAGCAGAAGAATAACGCTGCGGATCTGCCAAGTGAGCTATTTGACAAAGCAGTGAATGCCCAAAAAGTGCGTCATCAAGAGTTGTTGGACCGCCCTGCCAGTGACGAAAATCCCTACCAGATTCACAGCGAACTGGGCGATGTGATGACTCGTGCGGCGACCGTGGTTCGACGCAACGAGCAGTTGCGGGCGGCTTACGATACGGTTTGCGAACTAGAGAAGCGCGCGGCCAAAGCGTCGTTGACCGACACGGGGTCGTGGACGAATCAGAACGTCGTGTTCACAAAATCGCTAATGGACATGTTCCCGCTTGCCAAGACCTTGTTGAAGGGTGCCTTGCAACGAGACGAGTGCCGAGGTGCTCACTTTAAGCCAGACTTTGCGATGCCTAGCTTGAAGTCGGAAACACGCGAAGGCCGTTTGGTGGAAGCCGAAGCCTGGTGTGATCGCTTCCAAGAGAATACTGAGAAGTGGTTGAAGAGTTCGGTCGCCTCGTACATCAACGGTACGCCAGAAATTGTTTACGAAGATGTGGATACTTCGTCGATTCGCCCCCGCCCAAGGTTGTATGGTTTGGTGGGTGCTGAGGAAATCGAAATCGTTTGGAAGCGTCGAATGAAAGAGATGGACGAGGCTGAGAAAGCGATGGAAACGGCCAACGTTTAAGCTTCATTACCAACTTGCTGGTTCGTCGGAATCAGCACAGTTGAATTGAAGCTGGAATGTTGGTCCCTGCACTGCCAGTGCCCGCATAGTTTAGGTTCCCGGATAGTTAAGTTTCCGCATATAGCACGCCGTGCCAAATGCGTTTTAACGAAATAAATTGACAAAGGTCATGATCATGATCGCTAATGCAAGTAAGCCAAACAAGACAATTAAGCTTCGAATTAAGCGGCAAGATGGGCCAGGCAAGCCTGGGTATTGGGAATTTCACGAAGTTCCCTATGAACCCAATATGAATATCATCAGTGCATTACAAAAAGTTGCTCGTAAACCAATTACAAAAACTGGCAAGACGGTCGCGCCCGTGGCTTGGGATTGCGGCTGCCTAGAAGAGGTGTGCGGGTCGTGCACGATGGTGATCAACGGCAAGGTACGGCAAAGCTGTTCAGCTTTGATTGACCGGTTGTTGGAAGATTCGCCCAGTGGCGAGATCGTGCTGGAACCGATGAGCAAGTTTCCTGTTGTGCGTGACTTGGTGGTGGACCGTTCACGCATGTTTGAAACCTTGAAAAAGCTGAAGTCCTGGGTTGCCGTTGACGGCTACTACGACATGGGACCAGGGCCGAAGCAAAGCCGTAGCCATCAGGAAGCGTCGTACCCACTAAGCGAATGCATGAGCTGCGGGTGCTGTGTCGAAGCGTGTCCTCAGTTTTCGAAAGTGGAAGTTACCCGCGAACCCAACGAACCGCTTGAAGCTTATAAGGAACGTCAAAAGAATGCACTTGAAGGCACGTTCGTCGGGCCTCAAGCGATTAGTCAAGTGATCCTGTTTAACAACAATCCAACCGGTAAGTTCATGAAGGACGAACGTTTGGATGCATTGACCGCTCCTGGTGGTATCCAAGAGTGCGGCAATGCCCAGAACTGCGTTTCGGTCTGTCCGAAGAAAATTCCATTGACCACTTCGATCGCCCAGGCAGGACGAGCAACGACGATTCATGCGTTTAAGAAATTTTTCGATCTATAGTCCGCCAGAAGCAAAACTTGGAAACCGAAGCACAGGCCGGGATTTATTCTGACCTGTGTTTTTTTACGCGCACGCAAAGATGCAAGCTCCAGCCAAGGTGTAAGAAACCCCGGGATGATCGCCACAATCCCAATCGTCCGCAATTGCGCAATCTCAGCCGCGAATGGAAGAACATCCTCCGAACGACCATTATTCAGCTGCGTTTACATTTCCCAAGTTGAGGATCGGGTGGAGTGTTGTTTGGCTGAACCTGTGGTCGCTCGCGTGTCAGTGGTTTCGTCGCGTTTCGGCAATCGATATGGATTTGTTCAATCAGTTTCGTCAAAGTCGTAGAAAAACGTCGACATTTCTGAAATAGGATCTAGGTTTTGAAGTCCGGGAGTCGATTTTAAAACCAGACAGAAGAATCCTGTGGCATCGGGCAAGCAGGGACGCACGGACAATCAATCGGAGGCCAAACAGATGTCTGGAATCGGAAGCTTAGGGGCGTCCTCTAGAATTGGTCCTATTTATGAAATTTCTCAAACTAGGCAGGTGCAGCCAGTTGAAAGGAAACCGCAAGAACGTTCCGAAGTTTCTTCGCGTCGTGAAGCCCGTCTTGCTGAATCCTTGTCAGTTGCCGGGATTGATGCTGCAACCGCTGAAGCGATTAAGACAGATCTGAAGTCGGTACTGGAAACCAGTTTTTCGGCAGGCAAGCGTAGCCCAGAATCCGTCAAAGAAAATGTGGATGCGGTGTTCACGAAATACAATCTAAGTGCAGAAGAAATCCTTGGTGCTCCCACTGGCCCTCAGGGTGGCCAAGAACTTGGCCGTGCCGGTGGGCCACCTCCTCTACGGCAAAGCGAACCCTTCAGATCGGGTTACCACCAAGATGCAGCCGAATATGATGACCTGCTAAGTTTAGTCAAGACTTTTGCTGAGAAAGGTACCGCTGCGTCGGACTTGGCTCAGACCGTGCTTGATGCACTTTATGGATTCGACGAAACGGCTTAAGTGAATTTGACTTTTGGGTCGCCCTGGCGGGCTGCGAGCATTTTTCCAATTGGCTTGCGATGAAGTCTTCGTGAAAACTGCCAGCCGCTTGAACGGGTTCGAATTCATACCGTTTGGAATGAGGGGTTGCTAGTCTAGGGATACTCGTGGTCGGTCGATCATTCGGCTAGATTTGATTATTGTTTCGACCCAAAGCTGCTTCGACCGAAGGCTGCGATGGCGGAATTTGTGAAGCAACTGTCTTTAGTGCTCGCTCAAGTTTCACTGCCATTAGCCCGAGAAGCCAAACGGATCGGTTGTGTCACTCGGATCTGCTTTGGTTTCAACATTGGCTGGCACGGAATTGTTGTCTACGGCAGCGACTTCGGTAATCGTTCCGCCTTCTTTTTGGATCATCGGACCCGTTGCGTTGTCCAGCAAGCTAGAGCCAATCAAGCGAACCTTGGCAACCGATTCGGTGCGTAGCTGGGTTTTCTGATTGTCACCCAACAAGCAGCTGTTGATATCTAAGTGGCTGCACCCACCCACGCTGACGCCGCTTCTGCCGTTGCCGCGCGATGTTACACCTATAAGCTGCGTGTTGCGCACGTTGTCGTGAGCGTTAACGCCGTCTAGCCAGAATCCTTGGATGACTAAGTTTTCAATGGAAACATTTTTGACGCCGTATAAAGTGATGCCCGTCTGCAGGTAGGCATGGCTAAGGGCGTAAGCGTCAGGAAGTAAATTGTCATCGGTGCGAAAGTAGATGTTGCCCTTGATTAGGGTCCAACTGCGCGGTTGCAACTGTGACAGGCTTTCGAAATCCAAGGTTTGAAATTTCGCAGGGCGATCTTTCAGATACAGCATCTGAAACGCTCCATGATTTGGGCGAAACTTGAACAGGTTCTTCTCAACCAACTCCCACTTTCTAGCGGGAGTTAACATAGTTCCGCTAAGCGTGGAGCCATTTCCGATCAAGCGAAACGGCAGGCTGGCAAGTCCTGAATTTTTTCCACCAGCGAAAGACAGGCTTTCGCGATAGGGTGACGAAGTTTTTGCCAGTACGATCGTGTCGCCGATATTCGCAGCGTTCAAAGCCCGCTGAATGGTTCGAAATGGCCCTGAGGCCGATGTTCCCAACGTCGCGGTCAAGCCACTGTTTGAATCTTGGCCAACTTCGTTGTCGACATACCACACGCTACCCATGGCGAACGAAGGAACCACTAGCATCACAAGCAGCACCAAAATCCACGATCGAAATTGACCATGAAGCGTGGAAGTGCGTAGATTTCTGGGACAGGCTAAGTTGCGGGAATGCATGGCGTTGGGCCTCTTGGAACGGTGCGACTATCAAATTGAGTCCGTTATTGGTGAATCATCGGTCAGCCTACCGATATTTATCAGAAGGATTTATGATAGTTGCGAAGTGGTACGCCGTTTTTTCGTTAGGTGAGGATTGACCTGCTTTTGCTGTTTAGGCAGTGGGTGGCTTCTTGGCAGGCTTTAACGTCTGAGTAGAATTTGTCGGTGCTTGGCGGTGGTGCTTGGCGGTGGTGCTTGGTGTTGTGAACAAATGCAGGGCAAGGAGTGTCGAAGACAAGGATTCTCTTTGATCGCGATCTGAATCAGTACTTCCATTTTTTGCAACTTTGGGCACTAGAGTTTTCGGCAAACGATTGCCGTTTCATTTTTAGAGATAATTTAGAACTATGGCGAACATAAGCGATATCTTTTCGGAATTGTCTTGGCGAAATTTAGTGTACCAAGCCACTTCCGATAAACTACAAGCTTGGCTTGCTGCCAAACCGCGCGCGATTTATGCGGGGTTTGACCCCACCAGCGATTCGCTGCATGTTGGCAGTCTTTTGCCTTTGATGATGCTGCGCCGATTTCAAAAAGCGGGGCATAAGCCGATTGCGCTGGTTGGCGGCGCGACGGGGTCGATTGGCGACCCCAGTGGCAAGAGCCAAGAGCGCAAGTTGCAATCACTGGAACAAATTCAAACTAATATCGATGGCATCAAAGTTCAAATGCAACAGATGCTAGACTTTCAGGAAGGCGACAGCGGAGCCATTCTTGTGAATAACCACGATTGGATTAGCAAGTTCTCTTACATTGATTTCTTGCGGGATGTGGGCAAGAATTTTCCAGTCAACGTGATGCTGGGGAAGGATTCGATAAAGAATCGTTTAGAAAATCCAGAGGTAGGAATCAGTTACACCGAATTTAGCTACATGTTGTTGCAGGCTTATGACTTTGTTCACTTGAATCGTAACTACGGTTGCGAATTGCAAATCGGAGGCAGCGATCAATGGGGCAACGTGACCGCCGGTATCGACTTGGCACGCCGGATGCACGGGGCTGAAGTTTTTGGAATGACCTGCCCGTTGTTAACCAAGTCGGATGGAACGAAGATGGGGAAAACCGAATCGGGTGCGATTTGGTTGGATGCTAAGAAGACCAGTCCGTATCAGTTTTACCAATATTGGTACAACGTGGCGGATGAAGATGCAGGGCAGTGTCTGCGATTCTTGACAGAACTGTCAGAAGAAGAGGTCCTGCATTTGGATCAGTGCCGAGTGGATGATTCGCAGAAACGCGAAAGTCAGACTCGTTTGGCCCAAGAGGTGACTCAAATGATTCACGGCGCATCTGGATTAGCCAAAGCGGAAAAGGCAACCACGATTTTCTTCGGTGGTGCGATTGATGGATTGGATGACGAAGATTTAGGGCAAATTTTTTCGGATGTCCCTTCTAGTCAGGTGCCGCGAGCCACTTTGGAGCAAGGGATCTCGATCCTAGACGCCTTGGTCGCCGCCAAATTAGTCAAGAGCAAAGGAGAGGCTCGGCGCACCGTAGCGCAAGGGGGAGCGTATTTGAATAATCACCGGATCGAAAATGAAGAGCATAGGGTTTCGTTGGAAGATCTGGTTAGCCAAACCATGCTGGTGTTGCGCGCTGGCAAAAAACGCTATGCACTGTTGCAAACCATCTAGCGGTCGTCGTTGAAACGCAAAGCGACTCAGACGGGCTTGCGAAAAAGATTGGCGGGGCTATTCGGTTTGCAGTCGGTTGGTGTGACTGGTTTACCAAGATACTTCCATTTGGTTGACCACTTGCCGCGCCAAACGCTGGACTAATTCTTGTTGTGCCGTGGTGATGGACTGCCCTGCTTCGGGAATAAAATTGGTGTCCTCGGTCAGCGTGATGACACGTCTTTGGGCCAGCGGGGTTCCGCAGCGGTCGGTCCAAGTAAATTCCACTTGGTTGCTATAGCTGATGTCGCGACCTTCATCGTTGATGCTCTCAACTTGAATGCTCTTCCTGTCTTGGACAAGTCGGCCACGTAGAAAACTGTCCGCCGATGCTGAGTCGGCAATCTGATAGGGCGTGCGAACCTGCACTTCTTTGGCGATTGCTTCGGTTAACCACTGGCCAAGTCCACGACGATAGGTGTCATTTTCAAACATCTGAATATGAACCGAATGAACGTTCGGGGCGTGCAGGGTCGCATTGCCAAATTGATACATCGCACAACCTGTCGACCAAAGCACCCCTACCAGCATTGTTAATGCAAGGAGAGCGACAGTTTTCGAATTGGTTTGTTTGTGCATCATCAGACGGTAGTTCTTAGTGCAAGATGCCTTGGAGTAACGATTTCTATTTCAAGGAACCGGTACGAATCAAAGGTCGAGTGCTTTGAGGCGTTGGGAACATGTCAACTAACCATTTTACCGGTTGTTCTGATTCCAGAGGTTTTCCTTCAAGCGTGGCCGCCTTTTCGTGGGCGATTTTGGCGACATCCGTTTCAGGATATTCTTCAACCAGTTTACGCAGGTAAATCAAGCCTGCCTGATTTTCGCCACGTTTGATATAGTAGTCGGCAAGTTCTAAATCTCTTTCGGCCAGCATGTTCCGTATGCTGCCTGCCTGTTCGGCCAATTGATCTTGAATCTTTTCTGACTCTTCAGGGAATCGCCGCAAGATCATACGAAGCACCTCTTCGGCTTGCTTAAGTGCCAAGCCGTCATAATTCTTGCCATCATAGAGTGCCAGGCGACTTTGAAATTCCATTAGGTGTGCGTTGAATTGATGGTCACTTCCGGGGTAGTTGTTTCGCAAGTCCGAAAAAGTCTCGGCGGCTTCGAAATATCGCATCGAATCAAACAGTGCTTTGCCCAGCGCGAACGTAGAATCGTCCGCTAACTTGCCTGTTGGGTCATCAAGTCGGATCCGTTCGTAAATGCGACGACCTTCGCCCGAAATATCCTTCAGCGGCAATCGTTCATCGGTAAAGTTAACCGCCTGGGTCACCACGTTTCGCGACTGGTCGACGCTTAACCAGTACTGAGCGATAGCAAATCGGTGCGATTGTACTTTGTCCAGATAGCGAGTTGACGGATACAGTTCGGCTAGGCGTTCGTAGGTCTTATTGGCGTCAGGATAGTGATTTGCAAAAAAGTAACATTCGCCCAGCAGAAATAAGGCGTCCTCTTCGATGACCGAATCCGCCCATCGATCGGCCGCTAATTTCAAAGGAGCGATACCCTGGAGGAATGCCTCCTGCGTGGCATCGTCGTTGGGTGAATCTTTCCAAAGCACGACCGCTTCAGCATAAAGCTTTCGACCTTCGATCAAAGCATTTTCTGCCGTTTCACGGTTTGGCCCGTGCCCGACGATTTTCTTAAAGGTGTTTGGTAGTTTCTCTGGTGCAAAGTCTTTGAACTTAATCGATGAATCTCGCCGTTCGGCATAGTATTCGTCGGTTGGATCGCCGGCGTTCCATGCGCGCTGCCCGCCCGCAATGCGGCCAGAGGGAACCATGCTTAGTTCATCGCGGGTCATCGATCGGTCGGTTAACGACGTACAACCTACGGCGGAAATGGACACAAGAGTCAGCAAGAAAAACTTGAAGACAACACGCTTTGACATTGCTGTACCTGGCGAATGAAGAAACATAGTTCCCGCATCCCTTTGGCTTGGGCGTTTGTGACGAGGTAGGCTGCAACCAGGGCGGCAGCCAACGATATTTTTGTTGGGCATCTCTTCCATGATCTGCTCAATACCTAAATTGTGAAAACGGGGCAAGTTCCGTTTTGTGTGGACTTTAGAAAAAACGAAACCAGGAACGAAGGTCAGGTCGGTATTCTTGCAGTCCCAAGCCCCTTGCCGTTGAAATTCCTACAGCCCGCAGTTCTAATTTCAGGCATTATTTTCGCTCAAAATATCGCTGCTGACATCTCGGCCGCTAGCACTTCATGATTGGTCTGGGCGGGTCAACGTCTTCTTTTCCTTGGCCACAATTTGGCGAACAGCCGACTGTAGTTTTAGTTTTCGATTTAGCAGCATTCTCCAGTGACTGTCCATCATTGATCGAAGGTTGGAATCGATAGCACCTGCGGATTGTTGCCGCCAAAGTTGATCGTCTTGGTTTTGGAATGTTCGCAACAGCTTTACCGCTTGCGGCGTAAGTTCAACCAATTCGCGCCGACCCGACGCACACTGGGAGCACAACAAACTGCTGTCCAGTAAGCTAAAGTAAAAGCGGTTATTTTTTTCGCTGAAGGCTCGCCCGTTTTGGCTGTATTTGGTTGGTGACGAGGGATGATTTTGTAGCTTGGTATTTGCCTGGCTTTGGGTACCGGTCAAGTTTCGAGCGTTTACCGCTCCTCGAATGTTGCTGGGTAGTTCTGCTTTTTGCGAAGAAAGCGGGCCAATGTCGTTGACATAGATTTTTTGATCGCAATTGGAACAGTGCGTCAAACCCAAACCGTGTCCCAATAGTGAAAGTGCTTGCAATTCGAATCGCAGCAGGATCGCACTGACGGGTTGGAATAGGAAATCGGTCTCGGGTCGTTGCAAGTCATCCAATGTACGAACGGTTTGGTCAAACAATTCGGGCAAACTTTGGTGTGGTTCTGTCAATTCCAATAAAAGTTCTGCGATATAGTAGCCAGCATAAAGTCGTGCCAGCGACCATTGGCAGGGGCGAAAACGGCGTTGTAACTTGGCCTCGGTGAGTAGGTCTAGATTGGAAGATCGGCGAGGTAGGAACATAACTTGCGAGAGTGAAAGCACGTCGATCGCGCCAAAGAAAGGGCCTTTGGGGCGTCTAGCTCCCTTGGCCAGCGAACTAATTTTGCCGCTGCTCTTGGTCAATAAGGTGATGATGCAGCTGGTTTCACTGTAGTCGACGGCTTTGAGAATGATGGCGAGTGTTTTTTCGGCGCTCATGGTCATTCACTCTTCTATTCGCCTAAGCCCGATTTGAAGGGCCTCCCAACTGGGCTTGTTTGGGGGCTGGTGGTCACCGAATTCCGGCAAGCATGCGTCTGGACGGACTGTTTCAGAAATGATCGTGTGTGTGCTTTGGAAAAGAAAAATCGACGTGGGATCTTACCGTTTTTCAGCCAAGGGTGACTGAAAAATCGGTAAAGTGATAGCAAACCACGGTTACCAAGGGAAACTGTACCAGGGACGGCCGATTGTCGATCAAACTTGGTGCAGTCTATACTGCGAAACTGGGTATGGCGAGGTTGCTTTGGGTGGCCGCCATGTCCTTAATTATCGAGTATAAAAGAATTAACGTGAAGGTAGTCAAAAGTGAGCCAAGTTTGGTTTGATCGGTGTAAAGAAATTTCGCAGCGACTGTTACTGCTGAAGGACAGTCTTTGACTACGATCAAAATGTGAGAGAAATCAGTATCATCGAACAGCAAATGGCAGCCGATGGGTTCTGGGACAATCAAGAGACCGCTCAGGAGACCATTGGTCGCTTGAAGTCATTGAAGTCCACGACCGGTTCGCTACGAGGGCTACTGGCTTGTATTGAAGAATTGCCCGACCTGCTTGAGATGGCAGTAGAGGATAAGTCCTTGGCCGATGAAGTAGTGGCTGAATTGGACAAGGTTGAAAAGCAATTGGACGATTTGGAACTTCGCGCGCTGTTAAACGGTCCTTATGACCAAGCGGGTGCGATTTTAACCATCAACGCGCGGGACGGCGGTACCGATGCCAATGATTGGGCGGAAATGTTGTTGCGGATGTATTCTGCGTGGGCGAAAGACCAAGACTTTTCGCTGGTTTTGCTTGATCGCCACGACAATGAAGAAGCGGGCATCAATCAAGCGACGTTAGCAGTGCGTGGCCCAATGGCTTACGGCTATTTGAAAGGCGAAACGGGACTTCATCGTTTGGTCAGAATCAGTCCGTTTAATTCTGAAGGCAAACGTCAGACCAGTTTTGCGGCGGTGGATGTTTCACCGGAAGTTTCGGACAACGTTGAAATCGATATCGACGAAGAAGACGTCCGGGTTGATACGTATCGCGCAAGTGGGGCCGGTGGTCAGCATGTTAACAAGACCGACAGCGCTGTTCGTTTGACTCACTTGCCGACCAATACCGTGGTTCAATGTCAAAGTGAACGAAGTCAGCATCAGAACCGAGCGCAGGCATGGAAGATGTTGCGAGCGAAGATGGCTCGATTGGAAGAAGAGCGACGTGAGGAGGAGGAAGCGGCCAAGTACCAAACGAAGACTCGAGTGGGTTTTGGTTCTCAAATTAGAAATTACTTTCTGCATCCGGATCAGCGAGTAAAAGACGTGCGAACAGGTTTTGCGATGGGAAGCTTTCACGCCGTTTTGGCGGGTGATATTCAAGGATTCTTGGATGCTCATTTGGCTTGGAAGGTGAAGAATGGACAAGTGGCTGGTGATGACTAATTTTGATTTGGGAATGACGTGAGTAAAGATTTTGAAGTGCGATCGGCTATCGGCAATGCAGTGGATGCGCCGGCTATCGTTCTGAAGTTTTGGAAAGTCGGAGACCGCTTCGTTCATCGCATCGCTGTGGAGAACCATGCCGGTTTGGTGGATGCGCAGCTTCTGTCGATCGAAGGCAATGATACGCAGGACTCACCGGAGAGCCCGCCAGTCCAAGATCTGTCGATTGAAAAACGACCCTCCTCGACCGTTGCCTTGGGCGTAGGGATGGCTGGCGAAACGATTTGGTCGATTAGTTTCGAAGCGATGTTAGGGACGGGACGCATTGTCTGTGACATCGCCTGTAACCCGCGTGGTCAGATGCCTGACCCCAGAAGTATGTATCAACTGCAAAGCGGTGTGGGCGAACCTCTGGCTGGGCAGTGGGAACTGTTGGACTCGATTGATTCAGCGGTTGCACAAAGCGGGCGTCGCATCGGGCCGTTGTGTGTCGTACCCATTGTTAATTCCGCTTCACCTACGCAGATTACGACCAGCGGCAGCATCTTAAGCATCTGTCGCGATAGTTTGCCAGAGGCGTTAGACACTCGCCAAAACTTGCGTTGGGGCTACGAATTCCAGTTGTCTTGAATCGCTGTGCGGATCTGCTTGTGTTTGTTAGGAATCCGACGCATGTTTGGAAGGGGCGATGAACTTAACAGTGGCCGCGGTTCTTGGTGTTGGCCCTTGTTTGAGGAGTGAAGCAAATCGAAGAGTCGTTTCAGCACTGTGACCAGTAATTGGTATGTTTCTTGCAACACATTTTTCTTGGCCGGTTTTCCGCCAGCATTGCAGGCGTGAATCAAACTCAGCGTTGGCGGTAGAGTGTTTAGCATCACAGTGTTTAGCGTGAGAGTGTTTAGCATCACGGTGTTTAGCGTGAGAGTGTTTAGCATCACAGTGTTTGGCGTGAGAGTGTTTAGCATCGCAGTGTTTAGCGTGAGAGTGTTTAGCATCACAGTGTTTAGCGTGAGGGTGCTTTGCCGTAGGGT
>JBDNHU010000291.1:0-15254 GCA_041688615.1 Mariniblastus sp. | reverse complement strand
GCGCCGTTTCTAAGTTCACACTCTGGGCATGTACCCATAGGGTCGCCGAATGAAGAAGTTCCCCGATCGCTGCCCCCGATAGGTTGTGATTATGCCAGGATTGGGTCGTGTTGATCGTGATGAGTAAGCTGGATGTCCTTCAGGCCTCGGGCGAACCATGGATAGGTCGTGGGAATCACCAGCGACGTCAAAAGGGTCGAAGTGATCAAGCCACCAATGACCACAGTCGCCAACGGTCGTTGCATTTCGGCACCGTCGCTTGTTGAGAGTGCCATCGGCAGAAACCCGAGACTCGCCACCAGTGCGGTCATCCGCACCGGCCGCAAACGAACCAGTGCCGTGTCATGGCTAACCTCTTGCAGCGGCATATCAGACTTGCGAGAGTGTTCAGCGGCACTGACCCACACAAGTCCGTTCAGTACGGCGACGCCAAACAATGCGATGAAACCGACGCCAGCGGAAATGCTGAAAGGCATCTGGCGAAGATGTAACGCGATGATTCCTCCGGATGCTGCCATGGGGATAGCGAGGAAAATCAACAAGGCCAATCGCATCGAACCCAGACTGGTATGCAATAGTAGCATAATGATCATCAGCACAATGTGCGTGATGATTGCCAATCGGCGGCTGGCCGACTGTAGGTTTTCGAAGTCACCACCCCAGCAATTTCATAGCCTGGAGCGAAGTCGATTTTTTGGGCGACAGCCGCTTGGGCCTCGGTCACAAATGTAGCCACGTCTCGGCCGCGAACGTTAGCGAAAGGATCATCGATCCGCCCAAGGCAAAAAGCACAGTGAGGGCCATCGGACGGAATAGCTTGCCTTCGGAACCTTCAAGCACCAAAATCGGCAGGAATACCACTGCGATAATCAGTTCGCCGAACATCGTGGGCTTGCGAACTTCAATTGCCGCGTCACGGATCACGTCTTCATGTTTCGCGTCACCGTTATCGTGAGACAATCTGCGAATGCAGTTTTCAACCATGATGACACTACTATCGACGATCAAGCCAAAGTCAATCGCACCCAGGCTCATCAAACTTGCGGTGACGCCGGTGTAAGCCATGACATTGGTTGCAAACAGCATCGAAAGTGGGATCGCCAGTGCGACGATGATGCCGGCCCGTAGGTTTCCAAGCATGAGCAGCAAAACCACAATCACCAACATTCCGCCTTCAGTGAGATTGGTCAGAACTGTCGTCAGTGTTCGACCGATTAATGCCGCCCGGTCGTAGGTGACTTCCAGGCGAACGCCATTGGGCAGCGTTTCTTCAATTTCTTTAAGGCGTTCTTTTGCCGCGGTAACGACTTCGCGAGAGTTCTTTCCGATTAACATTATCACCAAACCCGTGACCACTTTGCCGCGTCCATCGCGTGTCACCGCACCCTGCCGCGTCATCGGTTCACCCCATGCGTTTCGATTTCCGTGACGCCACTGCCTTGGCGTAGCTTGGGCGAGATTTCCCATTCCAGCATTGTTCGCAGTTCCATCGGAGAATGACGATCGCTGCGGACTTCAAATTGCAGTATTTCTCCCAGGGCAGTCGTCAGCGGTCCCATGGTGGGCATGCCGTAGCCGGGGGGGAAGTTCGCTGCGGCATCGCCAAGTCGTTGGGTGACCAGTTGCCGAGCCCTGTAAATGTCGGTGCCTTCTTGGAACACAATCGTGACGAACGAAATGCCAAACTTTGAAACGCTACGTAGTTCCTCTACGTCGGGAAGACCACCCATTGTGTTTTCGACGGGGTAAGTCACGTAACGCTCGACTTCCACCGGTGATAACGAACCGGCATCGGTTACAACTTGTACTTGAACGTTGGTCATGTCGGGAACGGCGTCAATAGGCAGGTTAAATGCCGAGTAAAGTCCGGCCCTGTCCATCAAGAGCGTCAGGATGATGACGAGTCCGCGATTGACGAGCGAAAGTTCAATGATCTTGGTAAGCATGTTTCAAGTATCCAAGTGGCAGCTACGCTTGGTAGATTCTTAGCGCAGAGGTGCAACTAACTTCGGATTGAAATAGAAGAAGCGTGACAGAAGTAGTTGCTATTCACCTTCGCCCTGGAGTAGCATTTCCGACTTCAATAGAAACGCGCCGTGGGTCACCACTAATTGGCCAGGAGAGAGACCTGCAGTGATTTCGATCCAATCGTCGGATACTTGACCGGTGGAAACATCCACACGTTTGAAAACTCCGCTATCCATGTCTACGAACACGAATTCTTGATTGTCGTGCCGAATCACTGACTCGGGCTTGATCGATAGTGCCTGGCGAGGTTCGCCGATGGGGATGGTTACTCGGACGAACATCCCTGGACGCAGTAATTGGATGCTTTTAACTTACCTTCGGGTAAAACCAACGTATCGGAAGCGACGGCATCCTCAACCTCGGCGACGTCGACAACTTCTTCGCAATGCCCTCCGCTAGAATTGATATGGTGCATCAGCAACCATCCGCCACCCATGACGCAAAGGGCCAACAGCGTAGGCAGTCCTTTCACCAACGACGCAACCAAATGGTTTTGGTGTCAGACGCGGTCGCAGGGGACTCGCAGGACTGCGGAGAACGAGTGGGAGTTAAATGGTTGGTCATCAGTTTTGGCATTTCACGGAGGGGAGAGCGTTCGAGGTGCAGGTTGGGGTGCAGGGTTGGTAAGTGTCCTGACTGTTTTACGCACTATCTGTGCCGATGTCCTAGAAATAGCGTAATTGGACTGGTTTCTTGACTTTGCCGGTTTCGTGATCGGCCGTGACGCTGGCAAGGGAAAGACATTCGCCACGTAAGTGGACAGATTCTTTCCACATCTAGTTTTTGGTTGAACAGTTAGGGTTGGGCCAGGCCAAGATCGCGGGCGGGCTGAGGTGAATTAATCGTTTGGCCGGCTAGGCGATGGTTTCTCTTGGCCGCGAGTTCGGGGATTTTACAGCTTTGGTGAAACGTGGATTTGGACTTGGTGAAACAAGGAATTGGACTTGGAGAATCTGGTCTTGGTCATGGAAATGGATCGGGTTTTGCCGTATTTTATGTAAGTAGAGAAGCCTGTTGGAATCGAATTGCGATTCTGACAACCTTGGTGGCTGATACCGATGAGCCCAACTCAATAACGATTCAGGAATGAAACACGCATGATTGGACAACTGGGGCCGACGTTTTGGACAGATTTTCCACTGCGTTTGATTAGTTTAGCGGGGATTGCCTGCTTAATCGGTTTAGCTTGGCTGCTAAGTAGTCACCGGGGGCGATTTCCCTGGCGAGTGGTGATTGGCGGTCTGATGTTGCAAATGTTTTTTGCGGTGTTGGTGTTCGCTTCACGCAGCCTTACCGCAAGTGACACGTACCCCGAGGGGCTTCTCTTCGCGGGCATCTCTTGGTTTTTTGATCGTGTGCAAGAGTATGTTTCGGCGGGCAGTCAGTTCATGGTGGGGCAACGCTGGAGCGACCCCGAGCTATCCAAGAGTTCGGCGTTTGTGTTGACCACCACCTTCTTGTTTGGCGTCTTGCCGACGGTGATTTTCTTTTCGGCACTGATGAGTGGCCTGTATTATTTGGGTGTGATGCAGCCGATTGTCAAAGGCATGGCCTGGATCATGCAACGAACGTTAGGGATTTCAGGCCCTGAGAGTTTGGCCGCGGCGGCGAATGTTTTTGTCGGACACACCGAGGCTCCTTTGGTGGTCAAGCCGTACGTTGCCAAGATGACTCGGTCGGAATTGAATTGTTTGATGGTCGGCGGGTTTGCCACGATTACGGGCGGGTTGATGGCGGTGTTTGTCAGTATGGGAATCAATGCTGGGCATCTGCTGACCGCATCGGTGATCTCCGCACCGGCAGCGATCCTGATTGCGAAAATATTGCAGCCAGAAGATCCAGAGACTGAACTGCAGAAAAGCTTGGAATTGGCGGCGCCCAGCGAGGCAGTCAACTTGATCGATGCGGTATCTTCGGGTGCCTCGGATGGTATGAAGTTGGCAATCAACATCGCCGGCATGTTGTTGGCGTTTCTGGCGTTGATCGCGATGGGCAACGCAATGTTTGCAGGTGTTGGCGAAATCGTGCAGTGGTTTGTCAATCTGTTTGTGGCTCAACCGGTGGACCTACGTTGGTCTTTGGAAGGTTTCTTGGGGTTTCTGTTTTGGCCAATCGCTTTTGCAATGGGGATCGAAACAGGCGATTGCCAAGCGGCCGGGAGATTGCTGGGCATTAAGATGGTTGCCAACGAATTTATTGCCTACGAGCAATTTACCCAGATCATTCCCGTCGATGGTCAAACCACTGCTCTGGTGAACGGCGTAGAAATGCTTCGTCTATCGCAGCGTTCTAGCATTATATTGACTTATGCCTTGTGTGGATTTTCGAACTTTGGAGCAATTGCAATCCAAATTGGCGGCATTGGCGGATTGGCACCTGAGCGTCGAGGCGACTTGGCAAAACTGGGCCTAAGAGCGATGCTGGGTGGCACACTTGCCTGTTGCATCACAGGTTGTGTGGCAGGGTTGATGCTTTAGATTGGGCCAATCTGAAATCGGCCCCTTGCCAAGTGCCCGGTTAGCCAGGAGACGGTGGCCAAGTGGTCAGTTCGTTCGTTGAGGGTTGATGCCAAGACACTGGGCAAGCCAAGAGACTGGGCAAGCTAAGAGTGACGATTTGATTTAGATTCAATGGAACCAACGAAGAAGAGTTATGGCAGAATTTGTGACCGTTGCGAAAGTTGATGAAATTCCCGTGGGCGAGGGCAGGGCGTTTCCCGTGAATGACCAAATGATTGCGGTGTTTAACGAGGGTGACGGACAATTTAGGGCGATTGATGACGCGTGTCCTCATCAAGGTGCGTCACTGGCAGAAGGCTACGTCGAGGGCGGCGAAGTGGCCTGCCCTTGGCATGCTTGGCGTTTCAAACTTTGCAATGGTGCCTGGGCGGATAACCCTCGGTTAAGGGTCAACGCCTATCAGGTTCGGATCGCAGGCGACAAGGTTCAAGTTTGCGACCAGCCGATCGTCGAATCGCCCGAGTAGCACTGGTTTATTGGTATTACGTGTCCATGCACTGGCGATGCAATTGTGGCTGCACGCGGTCGAATCCATGGTGGGTGCGGGTTCGACTTGGTGGTGATTATTTTAGAACGAAGACAGATTGAGTAATCCTGTGATGGAATCAGAATCGACCGTGAACGGAAAAAATATGAATGCTGGAGACGACCAAGACTTTGTTGGCAGAACCATCAAAGTTGGCGTGGTGATGGGCAGCCGGTCGGACTGGGAAACCATGAAGGCCTGTGCTGAAATTTTGAAGGATTTTGGAGTATCCTATCAATGCCGCGTGGTGTCGGCCCATCGGACGCCGGATTGGATGTGCCAATACGCGAAAGAGGCGGCTGGGCAAGGTATTGAAGTGATTGTAGCCGGCGCGGGCGGGGCGGCTCATTTGCCAGGGATGATCGCTTCGCAGACAGTCTTGCCGGTGCTGGGGGTACCGGTTCAAAGTCGTAGTTTGCTTGGTTTGGATTCGTTGTTATCCATTGTTCAAATGCCTGGCGGTATTCCGGTGGGGACGTTGGCGATTGGAACCGCAGGCGCGAAGAATGCCGGGTTATTGGCGGTTCGGATTTTGGCAACTTCTAGGCCCGAACTGGCGGCACGGATGCAGGCCTACTTGGATCAGCAAAGGGATGCCGTGCTGGCCGATTCGTATTTGGAGCTCTAGTTTGCGATGTCGATTCAGGCGTTGCTTTTGGTACCTTTTTGATTTAGCTTTTTTAGACGTTGATGAACATGCAATCCAAATCGTCCACACTGTCGGTGCCATTTCAAAACGCGATTTTGCCGGGCGCTACATTGGGTGTCGTGGGCGGCGGCCAATTAGGTCGGATGTTTGCCATTGCTGCTAGGCAAATGGGTTACCGAGTTTGGGTGTTAACCAACGAAACCGAAGGCCCCGCATCTTCCTGTGCCGATAAGACCATTGTGGCAGATTATTCGGATGAGGGTTCGGTTGAGAAATTCTTAAGCGGGGTATCGGCGGTTACTTTTGAAACCGAGAAATTGCCGATTGATTTGTTCCACGAGATATCCAAAAGTGTGCCCGTTAGGCCAGGGATCCCTTTCCTATATCTCTCCCAGAATCGCATCCGCGAAAAAACAGGTTTGAAGGAAGCGGGGCTGCCCGTTGGTCCATGTATGCCCGTCAGTGGTATCGATGAATTACGTCGAGCGGTGACTGAATTGGGGCGACCGTGCATTTTGAAAACAGCCGAAGGTGGTTACGACGGAAAAGGGCAAATCGCAATCAAGGATGAAACCGATCTGGTGGCGGTTTGGAAAGAATTAGGTACCGACCAGACGATCTTGGAAGCGTTTGTTGATTTCCAGTGCGAAGTGTCGGTGGTGGCGGCCCGTAGTCTTGATGGTCGCGTTGTCACTTATGGCCCGATTCATAATACTCATAAAAATCATATTTTGGATGTGTCCTATTGCCCGGCTGATCTGCCTGCAAACGTGATGGAACAAACGCTGTGGATTACCAAGCGAGTGGCTGAAGTTTTCGATGTGGTGGGTGTGTTCTGCATTGAGTTTTTTGTTAAGGCGGATGGCACGGTTTTGATTAACGAGATTGCTCCGCGGCCGCATAATTCGGGGCATCTGACCATTGAAGGCCATTCCACGTCCCAGTTTCAACAGCAGGTCCGTTGCCTGTGCGGATTGAGTGTGGGTTCAGCGACCCAGCATCGTCCCGTGGCGATGGCAAATTTGCTGGGAGACGTTTGGCAAGGTGGTATTCCCAAGTGGGATGTTGCTTTGGAATCCCCGGAAGTGCAGTTGCATTTGTACGGCAAGGAAGAGGCTAGACCAGCCAGGAAGATGGGCCATTTGACCGCGTGTGCAGAAACTGTGCAGCAGGCCGTGCAGTCGGTCGTCGATGCTCGGGGGCGACTGTAAATAGTAGCAAGGCCGTGCTGGTTAGGCCGTGCTGGTTAGGCCGTGCTGGTTAGGCTCTGGCGTTGCCGACACTCAGGTTCCCGTGCCGATATTCCCGCGTTCAAACTGGGCGGAGTTTGTCGTCAAGCCTTAAGTACCGCCAGATGGTTAGGCTTCTCAATTGACCGGAAGGTATTTTCTATTGCCAGGGTGATTTCCCCAACGGTACTTGCCCGTTCCCGAAATTTCAGCGGACCGGTTCCCTGAAAATGTTTCGTCGGTTGGCTGGATAAAGTGTTCGCTTTTGATCGATCTCTCGTGCCAGAAGATTCTGTTCGGGTGTGTCCAATCAGCCACTCAAAGAGCTGAGCGTTTACGTTCGATCTAAGCTGCCGCTTGACGTCGATCGGGAGAGTAGTCGATCGGGAGAGTAGTCGTAGGCGTATGGTTGTGTTATTCCGGCGGACACTGGACGGAATTTAGTTGCAAGATTTGATTTGGGTTGACTCGGAAGTTTTCGGGTTCGACCGAATAGTAACGTCGGATCCATGAATCGATCTCAGGTTCGACGGTGTGATTGCTTTGCATTTGGCAGCGAATGGTATCGCCTTGGGGGACACTTCTGATTTCGCAATCGTCGATCACAACATGTCCTGCTTTGATCACGAATCTTGGAATGGCGAACATTTGCTGGTAATCGCTGTTGGGCAAGTAAAGTGTAATGTCCGCGTCGGCACCTACACCCAGATGTCCTTTTTGTTTCAGGCCCAACAACTTGGCGGGGCCAGATCGTGTGATGATGGCAATTTCGCTAAGAGAGTATTCGCGTTTTAGATCTTTAAGAACCGAAGTCGCTTGAATCGACTGAGGTAATTGTGAGAACATTTCGTCGCGATAGGATTTGTCCATCAAGAGGCGAATGATTTGCGGGTAAGCCTGGAAGGAACCACCGTTGGGATGATCGGTGCTCATTACCACTTGCCAAGGATCGTTGACCAGAAGATACCATTCTAGGCCAATCACCCATTGCCAGGCGTGGATCAGGCTCTTGTTGCGATACTTAATGGGAACGATCCCGCAACCGGCTTCCATTTCCGTGTCTGCACTGACCCAGCGTTCGCGGTACATTTGGCTTAGGAAATAGCCGACCGGTCCGTCACCCGTCATGCTAGTGGTATCGCCAAACAGCACTTGGCCGACATCGACAGAGAGTTCTGGGTGTTGATTGATATAATCGGCCAAAGGTTGGACCTTGGAACCGAAAGAATCCTCCTGGGCATCGCCTCCGTCATAGCTATGGAATTGAATGTGAGTCAGGTGGGCTTTGAGTCCATTGAGACTCTTCATCGTTTCCAGCGTGATGTTCCAGTTCCCGGGTAAGCCTAAATGATTGGTGTGAATGTGGACGGGGTGTGGCAGTTTCAGTTCGTTAGCGGCGTTAGTAATGCTTTGCAACACTTGCCGAGGCGATGTGTCGAAGCCGCCGATCTTTTCGTCCAATGATCGAATGTCGGTTCCCAGTTGTTTCCAGTTTTCAACGCCACCGGGATTCACGATTTTCGGCGCGTAACCGCAAGTGGCATCCAGCAACCATGATAGAATTCTGCGGACCTGCACCGGATCGCGTTTGGCGATAGCCTCGAGCAGCATCACATTGTTGCCAACCAATGTGTAAAAGCCTTTGTCGATACACGGTGTGTCTTCCAATTCGAAATGGGCTTGTCTGGCCAGCAGTGGCGGCACAGCGGCATCGAACGCAGTGGTGTAGCCCATGGCGGCGTAACGATAGGCGGTTGCAAAAGTGCTGGGCACGCTGCCGCCAGTGCCACTGAAGGTCAAAGGCGTAGAAAGGATTGGCGGTTGGGAATCTTTGTCGTCGACTCGAAGTTTTCGGGCCGCATTCACTTTGGATCCCGCGATGTGACAATGCATGTCCACGCCGCCGGGCATCGCAACAAGTCCATTGGCATCGATTGTGCGAACCGAACCGATTTGATGATTTGACGGCGGCGGGACGATTTTCCCGTCTTGAACCCAAATGTCATTGACCACGCCATCGATTCGATTGGCGGGATCGTAAATTTTTGGCGACAGAATGCGAAGGAAATCAGGCATGGGCTATGAATTAAGATTGTCAGTAGAAAGGACCTGGGAAATTACTCGGCCTGCATTAAGACGCGTTTCGATCTGATCGCCTGGGGACAATGTTAGGCAGTGGGTCAATGGTTCGCCAGATTGGTTAAATGTCAGCGAATAGCCACGACTAAGGACTTGTAGTGGGCTAAGCGCTTCCAGTCGAGCGGCCATCGATTGCAAATGGTTTCGCTTATTGTGGAGATGGTCATTGGTTCTGTCCAGTAGCCGGTGAGACAGTTCATCTAGGCGTTGTGCATGGCTATGGATGCGGTCTAGCGGTTGCGTCATTGCGCGAGATTGCGCCAATTGATCAACCCGCGACTTGGCTTGCTTCCACTGCCCAGTTATCGCCTGAACCAATCGTGTCTCTTGGGTCTTAAGTGTCTGCCAAAGTCCAGCGGCATCTGGAAAGATTCGCTCAGCGGCTTCCGATGGTGTCAATGCTCTTAGGTCGGCGGCCAGGTCACAAAGTGTGACATCAATTTCATGTCCAACCCCAGAAACGATCGGGATGGGACATTGGGCCATTGCACGGACCAGTTCTTCGCTATTGAATTCCCACAAGTCTTCGATGCTTCCCCCGCCGCGAGTCAAAACGATCACATCGGCTTTGGGGCGGATACGGCTGGCAAGATTGACGGCAGCGGCTAGTTGCTTGCCTGCGCCTTCACCTTGGACTCGAGTGGGTAGAATCAGAATGTCGCTGCCTTGCCATCGCCTGGTGGCGACTTGCAGGAAATCTCGAATCGCTGCTCCCGTTGGGCTGGTGATCACGACAACTCGGTTAGGAATGGCGGGGATGGTTTGTTTTCGAGCGGGGTCGAAGAGTCCTTCGCTTTTTAGTTTTTCATGAAGCTTGCGAAAGGCGGCTCGCCAGGAACCTTCGCCCAGTGGTTCGATCTGTTCGATCGCCAACTGGTACGATCCGCGCGGCGGGTAAACTGAAATTCTGCCGCGTACGACAACTTGCAAGCCATCTTCCATTGGGAATCGGATGCGCTGCGCAGTGTTTCGCCAAACAACCGCGGAAATTTGGGCGTCTTTGTCCTTCAACGACAGGTACCAATGTCCAGAATGAGCGGCACTGAAGCCGGACACTTCGCCACAGACCGTCACTTGCGAGAAGTCCCCCTCCAGAGTGTCACGGATCTCCTGCGTCAATTGACTGATCGATTTGTACTTGGAATTCTGGGCGGTCATGATGCGATTCGCAGGGATTGGATGGGAAAGGCTTGGACGGGATTGGGGGTTACCCGGTGGTTTGGGCAATCGTTTGCGATTTAAACCCAATTGTTGAAAACGTCCCAAAAGTGGCCGATCATTGCCCCTTAGTTTTTAGCAGTCTATCCGCTTGGTCGAAAGCTGGCTTATCCTTGGGGAATGCCCTGGCAATGAGTACAATTGCGGCCACACATTTGCGGGTAGGTTTGATTTAGACTGGCATTGGAGGTGGCGTGATGCGACTGGCGATGCTTTCATTAGATTCATGGCCAACCGCTGGTGCCCCTGTTCTGTGTGCTTGAGGGACGGTTGTGCCGCGTGACTTTTGGCGTTGGTCGTTGTGAGTGATATTCAAGCAATCGGTGAACCGAACGAGTGGTTTTGCAAATCGGAATCAATTTAGGTAACGCGATGGCGAAAAAGAAAAAGATTGAGGTCGAGGGAAAGACCGGCGGCGGGAAAAAATCCAGTAGTGCTGCGGCATCGACGGTTTCGTCCGCGGTTGAATTCGAACCCGCATTGGCAAAGTTGGAGAAAATCGTGAGTCAGTTGGAGCAAGGTAACCTGACCTTGGCGGGTTCGCTGGAGTCGTACCACCAAGGTGTCTCGCTGCTAACGACTTGTTACAGCGGGTTGCGGGAAGCCGAGCAACAGATCCGAATTCTGACCGGGGTTGGCGACGACGGTCAAATTTCGATCGAAGACTTTGACGCCAGTGCTTCGTTGGGGATCGCGACCGGTGTTGCGCCTCGTGCGACCGGTGTTGCGCCTCGTGCGACCGGTGTGACTGGGCAAAAATCTTCGACCAAACCAGTCGTTGAAGCCAATTCAGGCAATGACCTTGATGAAGAAACCGATGACATCGAGGAGGAAGACGAGGATAAATTGGACGACGACGAGGAATGGGACGAGGACGAGGACGAGGACGAGGACGAGGAGGCCCATGAAGACGCTGATCCAGAGAGTGATAATCAGTCGCGTCTGTTTTGACTATGATATTGGCAGTGAACACGCCACGCGGAATGCAGTTTTTATAAATGGCTTGCTGAGGGATGCATGCGTAATCGTTTTGCGAGTAAGTTTGAAAAGTGCGTTGTCTTGAAGTGAAGAAGAAGCAAGTACCGCAAAATGGGTTGGAAGCCGGGGATTCTTAGGTCAAAGTAATTTTTTTAATGACAAACGTTGTGGCAATACAATTGGAATCAGACGGGCAGATCAAAGGCTGGATTGAAGAGATCGAGCGGGCGTTGGATCGTTATTCGCAAATCGGGGATCAAAGTCCTGAATTGTTGACGCAAGCGATGCGTTACAGCTTGTTAGGCGGCGGGAAACGCCTTAGGCCGCTCCTGGTTCTGGCGGCGTGCGAAATGTGCGGCGGATCGCTTGCTGACGCGATCCCAGCGGCTTGTGCGGTTGAAATGGTTCACGCTTATTCGCTGGTTCATGATGATCTTCCTGGAATGGATGACGACGACATGCGGCGGGGTAAGGCGACATGTCATGTGCAATTCAACCACGCAACAGCCATCTTGGTAGGGGATAGTTTGCAATCTTTAGCATTTGAGTTGCTGGCCGGCGAACTAACGGCAAATTCAAACGTAACACCGGTTCAGGCGGTTAAGTGCATCGGACTGTTGGCCAAGGCGGCGGGATGTCAAGGGATGGCTGGGGGGCAGCAAGATGACTTGATGGCCAATTCGCTACCAGCGACCGAAACCACACTTTTGAGGATCCATCGACGAAAAACAGGGGCACTTTTGTCAGTTTCCTTGGAAATAGGGGGAGTAATCGCGGGGGCCAGCCAATTGCAGCTAGAGAAATTACGCGATTTTGGCCAGAATGTAGGCTTGGCGTTCCAGGTTACCGACGATTTGCTGGACGCGACTGGGGACGCAAGTACGGTCGGCAAGCGGACGCGGAAAGACGATACTAAGGGCAAGTTGACTTACCCTGCAATGTTTGGGATTGAAGAAAGTCGTCGCAAGGCGGCCGAATTGATCCAACAGGCCGAATCTTGCTTGCAGTCGTTTGGTGCGAAAGCGTCGCACCTACAGGACATCGCTCGTTTCGTTTTGGAGAGACAACAATGAATCACATCCTATCAACTGTCCAATCGCCCTTGGATTTGAAAGACCTGCCGATCGAGAAATTGGAACAAGTGGCCGACGAGATTCGGGAGACTTTGTGCAATTTGTTGAGCGAGCGGCCTGCCCACTTTGCTTCGAACTTGGGTGTGGTGGAACTGTGTTTAGCGCTGCATACCGAATACGATTTTCGCAGCGATCGTTTGGTTTGGGATACGGGACATCAGATTTACCCTCTGAAATTGATCACGGGTCGATTTGATCAATTTCACACGATCCGTACCAAGGGCGGATTGATGGGTTACCCCAACCCGAAGGAAAGCGAGTACGACCTTTTTATGACGGGGCATGCGGGCTGCAGCGTTTCCAGTGCCGTGGGTTTGCGAAGCGGTGACGACCTAATGGGGCGAACCGACAATCATTCGGTTGCGGTGATCGGCGATGGAGCGTTTCCGTCGGGGATCGTGTTTGAAGCATTAAACAATGCAGCGACCTTGAAGAGTAAAATGTTGGTGGTCTTGAATGACAACAAGATGTCCATTTGCCCGCGAGTTGGCGGGTTGGCTCGGTACCTTGATCGGTTGCGAGCGAATCCGTTTTACACAGGCTTGAAGCAGGAAGTGGTCAGCCTACTGAACAAGGTCCCAGTCTTTGGTGACCCAACCGAAAGGTTGCTGGCTCAGATCAAAGAAGGAGTCAAGGCTGGGGTTCATGGTGGTATGATGTTCGAGGAGTTCGGCTTCAAGTATTTTGGACCGATCGACGGTCACGATATCGTCTTGTTGAAGAAGTATCTAAAGCTGGTTAAGAATCAATCGGGACCGGTCCTTTTGCATGTGATCACCGAGAAAGGTCACGGATTTAAGCCAGCCGCCGCGGATCCGGTTTTCTACCATACTCCGCCAGTTTTTGAACGATTCGATTCTGAACAAGTGGAATTGAAGAAAAGTGGCGCTGCCAAATCTTACACGGATTTTGCCAGCAGTGCCATTTTTGAACAGATGGAAAAGAACGACAAAGTGACGGTTATCACGGCAGCGATGTGCCAGGGTAATAAGTTGGAACCGTTGCGGGCCCGATTCCCCGAGCGATTTTTTGACGTTGGGATTTGCGAATCGCATGCGGTTGCTTTTGCGGGCGGGCAAGCGAAGGTTGGTTTACGTCCGATTGTGGACATTTACAGTACATTCTTGCAGCGTTCGTTTGATCAGATCTTCCAAGAGGTTTGCCTTCAGAAGTTGCCTGTGGTTTTCATGATGGATCGGGCTGGCTTGACGGCTGAAGATGGCCCAACGCATCATGGAACGTTTGACTTGGCTTACATGAGAATCTTTCCCAATATGATGGTGATGGCACCAGGAGACGCTTATGACTTACAACAAATGCTGGACTTCGCGCTGCGACAAGACTGTGCGACCGCTATCCGCTATCCCAAAACGGCAGCCATCGAAATCACTGAAAACCGTCAACCGGTCGAGTTGGGCAAGAGTGAGATTTTGTCTTGGGGCAAAGACGGAACTTTATTGGCGGTCGGTACGCAAATGATCCACTGCATGAAAGCAGCGGAATTATTGAAGGCCAAGGGCCTGGATGTGGGCGTGGTTAATGTTCGCTTCATCAAGCCACTCGACACGTTGGTCATGAGGAAAGTTTTGACCGAATCGCCATTGGTGGTGACGTCGGAAGAAGGCATGTTGAGCGGCGGTTTTGGCAGTGCGTTGTTGGAATTTGCGGCTGACAATGGCTTGCGCTCCGACCATGTTCGCCGTACTGGTGTCCCGGATCGGTTTATTGAACATGCAAGTCGCGCTGATGTTTTGGCCGAAACCTCGTTGGATGCCGAGGGAATCACCGCAACTTTCTTGAAATTGGCGACTGATCGGGGAGTGTTGGGAAAGGAACAGCAAGCGGTTCGAACTTAGGAATTGGGCGTTGATCTGATGCTTCTTTCGTGCTGGAATGGAAACGTTAATGCGGAGACTGGGTCAGGACGGTAGACGATTGCGAGCGGCGTTGATTAGCAGCGCTAGCCGTCGCCCGGACATGCTTGCTCAGATTCAGCGGATCATGCCGACGGTGCATCAATTTGTCGACGTTGTTTCTGAAGATCTTCTATGCGACGATTCTTGGGACGCATCCAACGTGGACATAAGTGTCGTGTTTGGTGGCGATGGTTCAATTCTTCGCGCGGCCAGGAAGATGGGGAACCACCAAAGGCCGGTGGTCGGTGTGAATCTTGGGCGTCTGGGTTTTCTTGCCCACATGATGCCTGAAAATTTGGCCGCTGGGTTTGAATTGATCGGGAAAGAACAGTACAACATCGTTGATCACTTGATGATGAAGTGTACGGTCATTCGCGATGGCAAGGTTTTGCAGCAGCGAATCGGTCTGAACGAAATCGCTCTCCGGGCTGCAGCACCGTATTCGATGCAGCAGATTGACCTGTTCGTGGATCAACAGGTTGCCACGTCTTACAACTGCGATGGGCTGATCTTAAGCACACCCGTAGGTTCGACCGCTCACAATCTTTCGTCGGGAGGTCCGATTCTACGAAAGGATTTAATGGCGTTCGTGATTTCGCCGATTTCGCCTCATACGCTGACGGTTCGCCCCGTGGTTGATTCGGCAGATCGCGTTTATGAAATGGTCATGCGTGGCGAAAATTGCTCGGCCGCAGCGGTATTGGATGGACAACTGCTGGAGGAACTGCGCACAGGTGATCTTGTTCGCATTGAACGAGCCGAGTCCGTTTTTCAAATGATTGAAGTTAGTGGCTATTCTTATTACTTGACGTTAAGAGACAAGTTTGGTTGGGCCGGTGATCTATTTCGGCACCATGAAGAACGTAAACCCTAACAAGGTATGCCTGTTTGAATTTTGTAACCCCGGTTTGAATTTTGT
>JBDNHU010000035.1:0-6290 GCA_041688615.1 Mariniblastus sp. | reverse complement strand
CGCGCTCAAGACCCATAAAAAAGGGCTGATGCAGCAGCTTTTCCCCCGCGAAGGCGAAACCCTCCCCCGCCTCCGCTTCCCCGAATTCCAAGCCGCGCCGGAGTGGACGGAGCTGCCATTGAGCAACTTTTTCTCTCACATGAGGAACGGGTTCGTCGGCACAGCAACTCCTTACTATGAGCCAAATGGCATCCCTTACTTACAAGGGAAGAACATAAAGGCAGGGAAAGTTGACCCAACTAACCTTGTCACCATCTCAAGGGCGTTTCACGAGAAGCAGAAGAAATCCCAACTACGAGTTGGCGACGTTTTGATGGTTCAATCTGGGCATGTCGGAGAATGTGCATTAGTGGACAAAGACTTTGCTGGTGGCAACTGCCACGCACTTATCGTGATGTCCCCCGAATCCCGAACCAGCTCATTATTCTTTGTCCACTACTTCCATGCTCCGCAAGGGCTGGAGAAAATTGCAAGCGTGAAGACGGGGAATACAATCGCTCACATTCTGGCTACGGATCTAAGATGCATGTCTGTAGGTGTTCCCAAATTGGAAGAACAACAACGCATCGCCGACTGCCTTACCTCCATCGACGACCTGATCACCGCCCAAAGCGCCAAGCTTTCCGCCCTCAAGACCCACAAGAAAGCGCTGATGCAGCAGCTTTTCCCATCCCCGGAGGTGAGTTGATTATGGCGTGGGCGCACGAATCAACGTGGCAGCCGACGCGATTGCTGCAAGTGGCCGGGTCAGTCGACACAAGCACCGGTGCGACCGAAGTCAACACGGACGCCGGGCGGGCCTATATCAAACCGCTGGGCAACCGTCAGGGCCCGCATGTGCTGGCAACGGATTGGGTCGGCACGCACTTAGCCAAGTGGTTCGGGCTGAGTACGTTCGATATTGCGATTCTCACGCTCGACGCCGACGACGCCTTCCCCTTGCCGCGAGGCTACACAGCACAGCCTGGACCAGCCTTCGCTGCTCGGGCGTTGCCGGGCGAACCATGGGGACAGTCCGGTCTGCAATTGAACGTGCTGGTCAATCCCGAAGACATCAGCAGACTCGTTGTCTTCGACACCTGGACGCTCAATTGTGACCGATACCATCACGACCTGACTGCCCGCAAACCAAACCCAGATAACGTTTACTTGTCGAGTAAGGGTGTGGAAGCTGGGAAACGGCGGTTGATCGCGATGGACCATGGACTGTGCTTCATTCGCTCAGGCGAAGACCTGACTCCTAAGCTAGCAAATATCGGAAAGGCCCAAGATGATCATATCTATGGACTTTTCCCAGATTTCCGGGAAAGGCTTCAACAGAGTACAATCGATGATTGTGCATCACGTTTACGTGAGATGGACACAAGCACAGCCGATGCGATTATTGAGTCAGTCCCTCGAGAATGGGAGGTATCCCAAGAGACTCGGAACGCTTGGAGTGAGTTGATCTGTCGTCGAGCGACATTTGTCGCCGATAACGTCAGCAATTGGATTGAAAAAACAACGCCGTGGTTTGGCGAGACTGGGAGAATAAACAATGGCTAAAGGCTTTTACAGCGTTATTCAGTATTGCCCCGATCGCTTTCGAGCGGAGGGGGTCAACGTGGGCTTGGTGCTGTTGTGTTTGGAGCCCCATGCATTGCGCGTGCAAATGACTCAGAAGTTTGACCGTGTGCGCAAGTTGTTTGCAATCTCGAAGCCGGATTTGAATAGTCTCAAGATTGCTACCGAAGCGATGAAATCGCGGATAGAGAGTGCGACGGATGACTGGCGAACTGCTGAGGAGTTGGCTGCGTTCGCGGGATCACGAGCGAACGATATGCGTTTGACCGAGCCGCGACTGGCCAAGATTGTGGACATCGATGCCGACTTCGAAAGACTGTTTTCCGAACTCGTGGACGTACGTACGACTGCTTCACTCGCAGTGGAGTCTCCCGCTGAGGTTCTACCTCCACGTTTAAGCGAAGTGTTTTACAAGTTGCAGCAAGAGCGAAAGATTTGGAGGCCGGGACAAATCACCGTTCCCGTCTTTAAGAGCAAACTGGATATTCCGTACGCTTATAAGAACGGAGTCGTCAATCTCATCAAGCCTCAAGTATTTTCAGCAACGAAGCAAGCAGAAACTCAGGCAGCAAAGTTAGCGGTCAACGGGGATCTGATTCAACGAGAACCGATCGATGGTGAATGTCACAAGCTGATCATTGTTTCGACGCAAGAAACCCAGGAACAGACAAAAGAAATCGACGAGCATATCGAACCATTGTTCAAGGCTTTCGGTGTGCGATTGATACGTCCCGCTGATGCCGACGCTTTTGCAAACGAAGTCGAGCAAAACGCACACTGATTGAATTAACTGCATGAACGACACCAACCAAAAACAACTGGGCAACATCCTCTGGGCTATTGCCGACCAATTGCGGGGGGCGATGAACGCGGACGCAAACATCGCCGCGAAAATTGGTGACACAGGGTTGCTTCAAACGGAAGGTTGTTTCACAGACAACGTGGTCGGGCTGATTCCGATGCGAGACATCATCCCCGTCTTTCTCGAACTCATCATGCGGGGGCAAAAAGAGTACCTGAACAAGGTCGCGACAACGGGTGCGCAGAAAAATATCAACAATGAGATTCTTCGTGAAGTCAGTGTTCTATTACCCTTCGTCACCGAACAGCAACGCATCGCCGACTGCCTGACGAGTCTCGACGACCTGATCGCCGCGCAAACCCAAAAACTCGAAGCTCTCAAGACGCACAAGAAAGGCCTAATGCAGCAGCTTTTCCCATCCCCGGTGGAGGCCTAGCGTGAGATCAGACGCTCAATCGCTTGCAAAGCGAACGTGGAAGTGCCTCAATGCGTACAATTGGATGCAATATGCTGATAAAACCCGACCGAGCTTGGCACTCAATTGTCGGCAAAGTCTTTCCACCGTCTCTAAATGTACGGGGAACTGGGGTATACTTTCAGGCTTAATCTCAACAACCCCAGACGTTTGTCAGCAGGAGGGCGGACAACATGACTAGCAAACCGTTCCTCAAGCCGCGTATCACCGGGGCTCGTTTCGCTGGTGGTGCAATCCCCTTGGAGGTCTTGGCTGACTTCGCGGTATTGTCGGAGATGATTCTTGAGGTAGCGAAATGGAAGTACCGCGAGGAGAACTCATCTCGACATCGAGTACCCAGGGGATTTTCAGAAACTGTTTCTCTCAAGCTGACGGGTGTGGAAGAGGGAAGCGCTATTCCTGTTATCAGCCTCGTTTTTAGTTCCGCATTACTGCTGCCACCCGAATCGGAGCAATACTTCAACGAAGCGCGAGACTCCATCATTTCGGCAGTGGCAGCAGCCGAGCGAGGAACTCGTATTACCGACCACCTTCCTGAAAAGCTACTCGGCTACTTCGATCGATTCGGCAGGAATCTCGCCGATGGAGAAGCGATCGAACTGGCGTCCGACACGATTCAACAACCAGCTCGGCTTACCAAAGACACTCGGCGGAAGCTAGTGTTGGCTTCATCGTCCAAGCATTATACCGAAGAGACGTCGGTGTATGGATTAGTACACGAATTCGACCAGCGAGCCAAGACATTCCAACTGACGTTGCCTGGCGGTTTTATCCTTAGTCGAATTCCCGTTGAGTCACAACATTACGATGCGGTCCTTGAAGCTAGCAACGGCTTCAGGAGCCAGCAGCGTGTTAGAGTAATCGGTGTAGGACGCTTCGATTTGAGCGATAAACTGCTGGAGCTAATCAGCGTGGAGCATGTCGTACCACTCGATCCACTTGATGTGATGGTTCGCATTGACGAATTGAAAATATTGAAGCGTGGTTGGCTTGATGGAAAGGGTGAAGCACTTGACCCACAACAATTGGATTGGGTCGTCGATGCTTTTAAGAGATACTATCCCGATGATGCAAAGCTTCCTTACCTATTCCCGACGCCCGAAGGAAATCTTTTGGCAGAGTGGTCATTGGATGGGAGTTCCGTCTCGCTAGAAATCGATTTAAGTGATCGATCGGGCGAATGGCACGCGTTGAATCTTGTGACAAACGGTGAAGAATCAAAGCGGTTCGATTTGAATTCGCCGGATAATTGGCAATCGATCGCCGACGCCGTCAAAGATTTGGGAGGAGTCTCTGAATGATCGATACAACGATTGTTTATCGGCAGATTCACCCCAGTTTCGTTCAAGCAGGTTTTCCAACTTCTCAGGCATTTCGGCCCTCTCCTAAAGACGAGTCGAAGTTGTCAGTTTACGACGGCGATCAGATAACAGCAGAAAATGCATTCCAGCACTATACAAATCACTTAAATCTGTCATCAATCGGCGTGATGGGCCTAACGGTCGCGGAATGCAAAGCCGAGTCCCTTCACGTTTGTGAAGACCCCACGCCTTTTCGAGAGCATGCACTCATTGATTTTAGCGGATTGACGGACAAAGACTGTCGCAACAAGAGTAAGAAACTTCAAGCCAAGGCCGTCCAACGTGGTTGGCTTCACCGTGCATCTTGACTCAATCGCACTCTTGAGTCATTCGCAACTTCCTAGCCGCTTTTAGACAGCCGATATGAACGACACCAACCAAAAACAACTGGGCAACATCCTCTGGGCTATTGCTGACAAACTTCGTGGGGCGATGAACGCGGACGACTTCCGCGACTACATGCTCTCCTTCCTCTTCTTGCGATACCTCTCGTACAACTACGAGATTGCAACGGAGAAAGAGCTGGGGAAGGACTATCCTAAGCTCAAGCCGGACGAGAGCGGCGTACCGCTGACGATCTGGTACAAAGAGAATAAAAAGGATGTGCCGGATTTCGAAAAGCAGATGCGCCGCAAGGTGCATTACGTTATCCAGCCGTCGCACCTCTGGAACAGCATCGCCAACATGGCCCGCACCCAGAACGGCGAGCTGCTGAACACGCTCCAGGCGGGCTTCAAATACATCGAGACGGAATCCTTTGAGAGCACGTTCCAGGGCCTATTCTCCGAGATCAATCTCGGTTCGGACAAACTTGGCCGCACTTACGCCGATCGCAATGCCAAGCTCTGTACCATCATCCAGAAACTCGCCGAGGGACTAAACGATTTTTCAGCCGACATCGACGCACTGGGTGATGCCTACATCTATTTGATCGGCCAGTTTGCCGCCGGATCTGGAAAGAAGGCTGGCGAGTTCTATACCCCGCAACAGATGTCCGACATCCTCTCTGCCATTGTTACCCTTGATAGTCAGGAACCTGCCACCGGCAAGAGAGCCCGCCTCGCCAGCGTCCTCGACTTCGCCTGCGGCTCTGCGTCCCTGCTTCTCAACTTGCGAAAACGCATGGGACCGAAAGGGATTGGCAAAATCTTCGGACAGGAAAAGAACATCACCACCTACAACCTTGCCCGCATGAACATGTTGCTGCACGGGGTGAAGGATTCGGAGTTCGAAATCTACCACGGTGACACGCTGATCAACGATTGGGACATTTTCCGGGAGTTAAACCCCGCCAAGAAGCTGTTGTTCGACGCTGTTGTCGCCAATCCACCCTTCAGCTATCGCTGGGAACCCACGGACGCCCTGGCTGACGATGTGCGTTTCAAAAGCCACGGCCTGGCCCCCAAATCCGCCGCCGACTTCGCCTTCCTGCTGCACGGCTTCCATCACCTCAAAGACGAAGGTGTGATGGCCATTATCCTGCCGCATGGCGTGCTGTTCCGCGGCGGTGCCGAGGAACGCATCCGCACCAAGCTGCTCAAAGACGGCCACATCGACACCGTCATTGGCTTGCCCGCCAACCTGTTCTACTCCACCGGCATCCCCGTCTGCATCCTTGTCCTCAAGAAATGCAAAAAGCCGGATGATGTGCTTTTCATCAACGCCGCCGAGCACTTCGTGAAAGGCAAACGTCAGAACCAACTGACCGAAGAGCACATCGCCAAGATCATCGACACCTACCAATTCCGTAAGGAAGAGCCACGCTACGCTCGGCGGGTAGAAATGAACGAGATCGAAAAGAACGACTTCAACCTGAATATCTCTCGCTACATCAGCACTGCGGTTGGCGAAGCGGAGATCGACTTGGGTGCGACACACCAGCAACTAGTTGACATCGAAGCAGTTATTCAAGCGGCGACGAAGAAGCACAACAAGTTCCTGAAAGAGCTGGGGCTATCACTGTTGCCGTAGTTAAGGTTTGGTTGGAACCTGTAACGCCGAACATATGAGGGAACGGTTGCCCACACAAACGAGAAAAGGTGTCAACGAGAAAAGGTGTCAAGTACGAATGGCGTTGTCATCGGGTTTT
>JBDNHU010000034.1:0-5798 GCA_041688615.1 Mariniblastus sp. | reverse complement strand
GGGCTGAGGAGCAGCGCGTAGATGAGCGCGGAGGCGTCGAGCGGTTCGCGAGCGGCGGAGTGTATCTTTTCCGAAAATGAATTCCGCAACTCCTCGGCGTAGCGCAGGTGCAGCGGCGTTGGCTTGCCCAGATTGGGAAGCACGGCTCCCATCATAACGGCGTTGGTGGCGAATCCGGTGTCGCCAGCACTCGCGCCGGGCATCCCGGGAATCGGTGGAAACGCAGATCGTGATGACGCTGGTTTCTCCGCCTCGCGCGCCGATTCTGCTGCAACCGCCGCGACGTCGGCGGTCTTGAATTTTCCGTCCCAACCGGGATCGATGGCGTGGATCCGCTCGGCGAGTGGCGGGTGAGTGGCCATCATTCCGAGCAAGGGTTTGCCCAGGCCGTTGCCGAAAAACATGTGGCTAGTTTCCCCAGCATGAGCGGATTCGAGCTTCGAGCTGGCACCGCCGATCTTTTGTAACGCCGCGGAGAGCCCCGCCGGATTGCGGGTGAACTGAACCGAGGAGGCATCGGCCAGGAATTCCCGCTGCCGGCTGAGCGCGGCCTGGATGAGCCGGCCAAAGAAGACGCCGATGGCGCCGATGATGATCAGGGCCAGCCCTAGGATCATCAGCGGATTCCTGTCCCTACCGCCGCGAGAGAAGATTAAGACCCGCCCAATTACCGCGAGACACAGGATCCCAAAGATGACTCCCATGATTCGCAGGTTCAGACGCATGTCACCATTAAGGATGTGGCTGAACTCGTGGCCAATGACCCCCTGCAATTCATCGCGGCTTAGCAAGGTCATGCAACCGCGCGTGACGCCAATGGCGGCGTCGCCCGGCGTGTGGCCGGCCGCAAACGCGTTGATGCCCTTTTCGTCATCGAGCACATAAATTTTCGGGACGGGGACGCCAGCCGCAATGGCCATCTCCTCGATCACGTTGCGCAGTTTGCGCTCACCCGGATGGTTCGTGTTGGAATTAACGAGCCGTCCGCCAAGGGATTCAGCGACGGCACTGCCGCCCTTGGCCAGGGCCGCGGTTTTGTAGAGGCTGCCAATGATAACAACGCCCAGCGTGCCGAGTGTGACGTACAGGAAAAGCGTGGGATCCCACAGCGCGAGTTCTGCCGGCGAGGTGCCAGGCTGTTGTGTGGTGCGGGTACCAAATAAAATCAGCAAACTGGCCAGATACACCGACGCGATGATGCACGCGACAGCGATCACGAAGTAAACCACCAGCACCTTCGTGCTGGTCCTGGCTTTGTCCTGTTGTTCGAAAAAATTCATGGGCAAAACCTTCAATTAAACGACACTTTCGTCGCCTCCCGTTGCTCTGGCTTCTCAATGGCAAATAGCTCGGCGGCCGTGAAGTTGAACGTGCTGGCGATGACGCTGCTGGGGAAAACTTCTCGCTGCGTGTTGTAGGCCATCACCGAGTCGTTGTACGCCTGCCGGGAAAAGGCGACTTTGTTTTCCGTCGAGGTCAGTTCCTCCATCAGGTTCAGCATGGTCGTATTCGCTTTAAGGTCCGGATACGCCTCGGAAAGCGCGAACAGGCGGCCAAGGGAGCCGGAGAGCGTTCCTTCGGCGCTGGCGAGTTTCTGCATCGCGGCGGGGTCGCCGGGATTGGCGGCGGCGCCTGTGTTGGCGGACGCGGCGGCATTGCGCGCGGCGATGACGGCTTCGAGCGTCTCGCGTTCGTGTTTGAGGTAACCCTTCGCCGTCTCGACCAGGTTCGGAATCAGGTCGTAGCGGCGTTTGAGCTGCACGTCAATTTGCGCGAAGGCGTTTTTGAAACGGTTGCGCAGGCCTACGAGTTTGTTATAGATGCCAACCAAAAACAGCACAGCAACCAATGCCAGCGCGGCCAGCACGATGAGGACGATCAGTGATGTGTTCATAAAATGTTCCTTTCTAAGTCGTTATGATTGTAATTTCGATTTCGTTTTTCTTTAGGCGACTTGAGATATTCAGGCAGACTGTTCGACTCGCGTCGTGGACAGGGCGACCCATTGACCCTAGCGCGGGATGAACATCGGCACGCGCTTGCGTTCTTGTAAAAAATGACGGTCTGCAGTTTTCGGGCACTCTCGAAAGCGCCCCGATTACGAATGAGCAGACCGTTGCTGGCGGCCAGGGCTGTGGAGACAGCCATGACCAGTGGCACATCTTTCACGCTGCCGTCGGGTATAAGTTTGTGTGCGTCGGAGGGTATAAGTTTGGCCAGTTCCTCCACCGCCCTTGAGGCACCTATAACCGACCTGATCTCGATCCAGTGCCCCAGCAGCATGATATCGACAAGCGTGGCCAGCTCCCAGAAAAACAGCTTGCCGGCCAGGCCGAACACCACGGCGCAACTGGAAAGATAAGCCGTCGTGATGGCGACAGCGACCAGCGTCATCATCCCAGGCTGCCGGGATTTTATCTCGCTGAACAAGCCTTTGAGGAATGGCCAGCCGCCATACCCAAAAACCGCCGAAGAGAAACCGAACAGGACGTAAAGGTCGCCGGGAAACCTGATGGCTTCTTGCAACCCGACCAACTTTTGGAGCTGCGGCGAGAGGACGAGAATCGGCAACATCAGGATCAGTGAGATCCAGAACCGCTTCCGGAAATCCGCCGCCTTGTGCGCGTGATGATCGGTGCGATCTTGATGTTGATCCGCGCCGTGGCCCGACATCTGGGCTTCTGCCTCCAACCAATTCTGCTTGTTGTGACTTTGCGGACGCCCCTCTTTTTCATAGAGAGCGTATGCCTTCTTGGCCACCGCGTAGCGAGTTGGCTTGGATTCGGGCTTGTTCTTAGTTGCGTGTTCGTGTTCTTTCATTGGGAAATTCCTACCAATTCTTTTATTGTTATTTCAGAAACTCTGAGCGACTGCGTTTTGCGAAACATTGACAGGGAACTGACGATCGGGGACATCAATGACCAGCCAATCAACCGTGAAAAATTAACTTCACCGGATGGTCGCGAACACACCGCTATTTCCTGGACAGCTTGTTAATCGCAACGACCAGTAGAACGATCACCAGAACACCGACCAACGTCCAAACCCACATTCCTCCGCCCATCCAACCATTTCTCCAACCGTTCATATGGTCCATCAAAAAACATTCTTAGTTACGCTGCGACCAGCCCATCACTGAGCACACAACAATGTGAGTCGACAGGCCGTCAGAATCCGAAACCACGGTAGCCGCTAAAGCCCCGATTCCCGAAACCACCTGTTCCGCTGCCGATGCTCAGGCCACCGCGTGACGGGTAACCGTAATCACCCCGATAGCCATGACCATTGTAGCTTCCGTAGCCGGTCGAATATCCAGTTCTTTGGGCGTAGCTATTTGCACCGTACATGCCGTAGGCGTTAACAGGTATGGTAGTAATGCCCGCACTTTTCAAGATGCTCTCCGAGCTTCAGACGAATCTCGTTGGCCTGCGAGCGTGTCTGTTTTGCACACGGAAGTTTGGGCGGTCAGGTTGTAGAGCCAGGCCGTCGCGCCTGTCATGAAAGCCATCCCCAGCGCCCAGCCCAGCAGACTGACAATGAAACTCCCCCAAGTGACCTCCCGGTAGAGGCCGCGGGCATCGAAATGGAAAAAAAG
Source organism: Mariniblastus sp. (assembly GCA_041688615.1). GTDB lineage: Bacteria > Planctomycetota > Planctomycetia > Pirellulales > Pirellulaceae > M30B19. The sequence goes on along the minus strand of JBDNHU010000034.1, from coordinate 2,203 downwards.
TGAGGTGACATAAACCAAGGTGGACTCCGGCACGAGAACGCAAAACAGCGTGCAGAGCGTATAGACCAAAGCGGTGATACTCCCCGCCGTAAGGGCGGCCGCTCGAATGTCGAATTTCATAACCAACTTCCTTCTAAACTTGTAAAGTTTCTAATGATGTTTGTATTTTCCCTTCCGTGCCAACTGCCTCCGGATCATTTCACCACGCAAGCCATTGATGTGTGAGATTATGATTCCATCAGGTGGTACGAGCTGATGGTTCCGCAGCAGCAACCGGCTTTGTCTACAACAGGTAGACTCGTCGCTTGATGCGTGTCGAGTTTGCGACGAACTTCTTCAATTGGCTCATCCATGCCGCAACAGGCAGAGGCCGGACGCATGATCTCCTCAATCGGGATCTCTGAGGGACGCCGGTCATCGGCCGCCGCGCTGTGACAGACGTCACGTTCCGTCAGGACACCCACCAAACGGCGACTTTTTTCATCCTCTATCACGGGAGCGCAACCGCATCCGGACTTGCGCATCGTCTCCGCGGCATTTTGCACTGTATCTTTCGGCGAGCAGCAAGAATGCGTCTCAATCGTTTCCATCTTGTCTTTGCAACAATTCATCTCGACTCCTCCTGGGAATTAAATAAAGTGATAGGGAACTGGACGATCGGAAATTTTAAAAGAACTTTTCGATCAACTCTTCAAGTTGTAAATAGCGATACGCCAAAAGGGTACCGCGTTTCGGTTCCGACTATAAAATCTTGGAGCATCTTTTGATATCGAGCGATTCTCGGTTCCAAGCTGGCGGATTCGACCATCGCTAAGCAACCACCACTAAGCGACCATCGCTAAGCGACCACCACTAAGCTCTGTGTCCGGCAACCGTTTCTTTCAGCATGGCCATCGTCACATCAACAGCAGAACGGCTTCGTCAAGGCCCGAGCCACTACATCAGCCGTGTTTGTTGAACGACCTGACAGTCAACTGATGAAAAGTCTGGGCGGATTCCCAGGTTGGGGAAATCTTTTACGTGCCCCACCGCAGTCACCTAGACCGTTTGGATGATGGCCATCCACCGTTTCTTCACTGAAACTGAGAGTTTAGAGAATGTCGTGTTTCGTTCCGCTTGCGACGAGCGGAGCGATCAGATCGAGAAAAGCTGGAAGCCCGTGAAGCATCTAACTAATCGGGGCATCCAAACTCATCTGTCCAGCCCTGTACTGCCCAGCCCTGTACTGCCCAGTCCTGTACTGCGGGCGTTTGACTTGTTGGCCATCGAGAAGGCTGTGATCCGTTTTTGGACAGCGATCGAGCACAAAGTTTACTGTTGGCTGCTGGTAGGATGCCACGCCCAGTGCATTAAAAGTCAAATTGATTTGCTTCGGGAGCATCCATGAATTAAGAATCGTCAACGCCACGCTCTTCGGGTGCGACTTGACCCGGAACGATCGGCGCGAAAACAAGAGTCGCCAAAAACGCGATGAAGAAAATCAAGTTTCGTTTCACGTTCTTTTTTCGATTCGACATCCTCGGAAATTTCATTTTTCGAGTTTCGAAATATAAGCCGGTGCTTTCTATTGGATGCGACTTCAGCCGATTGCTTTGCGGATCCTAAGAATAGGGCACCGAGCGATCAAGTTGTCGTGTCTCCGATCAAGATGAAACGGCAATTCAAATGATTTGCGTACCAACGAGCAAATAAATTGGCAGTAAGACCGTAGAACACAATGCTCAGAACGACAGTGAACACCGATGCGGACAGGATCAAGCTACGATTTGGAATGTCCGCTCGTTCCAACAACAAGAGCAAAAAGACGATCGAGGCAATTCCACGCGGGCCGAACCACGAGATAAATAGCCGGGAGCTGGTTTTACCAGTGTGCCGATCAAACCTAAATACGCGGCAAGCATTCGCCTCAAAGTCAGGCTCAGGCAGGCAAAATAGATCGCCATAGGTTCGATCGGTTTAACGAAGGCTGCCGGAAAAAGAAACAAGCCCAACAAAAAAACTGCGAACAAGAGTAACGGGCCTTCGGTTTCACCAAAACCAAAAATGGTTTCGCAAACGCGTCGTGAAACGTTGCCAACCGTAATCCCGGCAGAAAAGGCTGCGATGAACCTTGTGATGGGCTCGGCGTGATCGAGAAGAAACCGTCGATCCCGATGTGATCGATGTGATCGATATGATCGATGTGATTGATGTGATTGATGTG
>JBDNHU010000290.1:0-4541 GCA_041688615.1 Mariniblastus sp. | reverse complement strand
GGTTTTTTGGTTTTCCATCAGGCGATTTTTCAGTTTGTCTCCGAACGCGTTTTTCAAGCGAGACATCGCCGTCTCTGCTAATGATCGTTGGTGGTAACCCGTTTCCTTTTTCCAAAACTTTAGGTCCGCGTTCTAGACCGTACCAACGGCACAATCACGATGCGATGGTTCGGCCTTGCAGTTTCCATGTTGGGCAGGTTTGGCGTTAGAACGTGGGGGAATGATCGGTTCAATGTGATCTTCCGCTAATCGATCATAAACACCATGAGTGTCATAGGCACCGCCTGCTCGAAAGGTCTTTACCGGTTCCTGGATTTGATTCAACAATGGAGCAACGGCGGCTGAATCGTGAACCCTGTTTTCGGTCGTCAGCTCAGCAATAATTTTATGGGTGCGTGGATTGACCGCCTGATGGATTTTACGCCAAGTTCTTCGCTTGCTCGCGCCATGTTGTCGTACTTTCCATTCGCCTTCACCAAAAACTTTCAAGCCTGTACTGTCAACTACAATGTCGATCGGACCTTGGGATTCGGTCATGCGAATGGCCACTTTCAACTTGGCGGCGCGCTTGGCCAGCGATGTAAAATCGGGGACTTTCCCATGGATATCAGCCAACTTCAACAAGGCTCGCCCAAGTCCTTCGGTTTGCCGGTACGGCAAGCGAAAGAACTCGCGAATCATCAACAAACATTCGATGGTCGAGTCGCTATAAGTAAAAGGGCGGCCCACTTTGATTTCCGAGTCATCGTGATTCCAGCTTTCAATCAAGTCGTCGCAAAACCACAGTGTGATATCGCCCCGATTGACCAGCGATTGGTTATACTTTGACCAATCCCGAGTCTTGCATCCCGTTTCGACTGCCTGGCTGACCATAACTTAAATCCTTTTGAACCAATGAATACTTCCGTGGAAGCAACTGTACGCTCAAAAGGTGTGGATTGTTCGACAACGCCGTTCCATGCTATCAATTCCGAAAACTGCCTGGCACGTTTTGGCCAGTAACAAGTAAGCACGACAATCCATTTTTTTGAACGGGACTACTGACATGGGGAAGGTTTATCCAGAGATCACCGATTCAATTCAAGCCTGGGTCAAGCAACAATCTATGTTCTTTGTTTCAACCGCACCGCTGGCAGGTGATGGTTTGATCAATTGTTCGCCCAAAGGCTTAGATTCCTTCCGAATATTGGGCCCTAATCAAGTCGCTTACCTGGATCTTACCGGCAGTGGTGTCGAAACGATCGCTCACGTACGCGAAAATGGAAGAATCATCATCATGTTTTGCGCTTTCAACGGAAGCCCAAACATTGTTCGCTTTCACGGACGCGGTCGAGCGGTGCTGCCTGAGGCTTCAGAGTTCTCGGAACTAGTAAAACACTTCCTGCCGGTCGCCGGAATTCGGTCCATCATTCTTGTGGACGTGATGCGAATCAGTGATTCCTGCGGCTATGGAGTGCCCAAGTATGAATTTCTGGAACACCGCGATACACTGGTTCGGTGGGCGGAATCCAAGGGACAAGGCGGGGTCCAGGATTACCAGACCCAGAATAATCTATCCAGTTTGGATGGCCTGCCCGGCTTGTCGCAAACGGTTGACTAATTTTCCTTGATTGCAATTGCGGCCCGTATACTCGTCGATCTATCATGGGCTGGCCTGTGGTAGTCTTGGCGAAGATACACTGGCTAGGACAACAATCAAATTTTGCACCGAGACCATAGCAGATTCGCACCTCGGTATGCGGTTTGAACGCACCTGTTTTCGATCGAAGAAGCCGTCCATAATCGTTGGGCGTGGCCCCTGTATTTTTAAGTTGTTCGTTGGTAAGGAATTTGTTTCTCGATGTCTGAAGACCAACAACAGCAAGTCGCTTTGCAACTGACCTACATCCAGAACCAGCGCAAGCAATTAGACGAATTGCGATCACGAGTCACCAAGTTAGAGGCACTTTTTGAAATGTCGGTGGCCGACCCTCAAATTCGCTGGCTGTTGCAAAATAAATCAGAACGAATGGATCCTACGGTTCCCGTCTTCGATGAAGGACGAGCGAATTTCCACTTGGATCGCTATGTTTTTGCCAGTCACTATGTTTCAGGCAAGGCTGTGGCGGATATTGCGTCAGGTACCGGCTACGGAGCTCGGACGTTGGCTGAACAAGGTCAAGCCCTGTCGGTTACCGGCGTAGACATTTGCAATGAAGCGGTCAATTACGCGACCATTCGGCACAGCGGGGACAACGTCCATTTTGTTTGTGCTTCGGGTGACGCGACACCCTTACCTAGCCAAAGTCTTGATGTGATTTCATCGTTTGAAACCATTGAACATGTCGACGACGATTTGAAGTTACTTTCCGAATTCGCGAGATTGCTAAAAGCCGATGGACTACTGATTTGTTCCACGCCCAACCTGTGGCCTCTGGCGATCGCTCCGCACCATGTCCGAGAATACGATCTCGCCGCTTTTGAAGCGCTATTGAATCAGCATTTTACGATCGTCCAGATGTTCAACCAGAATTCCGGAACCAGCTTTGAATTCAATCGCAATCAGCCTCGAGGCATCATTCCAACAACCAAAGAGAATGAATCGTTGGCCGAATGCTTTCTGGCCGTTTGCCGCAAACTTTAGATGGCAGCAGGGGTTAGTTCTCAGCAGGCGTTAGTTCTCAGCAGGCGTTAGTTCTCAGCAGGCGATTGATTCTTGCGACTGCGAGCGGCTGTTGATTGCGAATAACTTGGGTTGGAGCGTTGCAGTGGTAGTGCAAAACGTTCGCATAGCAAGCTTCACGCAATCAACATTTCAGGTGGGCCGATTTGAGCGAGAACGTGTCTTAGGCCAAGACCTCGATCTCTTTGAATTGAATCGCGTTTTCTCGCCAACGTTGAGCCATCAGCTTCAGCGTGTTCCAACGAGTGTCATGGTAAGGTTGTTCGAATTCAGGCGGATCCTGCGGTAGATTTTCCAGTAACGATTTCTGCACCACCATGGCTCGGATTTTTCGAGTCTGCAAATTTCCATCGCATTCGTTTGTCAAACAGATCACATAGTGCACCCTTTTGACTTCTGCGCCAGCATCACGAAGAATGAAACCTCCGGCAAATTGTTCAGAAATTTCGTTCAACACGGAATTCAGGTAAAACCAATAGTCGTCGGTGTCAAACGGGATGATGGGATCATCTTCAGTGGTCTTCTTCGCGGCATCCAGCAAGCGACTGACGGCGACGGTGTTCAAAAACACATCTTGGGAATTTTTCTCCATGAGGGTTCGAATGCAAAGGGTACCGTCCACAATGCTATTGAGTGACACATTCAACCGTTCGAAGAATTCACGTTTACGAAACTTTTTACTTGCTCTCCAACGCCCAATGATTAGTCCTACGGCCATGAACACAAATCCAACAACCGCCTCCAGCCAATGGTCTACGATCGCGTTCTGCAATGATTCAAACATATACGGTCCAATCGGTGGATACTGGCTGCCTAAAAACGCCGCCGGCCTGTCAAATTTTACACACTCAGCCATATCGGCTTGGCAGATCAACATAAACTAGCAGGCAATCTCAGTCTACGTTAGCTGGCCGGACTGCGGATCGGTTTCTAAAGTTGATGACTGCCCAGCGTGAACATCGCCAGAACTTTGGCCACTTTTGGATCACACGTCATCGGAGCAGCGTTCGCAACCCATGGTCGCTTCTTGAGGCATTTTCTCCAAGACGTTTTTCGATGCCCTGAATATCGAGTTAACGGATCGAAGCAAAGTCGGTCAAACGCTTCTAATACCTGACAGGGCTAGGTCGCCACTGCCTGAGACTTACGACTGGACCAAACATCCGCTTCGCAACTTAGGTTCACGCCTAGCCTGTTTTGATTTCGTCGCCCGGTGTTGTTGCCCAGTGTTGTTGCCCGGTGTTGGTTTCGGGATTGATTTGAGTGAACGACTGGAGATCATTCCTCTGGCACCTTAATCTTACATGCGTCCGAACTGGTACCCACATCGCATGTTGAATGGGCGCAGCGGATCAGAACATGACTTCTAAAGAACGTATACTTATTAGCTGAGACTGCCCGAACCATCCGTCGCTGCGTTGGAGGATTCATCTGAATGCGAGCCTTTAGTCCTGCCGATTTCCCATTGCCTCTGCCCAAAACGCACCGCTTTCCGATCGACAAGTACGCGATGTTGCGTCAACGACTGCAGGCTTTTGGCTGGCAGGTCCAGTCGGCAGTCGTTGCCAGCGATAACGATCTGTTGCAAGTTCACTGCCCTGACTATGTGCGTTCGGTTCGCCAGGGAACGCTTGACGCAAAGGCGATTCGAGCCCTGGGTTTTCCCTGGTCGCCAGAGATGATCGTTCGTTCTTCAGCCAGCGTTGGCGGGACCATCTGTGCAGCGTTCCAAGCGTTGGAACTTGGCTATGGCGTGAACTTGGCGGGCGGCACTCATCATGCTTTTCGAGAACGCGGTGAAGGCTTCTGTGTTTTCAATGACGCGGTGGTTGCAGCAACGAAGTTGCATCAAGCGAACCAAATTCGAACCGCTGCCATT
>JBDNHU010000289.1:0-14497 GCA_041688615.1 Mariniblastus sp. | reverse complement strand
GCTATCAAGAATCTCATCTTCGGAAGATTCTAGGGCAGAAAGCGAGCGAACTTTCGCTAGGACTACAGCGGGCAATCTTTTTAACCGAAATCAACAAAGCAGGTTGCTAACCAATTGGATTCCCGCTACTGCATTGCAGTAAATTGTTCAATCCAAAATCGCAACCTGCAAAGGTCACTTAAAGCCAAGGAACCACGCTAATGACAAGAACTATCCTTCTAGTAGATGCGGTTTTGGCAACTAAGTCTCAATTGGCAGGCTTGCTTGAGCACTCGGATATCCAAATCCAAGTCGCCACCGATGCGCAACAAGCAATCGCGTTGACTGCCCAAGCCTATCGAATCGACCAACCCTTTAGTTTGATCATGGTCGACTTGAATCTGCCAGGTTTGTCACAAGCGGACTTTGTCCGAAGTCTAAGATTCGCCGGCCACTACGCTCCGATCCTGGCGATCGTCAATGATTCCAGTAATAACGAAACCAATGTTGAAAATCCGTTTCAAACGAATGACTGCGACGCAATCATTCAACGTCCACTTACGCAAAAACGCACGTTATGCCAAATCCATGATCTGATGGACTTACTGGCAATTTGACTGCGATTAAGTGAGTTTACGAGTCTCCAAATAAAAAAAGGACGCTGAACTAATCAGCGTCCTTTTTTCGTAAGAACACGTGCTAAATTTAATCCCCAGGCTGAATCGAAACTAAGTCTCCGAATCTAGGGAATCCACCGTGCGACCAATCATCATGACAATGACAACCAACGCCACAGTTCCCGTCGGCATGCAAATCCACCAAGGAATCCCAAAGCCAACAGGAATGGTACCAAAGACAATCGTCACAAAGCCAACCGTTAACGCATAAGGCATTTGAGTCCAAACATGAGCCAAGTGATCACAACCACTTGCCTGCGAACTTAGCACGGTGGTGTCAGAAATCGGACTGCAGTGATCTCCGAAAACCGCCCCCGCCAACACGCTACCGATGGTCGCCAAGAATATAGGTGCCATGCCATCAACAGGAGTGTTTTCCATTCCCATTAGACTGCCCGCCAATGGGATCGCCAACGGCATAATAATACCCATGGTTCCCCAACTGGTTCCCGTTGCAAATGCGGTAAACCCGGCTAATACGAAAATAATCGTCGGCAACCATGGCAGGATAGGAGACGCTTGCCCCACCGCAGTCGCATCAGCGTCGGCTTGCCGAGTCAACAAACTGCTGAGGTATTTGCCGGTATGCAATCGATGGCGAAAGTCACTGTAAGGAAATTCCATTCCATTTTCGACAGGCTTCCACACGTTTTCCATACTTGGATCAGCAGGCGGTCGAGTCTGTCCGCCACCACCACCACCACCACCACCAGCGGGAGGTCCACCAGCGCCAGCGGGAGGTCCACCAGCAGGAGCCCCACCACCTTGAGGTCCACCACCTTGAGGTCCACCAGCGGGAGGTCCACCGCCGGTCGGTGGTCCACCCACTGCAGGGGAATCCGCATTTTCAGGCGATGGCTGCGAGGCCCCAACTTCGGCTTGTTGTTTGGGCCTAGGAGGAGCATCTGCTTCTGGGACCGGCACTTGAGCTTTACTTTGGGCAGTCTCTGGCTCTGGCTCTGGCTCTGGCTCTACGGGAACCACCACCTTGGGCGGCAGTTTTGCCGGCTTGATCACTGCATCCCAATTGATTTGCCGACCATTTTTCTCAGCATATCGGTTATAGAATAAACTGCCTGCACTTAGCTCTTCCACTCGATCAGCCATCGTTCGCATAAACAACTCTGGGTCGTCTACACTTCCAATGACCGTCTCAATCACGACACTATCTTCTATGTTGTGCAAGCGTAAAGTTTCCTGAACCCGTTCAACCGTATTCCAATCATCAAATTTTTTCGTCAAATCAATGCCTGCAATGGCGATCGCAATATGGTTTGCCTTATCCAATTGGGCCTGATAAGGAACCGTTGGCTTGTTCCCGGTCATCGCTGACAAGGCCGACGCCAACCATAGCACCATCAGTGCTGGCACCATGTGGGCCGCTCCATTTCCAGCAGCACGCGCCAGGGCAACACTTGGCACAATTCGTTGAAAACTTAACCAAGCCGTTGTAAAGAAAAATCCTACAGCCGATCCCCAAACCAACGATCCGTAGGCGTCAGCGTTCCCAAAAACGTCACTCAACCAACGCCAAGTTGCCACGCTTTCTTCTTTGGGGCCGACGCTTACCATACCCGACTGATACATAAAACCTAAAATCGCCACCACGGTAACCGCGATCGGCATGATCGCATTCATGCTACGGGCTTTCGTTTGGCTTGGGGGTAATGTCGGATCGTTTGCCACCGCAATGGCTTCAACCATTTGGTCAGACATTGAATCCGCTTGAACACCCATATGGTCCCAGTCCATATTTTGTGGCACCAAGAACTCGCCCGAACCTTCTTTAATTTCATCGGCGTCGAAGGCTCGTTTTTCCGCCCGCAACATCGGACCAAAGTCACGACGAGTGATCGCAGTCAAAACCACAAAGAACAAAGCCCATACCACGTAAAATCGGTAGGGAATGCTATTCAAAAAGATGGAAAACGCACTCACGGATTCCCCGGCCCCAGTCGATTCGGCCAAGGTTATTTTCCCGAGGCCGTCGTTGATATAATCCAGTTCACCTGCGATCCAAGTCGAAATCAACGCCAAACCTGCGACCGGTGCTGCGGTGGAATCTACGATATAAGCAAGTTTTTCACGCGAAATTTTTAATCGATCATATAATGATCGAAAGGTCGTCCCCAACAACACTGTGTTCGCATAATCATCGAAGAACACCAACATGCCGCTAAACCAAGTGACAAGCTGAGCCTTCCGCCGTGTATTCGTAAACGGGCTTAACAGACGCAACAGACCTCGCATGCCCGCGGCTCGATTGACCATCCCAACGATCGCACCCATCAAACAAGTAAACAGAAAGACCGCCACTTTATTTGGGTCGATCAAGGTTGGCCACAAATGATCGTTCCAGGCGTCAAAGACACCCCCTGCAATTGGATTCCAAATGTCTCTCAGAGATGTCATCACATCCGAGGGTATCAAAAAGAAATCGGGAACCGGCCCAGTAATCACAGCCGAGGCGTAAAATCGCAAAATCATTGCGCCAGCAAAAATCGCTAGGAACAGACTTAGCAAAATTCGCCTCGTCAATATTGCCAACACAATGGCAACCAAGGGTGGCGCCAGAGACAACAGTCCGTAGGGATGTTGTTCCAAGTCTAGAAACGGAATCACTTGGACTTGGAAGCGGTCGTTTGGAGTCATGATTTGCCCCAAACTAAATAGCAGATAATCCATCTTGGATCTCGCACCTTCAAAATTATTGAAAACCACGCATTCAACCGATTCACTTTTGTCGCAAATCGCTTGCCCAACACCTACGAAGTTCAATTTGCCCAAGTTAAACCCGGGACGACCAATTGAACTCGAAGACAGGCTAGAATTAATCTAACCTTCACTTGGTGAGGCTAAGTTTAAACCGAATCCGTGAGGATTGCGACCAAGTATGGTTGTTTAATTTTTTTGAGGCAAAATCGAGCACTGACTGGCGATTAAGCCAGAATCTTGTCAAAAAAGGCCCTTGAATCCTTGGGCTAAAACAGAAATTCCCGGTTCAGGCGGGCGCTCACACCGGCAATGGCTTCTGGCAGTAGGTCGCAAAGCAAGGTGGAGTGAAGGCGTTTAAAGTCGTCGCCGAATCCCCCCAACCATCCTCGAAGAAGTCAATCATCACGAAGCCGGCGCGAAGTTGGCCGCCTACTAACGCATCCCATGTGTGCGAAAACTCAAGGGTTTCACCGTCTTGCACACGTTTGGCCAGAACCTCGGGTTGCAGATCTTTTTGCGATGAGAATGGCAAGGAAAACTTCACTTCCAACCGCCCCTGATTGTCTGCGTCTTCATCAAAAATATAAAGCTCCGGCTTCACAAAGCCCGCCAGGAACCGTCCGCCAGGCTTGAGCACGCGAAACGCTTCATTCCAAATCGGCTGCACCTCAGGAACAAAACTGACCGAACAGGGATTGATCACAAGGTCGAAAGTCTGGTCGGCAAATACTTCTAGATTGGCCATGTCGCCCAAGATCGTGGTCACACTTAATTGCTCGCGATGTGCAACTTCATTGTCCAAAGCCAATTGCTTGGAACTGTTGTCCAAGCAAGTAACATGCGCACCGGCCGCAGCCAAAATCGGCGCCTGTTGACCGCCGCCACCCGCCAGCAACAACACTTGGCGATTGACGATTTCGCCCAGCCAAGACTTGGGCACACACTTGGTCGGAGTCAATACGATTTCGACTTCGCCGTTTCGTGCCTTGGCAATCGTATCCGCGGCAGCCGGTTGTGACCACTGGCAACCGCTGCTGGCCTGCCGGTCCCAGGCATTACGATTATGCAGCAATATTTGCTCACTCGGCGATGTTTGCTTGTGCAGCAATGGCGGGGCTTCAACCATCGAATCTTCCGGCTTAGGCGAACCAGCATCTTGCGGGTCAGTCATTGCAATTTCGTTTTCAAATTTAGTCAAACAAGGATGTCGTTAAAATCTGATCCTAAATTGCTGCGGAAAGGACAATCGATTGACCACACCGATCTTTTAAGCCCGCGGTTTATCGCACCACACATTCAAATTCAATGACCCCACCGTCGGTCACATTCAATGGCTTTTCAATATCCCACCGCAGCAAGGTCGAACCTCGCTCGTTACTTTTGGTGTAGAATTCGCACTTCACATCACAAATTGCGCTGCCTGGCACAAATTCTAATCGATCTGACAAATTGTCCATCAAGGTGACGTTGCCAATTCTTTGGTCGCCAACGTTATCGAATCTCAACGTGAACTGAATGCGTTCACCTGGCTGGGCTGCGTCTTTGGAAGCAACTTTTACGATCCGCAGCTTAGGTCGATCCAATGGAGAATGAGTTTCTACAACTTCGTCTGCCGAATCAACGTTGTAGACAACATCAACGGATTGGAAGTTCGCAATCGCATTGACGCCTTCCGTTCCACCCCAAGTTGCCGCCGCCACTCGCCCTTTAGCCAGCATCGCTTTTTGGCTCCCGTCCATGGACGCGTACTTGATCACGGCAAGGTTTTCAAACGCCGTGATTCTACCAGTCGTGTTGACCACACCCACTTTACCATTGGACCAAACAGCTGTGGTTTGTTGCTTCACCGCTCCGGCACTGGCGGTGTCCCGAGCCAATCGGGCTTGTTCAAACTGGGCGGTTGTCGAACCCACAACTTTCGATCCTTCCACCCGGGCCATTTGAGTCCGACCGGCGGTAAGGGTCGGAATTTCAGTTGCACTGGCGACGACATTGGTTCGTTGACGAACCGCACTGAAGCGCGGCGAATAGATGGCGACTCGATTACTCGGAGCCACCAGGCGTTCACCGTTTAGCGTATCAAAATGCCCAACGGTATCCTCGGGTTCAACGCCGCTGACTTCCCAATTCTGACCCAAACCAACCCGAGCTTTAACGGCGCGGTCGCCACCGTCAAAGATATGCTCCATATTCCACAAGTCTCCCTCACCCGAGGTCGGCCTAATCAACTGGGGCACATAGCTAGGGTCCTGATCGGCATAACGTTGGTTCATATTGAACACCCGAGCCGGCTTGCCCATATTCTTATTAGTTGCCAACATAATTGCGGGTGCCCCATCCAACATCATTTCTCGACTGTGTTGAATTGGGACCCTGGATCCCATCCGCACAATGACCATCGGCCGCCCCATCATTTGGGCGCTGTTCAAGACGTTGGCGTTGGCAGCGACATCAAAATAAGGCTGGGCCTTGCCGTCATGCTTTTGGATCGTGGACGCCTGCGGGTCTTCCAAATAGACGACCTTAACCACGTAACTGCCTTCCAAGGCGGCTTGGAAATCGTCCGTATTTAACTCCACGACGACGGGAAATTGTTCAGCCATGCCATTTGGCGGATACAACCGGTGCACGACCTCAATCGATGGATACAATTCCGAACCAGGGTAACCGGGTACGTTTGTAAGTTTCAAGCGGTACGTACTGCCGATTAACATGCCTGCCACCAAATGATCGGTGGGCTCAGAAAATTCATTCTGATCAAGGACGGCAACTTGGACGCCGTCCCTAAGCCGCACTTCAATCGGCTGGTAATATCCCAATCCATTTGGGATTCGATAAGCTTGTAAGCGTCCCACTGCCCCAGGTGGTTGGTCAGCCGGGGAAAACCCTTGGGCCGATTGCCCAACCGCCGAAGACAACGGCCCCAGCATGGCAAAAATCAAGCAGCAGATTCCTACTACGGAAACTTGCTTACCCTGGGATGCTTCACGTTGGGCTTGCCATGCGTGCATTCGGCTCATGATCGTATTCCTTGTCGGCGGCGAATCAATTGGGCTTGCACCCACTGTCATTGAATCGAACGGCCAAACGGGTTTTGAATTCAACGTCGTTAACGGTCAATCGGGGCAGGTCCCGGGCGAACGCGTCCAAGTTTTGGAACCTAAACTGCGAAAGCAAGTGCGATTATTTCACACCCGACACCAACGATAACTGACGTTCAGCCGTCGAACCGGCGACCAAACGTGAACTATCATTCTTGGACCCATTTGCAACGGCTGCGTTTCGAAATAAGAAAACAACCGCGACCCGCTCAATCAAATTGGGCATCATCGCGGTTGCTTGTTTCCTTCGTTTGATGGCTCAGCGTTTCAGCTTATTGGCCGCCATCGTCTCCGACGCATCCGCCAATTCCACCACCTGGCAGGACTCCATACAGCATATCTGCGGGAGGCTGTTGGTTCATGTGCGTGGGGCGTATCGTCTCTTCGCGAATCATGACCTTGTTGGCAGGTCGTGGGTAACTGAGTCCTGGGTTTTGTTGAACGTGAATGTTCATCGAAGCCGTTGGATCAGGAATATGAGTCGCGGTGTGGTTGTACATCATGTGACGTTGCAACCCGGCGGGTCCACCTAATGGAATGTGCGGTGGGCCAGGAAGACCGATCGGAGTTCCTACGCTTGGCATGCCGTAGTTAGGTCCGGTGATACCCGAAATGTACTGACCTGATGGAGGTCCAAAACCAGGTCCACCCATTCCAGCCGCTCCTTGATTAAAGGAGATCGGGGCGGTTTCCATAGTGCCAGGCGCTTCCATATCTTTGTTACCCATTCGCAGAATTGCCAAGATGGCTCCGCGGCGATCGGCTTCTTCGATCGGATTGACACCAGGATCAAGTCGAGTGCTAACCAAAGTTTCGATACCACCAATGGCCAATTCTGCATAACCTGGATCTGGGATGTAGATCACTTTGGTTACGTAGTTACCAGCGGTCGCTTGGTCAAAATCTTCTTCGGTGAATTGGACTGGAATTGACGTGTGAGCCAAGTAACCAGTACTTCGAGGTGAAGAAGTCGCAACTTCCATCGTTGGATAGAAGGTCTCGCCTTCTCGGCCTTGGATGTTGCTGATCTTCAAGCGATAAATACCGCCAGGTACGAAGTTTTGTTTTCCAGGTACAACAAGCGGTGAGCTGTCATACTGACCCTGCCCCGTGGCATCCCAGCGAATTTGCATCGCTTCTGGACGGCCAAATTCTACTTGGACGGCTTCTTGCGAAGCTCCGCCCATGGGACCCATCGGTCCCATCATCGGTCCAGGTCCCATCTGCCCCATCGGGCCAGGTCCCATTTGACCCATACCCATTTGACCCATTGGTCCAGGTCCCATCGGTCCCATTGGACCGTTGTAACCCACGGGAGCCACTCCGCCACCCATTGGAGCCATAACACCAGGGCCAGGACCACCGACCCCCGGTCCTGGTTCCATCAGCATTTGAGCGGGCGGCAGGTTGTGAGCTGTGGGTGCTCCGGTACGAGCCATTGGAGCGTGACAGCCAGTTGCGGCAATCGTCAGCGCCGCAAAAAGGATTCCAAAGCTAAAGCGAACTTGCATTATCTTCCCCCTACGCAATCGAATTGATTGATGCCTCGCCAGACATCAGGCCGCATCATCAGGGTCGGTTCAAATTGTTTCTAAACGGAATAACGAGCTTTCCAAAACACTTTGTTTCAAAACGCTCAAAACACTGCCAGCTTTGACTCGGCTGACATCGACTCGTCGGTACGCCCCCTCCATGAATCACGTACAAACGAAATCTGTTTTTAAGTACCCGAACCATCCGTGGTTCAAAATTGCATCCGTACAGGTACTTTCACCAAAACAACCGTGGGACCACTAGGATCGATGCTGACCCTTCACGTTCACCATGTGCTAAGGACGGTTGACTTCCGATCAAACACATCGTGTGTTCGCCAGAAATAAACGTTCGATCCCTAACCGATGGCGACTTCAAATCCTTAAATGATCATGGTGCTAGGATCATGTTGCGGTGATCGCGACACGGCGACTAATCCGGGCTTCAACCAATTTGGCTGAGTGTCAGGAGATCAGACTTTTCACCAGTCCGTTCCCTATCCCTCAAAGTTGCCATTCCGATTCGATCACCAACGGGTTAGGATTCATTTCACAAATTTCGCATCTTGCAATTTTCGTAATTTGAACACCCAACGGATTTGAAACGTAATCGTTTCACTCGCGGCGTTTGTCAGGCCGGTTACATTGGTTGTTTGTATTGTTCGGCCTAATGCTAGTCGTTTCTTTGGTAAAATCCGTACAACCTGCTATGATCGCTAAAAACAGAACCCAGCTAGCAAATTTCATTGCAATAGCAATTCTGAAAATTGGCAGCGTTTGGGGCAAGCGAATTCTATTTCAGGCGACCGCTCAGAAGACTTCAAGACAGCCTGCCTTTGCTTGCATTTCGATCAGACCGTTGAAATCAAGGCCCACCCAACTGAGCCGCTTGGGCGATAGCCCCGGTTTTCAAACAGTCGCCAGGACGAACTACCCAACTGAGCCGCTTGGGCGATAGCCCCGGTTTTCTCCAAGACAGCCTGCATTTACTTGGCAGACAAAATTCATTTCGATCAGACCGTTGAAATCAAGGCCCACCCAACTGAGCCGCTTGGGCGATAGCCCCGGTTTTCAAACAGTCGCCAGGACGAACGCCAAAGCGACTGATCTTAGAATTTGCGTGTCCCAGTCCAAAGTAGTCGACAGACATTAGCCAGCGTGACTCTACTGTAGAACGCCTTTTGCTTCTGGCTCTTGGTGATCTCCAGAATTGCATTTTTTCCAAAGAAACGGAATTTGCATCAAGAGAAACTGGCCGCGGTGCCAGAATTTTTCGTATCTACTTTCGTGGCACTTAATGAGGCTTTCCTAAACCTGGTATAATTGAGGCGACGAGCGCAGGTCGGTTCCTACTTAAAGTGAGTTGAAAACGATTGGGAAGCGACCGGGTGGCCTAGGGCGGTTGCCCGCCCCAAGCTCCCACAGACCCGTACGGGCACGCATTAGTGCATACGGTTCCTCAAGTCATGGATTCGCTACGTGAACCGGTGGACGATACGAGGTGCGGGCAACGGATACCGTTTTACTAAAGCGCTGAACAGTTCCCAAGAGAGTTCGCGTTGACGATTCCGGCGATTAAGCCACTTGAACCATCGACGACGAACCTCGTGATGAAACCGATGCAACGCGGCATAGTTTCCATTGATCCCGTAGTACGCGTAGTGTCCGTGGAGTTTCTGACGCAACTTGAAATGTTGCTCGCTGACAGGCCGGTGTCGATTGAGTCGGCACCATTGTGCGATGCGCTGCACTGCACGCCCAAAGCGATTCGATGCGGTCTCGCGTTTGCCAGCCCAGTTCCCCTTGCGAGTCTTCCCCCAATAATGAGTGAAACCCAGCAGAGTGAACGTTTCCGGACGTATGCTTGAGTGTTCCGCCCTGTCACTTGGAAGTGACGGAGACTGAAAACAAATCAAGCGAGTTTTGTCCGGGTGGACAGTCAGACCATACTTGGCGAAACGTTTTGGAAGAACTTCCATAATACGATGGGCATCTCGCACATGGCGAACCCCAATCGCGAACCCCAATCGCGAACCCCAATCGCGAACCCCAATCGCACAGTCATCCGCAAAACGAATCAGAAAAGCTGGTCCCGCAAGGCGTGGCTTCACTTCCTCTTCAAACCACACATCCAGCACGTAATGCAGGAAGACGTTCGAAAGCATGGGTGAAACCACTCCGCCTTGGGGCGATCCGGCGTCGGGATAACTCACGTTACCGTCTTCCATCACGCCCGCGTTGAGCCACTTGTGAATCAGCTTTTGTAAAACTCCGTCACGTACCCGACGATGGAGAAACTCTCGCAAGTGTTGGTGACTAAGATGGTCAAAGAACTTTCGGATATCGACTTCTAGAATCCAGCCACCTCCCGCAGTCATCGCCTGTTTTCTGAGCGTCCCCAACGCCATGTGTGCTGATCGTCCAGGACGAAAGCCGTACGAACAGTCCATAAAGTCCTGCTCATAGATCGGCTCCAGCAGCATGACGATGGCACGCTGGAGAATCTTGTCCTCCAGTGTTGGAATTCCAATCGGGCGAACCTCGGTCGAGGAACTTCCTTTCGGAATGTAGACTCGCCGAACCGGCGGTGCTCGATAACTGCCCGACTTGGCTCGCTCAAGAAGCCGTTGAAGATTGCCTTCAAGGTCTTGTTCGTATTCTGCTGCCGTGACGCCATCGACTCCGACCGCTCCACTTTTGCGAGTCTTTCGGTACGCTTCAAAAAGCCAGTCAATGTCCATGAAGTAGGCCAAAGACGTGAAGCCCATTTCCGGCGATTGTCTCGCCAATTCAGCTATCCGTTTTTGTTTCGTGGACACAGTTTTCAAATTTCGATGCATTTGATGTGTTTCCCAAATACGGTTCCATGATTCGATGCCTCGCTTCCCTCCGTCGGGTCCGGCAGGGTGCCGTTCCCCGAGTTCATCAGTACTATCAAAGGCACTAGGATTTCCTACCGCTCGTCCCGCGTCACTTCGTTGCCTTCGCTCGGCGGTACCACAAGGTTGCACCCGTGCGTTCGCTCTCATACGCCAAGTGCATCGCATGAGCCTGGAGTTGATAACCCGGTGTCTCCAGCCGGGAATTACTTGTGGAAACGACAGGACCTCCCAAGTTCCTGGGCAACCCCAATGTCCGTTTGCGCGTGCTCTACGACTCCGGCAAGTCGATTGCTCCAGACCAGATGACGCTCACAGCGTCGGATTTCAGAACAACCGCATGGCCCTTGCTATGGGAACGACAAAGGCACTCGCAAGAAACAACCTATCGAAGCTCAATCACACGGCTTTCGGACTAGCTTTCTACGCTTCGTCACATTCGTTACCTCGTGCAACGCAAGACTCGCTTCCGGCCGTTGGTCAAACGTTACCGGACGGGCTTTCCACCCGCAGGGTCACTACCGAAGGTTTCAGATTTACATCATTTTAATCATCCTCCTTCGCCAAGCTTCTTGGCGCAATCCGAATAATTGTTGAAACTGTTGGTGGTCTCTGAACATTGTATAGGTTATTGATTCTTGGACTGACTTGCAAGATTCTTCGCCCGTGTTCTTTCCTTGCGCCGGATACAATTCTGCCTGGCACTTGTGTGTGCTTGTGTGTGGCACTTGTGTGTGTGGCCGTCCAGCCCACAACTCTGAAAAGATAGCATCACGTAACGCGCCTGGCACCTGCTTTGGTTTCGACAAAACCCATTGAATTTGCGTCCAATCGGAGCGAATTCCACAATGTCCATATAACTTGGTTAATTTTCAGATAACTTGGTGAATTTTCAGAATTGTGGTGTTTTCGCTTGATGTGGCCGGGGGGGGGTAGAATAACAGTCAAAGGCTGAGGTGCACAGCCTCCCTTCGACATTGTTTTTTGAAGAAATAGCAGTGGTGAAAAATTTGTTTTTGATTTCGGCTTTGGCAGTTTCATTGTTTGTTTTTGGAACCGGTAGACCGGGCTTTCTGGAACAGGATCATGCCGTCATCGGTGGTGAGATTGCCGAGTGCAATGTCGGATTTTACGAAATCGAAGAATGTCATGGGGATTTATGCCCGGACGACTTCAAGAACTACTACTACAAGTATTGGGATTCTGAGAATCTGGTAGTGATTGCAACGAAGTCATGTGCTGTTCATAACAATCTTCAAAATCTTCCATGTGCCGGCGATGCTCAACATGACTCGGTGCACGGCAATTGCCAAGAGTTTTTCTGGGATTGGGTATTGCCCTAGTTTCCACGTATGGGCTTCGAGTTTCGAGCAGGGCCTTTACTGGTTTAAGGCCCTGTTCGCGTTTCGACCTTCGGAGGTTGAGAGCAGATGATAAAGTCAACGGCAAAGGATGACGTAGTGCTGCGCAATCGTTTAATCGCTGGGATAGTCGGTATTCTATTGGTCGCAAGTTTAGACATGCTTGCACTTGAATTACGCGCTCAAGAACAACCGACAATGGTAACTTCAGTGAATGCTTGGGATTCAATCGATAACCTACTGACCCATCAAGCTGGAAAGGAATTTGACCTTCGACTCTCAGTAGTGGGGCGAGTTAACGATTCGCAATTATTGTTGTCTGTAGGACCGGACTTGTGGAATAGTCGGATATATCACGCGTCAAAGCGACTTGACGAGAATGGTATGATTTGGACATCGCACGATGAACAACTTTTTGGCACCAAAGCGTTGTTGAAGGTTTCCTATGACTTGGAGTCGGGAAAACCACTTGTCGCGCCGGAGCACAACGTTCGTCTTACATCGAGGCCGAATTCATCGTTAAAGCGATTTGGTCTGTTCCCGGAATTTTATTTTGGTTTTGTAAACTCGGGCTATGAACTACTGGATTTGCGTTCCGAAGCAGTGAGGCAGTCGTTTAAGCTGGTCGATGACGGTTCAGACCTTGCATTGCGAAAGGAAGATATTCACGGTTCGGTCAGCTTGGAATTTTCGAACAACCAAGGTGTTCTTCGCTTGGTAAGAATCGTCGTGGATTGCAAGCAATCGACGGACGCGCGATTGGAGACTGAATGGGCTGAGTGGTCAGGATTTGAACTCGACGACGGCGGTTCCATTACGGGTTTCCGCCTATTGAGCAAAGCGAAATGGAAAAACGAAATGATTTCGGAGCCACTTCGAAAAATGCTCGATAACGGTGTGTTTTCAAGTGAATTGCTAGTCAAGGCCGTTAGTGTCAGAGTATGGCAGGCCGAAGACAGACCTCTTCGATTCAAGAATATTCCAGTACCTAACGGATTTCCCGCTCACGTTATCGGCGAGCCAGGCGTCAAGTACGAATATCATAACGGTGAGCTTGTTTTAGTTGTGAATCAGACGGCGGAGGAATTGATCCAGGGGATGCGAGAGGTTGCAGGGCCGAGCCGAATTGCGGACGGAACCTTTTGGAAAACGGAAATCGACAAACTGCTGGCAGCGTCCAGCAGGAATAGTCGCGAAAATCCAGATGAAGTAGCAGGATATTGTGGTTTATACAGCATCGCGGCAGCGGCAGCAGTACATGCAAAGTCGATAGAATTTTCAAAACTCCTTAGTTCCAACTACATTCAATCCACTTTGGGCAGCACGGCTAAGGAACTTCAACAGGCGATCGACGATAACGGTCTGTTTGGTCAATTGGTTTTTCACGCCAGCCCGGTCTATTTGAGGAACTCGCGGTCTCCGGTACTATTGCATTTGGGAGGTAATTACTCCTCTGGAGGGCCACAACACTGGGTGTTGTATCTTGGACAAGATGACGCGGGGAACGCAGTCCTACTCGATACGCCACAATCGATCGAGACCCTTCCGTTCGCCGTTTTGCAGACTCACTGGGATGGAACGGCAATTACCATTTCAGATCAACCAGTTTCGCGAGTCGCTCAGGTGAAAACGTGGCTTACCGCTATCGTTCCGTTGGTGGTGAGTGTGCTGCTGTTGGCCGGGGCCAGTCTGATCGTTTCAAGGGTTGGAGCAAGTTCATTAACTTCAGCTTTCGTCTTGATGGGTATCATCGTCGTTGGTTGTGTCATTTGGTCGGTATTTGATGCATCGGCCTATTGGAAGAATGAAACGCCGGTGGCGTTAACCGAATCAAAGGTTCGTCGCGAAGTTGCGTTGGATGAGGTCGACGATGTGGATCAATTAAGGAAAGAGGGAGTCTTATTGGTTGATGCACGGGCCCCTCGCGATTTCTCAATGGGATCGATGCCCGGCGCCGTAAACCTTCCTCTTAATCCCACGTTGGGGACATTGATGTCGGTGGTTGATCAAGCCAAACAGGCAAAACGGGTGGTTGTGTATTGCCAAAGTGAAGATTGCAAATGGAGCCACAGTGTTGGTGGAAAATTGAAAACCATGGGCATTGAAAATGTTTCGGTGTTCCGTCCGGGATGGCGAGGCTTCGTTGAACAAATGCGAGCTACCAAACCAAGCAGCGAAATCAAGGAGTAACGAATGGCGAAAAATCTTATAAATTCGTGGCCAATGGTTGCGGGACGATTGATTGTTGGATTG
>JBDNHU010000288.1:0-2532 GCA_041688615.1 Mariniblastus sp. | reverse complement strand
GGCGCAGTCTTTCGTGTCAAAAATTGTGGGAACATAACAATTGTGGGCAACGGATAGCGAAACCGAACATATCGCTACCAGAAAGATGGGAACGCACGATCCAATGATGAATTTCATGACAATAATACTTCCAAAAGCAAGTGGTTAGTTGGTTCCAGTAGAAAACTTAATAATCACTGTAACTGAAGTTTTGTTTCTTTTTTTATTATCTTTATAGCGGTATTCAACGAGCACTTCGCCGCGCAGAAAATTCCTTGAATCTTGATTCTCTTCCGCTCGCTCACCCGCTGGTAAAAGGCTTACGCTTAGTGTGCCATTCGGATTTAAGTCTGCCACAACCAGTTTTTTCAAATTGTCGGACACAGTTACTGAAACATCATCGATACTCTCCATTCCTTGAAACTGGCAAGAATCTTTGGATTTCCCAGAATCAGAGATCAGTAGTCCAGAGCGACTGGTTGAAAACCGTGGGGAATACTTTGCTTTAAGTTCAACGTATTCGTAGGCCGAAGCGCCTTCGACATCGCCTAGAACCAATCGCAGTGAGCTGTTTAATTGACCGCCTTGGAACGATTCACTGGGGTGACATTTAATTTCAAAAGTCGCCACGTTCCCTTCGTTTTTAGTCATGCTAACGGAAAAATGATCGTTCCGATTTAAATTTCCTTCTAATGTTGAAATCGACTTGCCATCGACACGCACTACCTCAAGCGACTTACTACTAGGTCCTGAAAGTTCCCCAAAATCAATTTCTTTTGGTTGAATCTGCATGACACCCTGTAATTCACCAAACAACGATAAGCCAATCTCGTGATTCCCACCACGATTCTTCAGTTGATAACTTAAAGTGATAACGCTGTTAAAATTGCCTCGGCGACGTTTCAAATTCAGCTTAACGGGCAATTCAAACGTTTCACCGATCGCAAATTCCTTTCCCACAATCGATGAAGCCATGGTTAAGCAACCACAGCTAGAATTACAATCAGAAATAATGATGGGCGAACTGCTGGAATTCCTGAGCTTGAATGTGTGCTCAAGTGAATCTTGTTTTGGGATTTTGCCAAAGTCGATATTGGCGCGGTCAACCTGCAATTGTGTTGAGGGGCCAGCGTCATCGGCACCAACTTTAAGTGTCGACAACGATACCGCTACGATCAAAGGAACAAGCCACAATAAATGGATGCACGTCTGCTTAAGCATGGTTTCCCCGTCGTAAACAAATTTCAAAATTAAAAGTTGTGTTTGCTATCTGCAATTCCAGACTTGCGGTACAGGATCTTCCAATCGGTATTGAACGCGATCGTTTCACACGAACCGTCAGCGTTTACGAAATTTACCCCAGCAACATGTTTCGAGCCGAAGCCAACTGGATATGAATAACGGCTATTGCCAAGCATCAAACTGGAGGGGGCAATGATTCCATTCAGGTCGTTCATCCACGGTACCTCGCCCCGCATACGACACAGTCCGCCGATTGCCCAACTTGATCTCATTCGATCTCCACCGTCTTGAGAACCGGACCCTACACCACCGATGGTTTCGCCAATAATCACCGTATTGGAAAGGCCGTCAATAATTTTTGCTGAATTAATTTTCTCGCCGCTAGACATGGCGCCTCGAAACGAATTCCTTAAATTGTCCTGCCACAATCCACCAGAATGAGCCCCACTGCATGCAGCGTAATTAGTCTTAGCGGCTGTGTTTGCTTTGAAGAAATCGGCGAAACGATCATCTAGGGACGTGATACCATCCAATCGGTCGATTTCCAACTTGATAACCGGTTGTGTCCCAAACAAAATCAGCGTTCCAGCCGCGACCTGGTCATCTGGGCATTCGGATCCTGGCATGATTGTTGTGACCAGAGTTTGAAAACCATCAATCTCCCCAAACCACGACGCTGGTGTTCCAGAATTTCGGAAGTCGATCAGCTGAGTGTTTGTGCTGAGGAAAATGGGTGAAATTTCCCCAACCAAAGAATTGCCTTCCATGAAAGGAAGTAGCAGTAGTTGAAAAGAAGAATTCGTTATGTTTCGCCAGGAATCACTTCCCGTGTCCTGTCGAAATTCTTCTGCCTGCGGCGGAATCGCGATGCCAACGGTTCCGGGAGGGAATCGATTCTTGGCCCCTAAATAGTTCAAGGACGCAACACCGAATTGCCTCAAATGATTACTACATTGAAGAAGCCTGGCTGACGACCGCGAAGACAAAATCATCGGGAGGCTGACGCCCGCAATGAGTGCGATCATCGAAATAACGACCACTAACTCGATTAGAGATACACCCGTCCGAATCGTTCGCCCATCGTTCGCCCATCGTTTGTCCATCGTTTGTCCATCGTTGGCTGAATATTTCTAAATTAATCACCTACCAAACAATGAAGGTGACAGAGGCAGCCCTCTGTGCCAAGATAGCTGAGACAACATTGAAGTTTCTAATTAAGCTTGAGGGCTTGGAGAACTTTGATGTCAGATCCTGGAAAAAAAGCAGATAAAATATCGTCGGAAGTATCGGAACGTGCCACTCGCCGCCGTT
>JBDNHU010000287.1:0-3783 GCA_041688615.1 Mariniblastus sp. | reverse complement strand
GTTTTGGTTTGGCCACAGTCTGATCAATTCTTCACATGCTAAAAGCTCTAGAACTTTTCGGTTTCAAAAGTTTTGCGGATCGAACTCGTTTCGACTTTCCGCCGGGTATTACCGTGGTTGTGGGCCCAAATGGTAGCGGCAAATCGAACATCGTCGATGGACTTAAATGGGTGCTAGGCGAACAAAGCGCCAAAAGTCTTCGCGGCAAAGACATGGCCGATGTTATCTTCAAAGGGAGCGGCGGTTCCAATGGTCGAAAGGCAGCCAATAGCGCCGAAGCGACCATCATTTTGGAAAATGTCGATCGACGATTCCCCTACGACAATGACGAAATCCATGTGACCCGTCGAGTTTACCGAAGCGGGGAAAGCGAATACCTGATCAACAATGATCCAGTTCGACTAAAGGATATTCGAGACCTGTTTCGTGGCACCGGGGTAGGGACCGATGCTTACAGTTTGATTGAACAGGGAAAAGTCGATCGGATGTTGCAATCGACATCCAAAGATCGCCGCGCCATCTTTGAAGAAGCCGCCGGGATCAGCCGTTTCAAAGCCAAGAAGGTGGAAACCCAGCGTCGATTGGCTCGTGTCGAGCAAAATCTTATTCGCTTAGCCGACATCGTCGAAGAAGTCGGTAATCGCTACCGTAGCGTCAAAGCACAAGCCTCGAAAGCGGCTCGTTATCGTCAATACACCAATCGCCTAAAATTGCTGCGGACTCATGCCGCCAAGATTGATTACACGTTTTTTCATTCTCGCTTAGACAAACTGGAAAACGAATCACAGGTCGTTGCCCAGGCGCTGGAGGAATTGGTAGGCGGATCGGATCAAAGCCAGCAGGCGCTGCAACAGCTATCCGAACAAACTGACCAAAGCCAACACGAGTACCAGGCGATTCAAAAGCGAGTTGCCGATTTGCGCGAACAAATCGCCGGTATTCATTCCGAGGCCGAGGCCAAACAGCATCGCACCACGGAACTGCAGCAACGACAGAAACGCTTGGCGGGACAAATCGAAGGTGGCAAGCAACGGTACCAACAGCTAAGAAACGAACAGACGTTGTTGTTGGCAGAGGTCGAGAAGGTTGAAGCGCAGCACTTCGATCTGCGAAAACAACTGGAGACCCAACAGCCTGAGTTGGATCACTTGTTGCAGCAACGAACGGCGTTGGAAGGTCAGTATCAAACCAATCGAGACAATCATACGAATTTGCTAAGCTTGGTCACGCAATTGGCGTCCAAACTGTCGGCCACCGTCACCGAGATCACGTCATTAGATGAATCGTTGGAAAAGAAGTCGGCTACCTTGGACGGCTATGTGACTCAGATTGCTGATCTGCAAACGCAGAACCAGTCTCTGGCGAAGCAGGCGGCAGATCTCAAGGGACAGGCCGAGCAAAAAGATTCTGCCTTGGCGGGCCTGTCGCAACAGATCGTGCAACTGGAAGCGGAATTGGAATCCCTGCGTTCGGAAGAGGCAGAGCTTAAAAGCCAACAGAACGGTGATGATCAACGTTCTAGTGTGATTCGGGAGATGGAAAGTCGTTTGGAGGGTGTGAATTCGGGCGTGAAGCAAGTCTTAGAATCCGCCCGGCAGGCTTCGTCGGATGACTTCAGCGAAGTTATCGGTTTGGTGGCCGATTTGGTTCAAGTGGACATGCAACATGCGATGCTGATCGATGTTGCACTGGGCGAGGTTGCCCAGCATATCGTGATTGATGGGAACCGGTTGATCCATGCGGTCGCTAGTGATCGAGTCAAATTGGCCGGCCGCGTTGGATTGCTACAACTAAGTCAGCCTACCACTTTGGGTGGACGCACGGACGGACAGTTCGATGGCGGCGCCGACGTGATCGGTCGGGCCGATCAAATGGTGCAAGCGAAATCCGGGTACGAAGCGTTTGTCGGTACGTTGCTGGGTGGCACTTGGATCGTAAAAACGTTGAACGCCGCGATCCGCTTTCGCAAAGAGGGTTTTGATTCGCTCCGCTTTGTGACCATGTCGGGCGAAATCATCGAAGCAGACGGCCGAGTCATTGTGGGTGCCAAATCACCGGCCAACAATCTGGTATCCCGGCGTAGCGAGCTTCGCTTGCTGCAGACTCAAATGCTACAGCGCCGGTCCCAGATTGAACAGCTTTCGCACACCATTCAACAACGTCGAGAGCAATTGGAAGCGGACCGTGGCCAGCATAAGCGATTGTTGGACGAACAAAAAGAATTGAGTGCAGATCTGCAAAAAGTCCAACGATCCTTAGATGCGTCGGGTAACCAGTTGCAACAAATTCAATCCTTGCAACAACAAGTGCAGCAAGAATGCGATCAACAGAAGCAGCGGTGGGAACAGCTACAAACCCAACGGATTGATCAGCAAGGCGAACACGATCAGCACCAACAAACGATCACAACGTTGGCCGCCAGTTTCTCTCGGAACGAACAGCAGTTACAAGAATTGGCGCTGCAACATAGCGAAACCGAAAAGACGATCACTACCGCCAAAGTGAAATTGGCCAAGGTGGAACAGCAGTTAGACCAGTTCGTAGGCCAGAAAGAAGCGATTGAAAATGCAATCCAAGAACGGGACGAAAATTTAGCGGAACTGGACACCGAGTACCAAGCGGCATTCAAAGAGGTCCAAGAGATTAAAGTTCGCTTGGAAGAAATCCAGCAGTTGATCGATTCTAACGAGTACGAACGAACGGCGTTAGCGCAACAGTTGGAAGAGGCGTCCATTCGACGAGATGAAGTTCAGCAACAGCGCAAAGCGTTGGTGGAACTGGTGGAATCTGCCCGAGCAAGTTTGAAGAAGCAAGAGAAGCGAAAATATGAAATCGAGGGCGAGACCAACCAATTGGTGATGCAGCGTAATCAATTGATTGAACGTTTGCGAGATGATTACGGCTTGGAAATCGAAGAAGTATTACAGTATCAGGCGCAGTACACCGCCAACGCAAAAGAAGTCGAACCTTCTGAAGATGACCAAAGCGATCACGAATCCGCCCCCACAGAGAATGCCGTTGATGAAGAAGCCGAAGGCGAAAGTTCATTGCCCGCATCCGACCTTCAGGTGGACGGGCAGACGAATCAGTTGACCGTTAGCAATGACGTGGACCCGGAACTTGCGGTTTCTGTGGATCGTGAGGAAGTGGACAAGGAAATTCAACAACTGCGCCGCAAGATTAATAGTATCGGTGCGGTTAATTTGGATGCGCTGGCAGAACTGGAAGACCTGGAAAATCGATACAATCATCTGGAATCCCATTACCAAGATTTGGTGTCGGCTAAGGACGGATTGGAACGAATTATTGTTCGAATCAACGCCGACAGTCGACGGATCTTTGCCGAGACATTGGAGATCATTCGGGTCAATTTTCAGCAACTCTATCGCAAGACATTCGGAGGCGGTCACGCTGATATTGTGTTGGAGGAAAACGAAGATATCTTGGAATGCGGAGTGGAAATTGTGGCGACTCCGCCAGGGAAATCTGAATTCAATAATTCACTCTTAAGCGGTGGCGAAAAAGCGTTGACAGCTGTCAGTTTGCTAATGGCGATTTTTAAATACCGCCCTAGCCCATTTTGTGTGTTGGATGAGGTCGATGCACCGTTTGACGAAGCAAACATTGGACGTTTTATCGACGTGTTGAAGGACTTCCTGGGTTGGACTCGCTTTGTCATTGTGACCCATAGTAAAAAGACGATGACCGCGGCCACCACGCTGTACGGCGTTACGATGCAAGATTCAGGCGTTAGCAAACGCGTCAGCATCAAATTCGAAGAAG
>JBDNHU010000286.1:0-5673 GCA_041688615.1 Mariniblastus sp. | reverse complement strand
CAACATAATCACAAAACAACCTTTGAACACCTGAGCCATACCTGGAAAATCCCGGGGGTTCGGGGGCTGGCCCCCGAGCGTATGCAACACCACACACTAATTACAAAAACATGTTGTCTCAAAGTCATTGACACATTCCGTCCGACCAAGTAGATTCCATGTGAGCAGTCATTGTCGCGCAAATAGCGATTGCGAAGTTGGGTTTCCATTGCGGTGTTAACTTCCGCGGGCCATGAGCCCTTTCACTTCCACGATGACTCGTACCGGATCGAATTCTTTTAAGTAGTGAGTGCTATTCTCTTCTAGCTGAAGGTCACGGGTCAGACTCAACCAGTGCTCTGTCTCCCCCTGCTCACAAAAATCCATTAGTTCCTTCACCCTAACAGCGGGCGGAGGATCGAGAGGAGGCGGGTTCCGCCGCGCATTCATTTCATCCAGTCTACGTTGGTGAGATTCGCGGATTTCTTTTCGACGTTTAGCTTCTTCCGATTCAGGGTTTAACGCCTCCAGGTCCTTATCAAATTCGACGCGAACTTCATTAAACTTGATCGCTGCCTCTTTGATCGACTCAAGGTGTTCGGGTTTCGAGAAATCCGTGACGTACCTGAGGAGTTTGGCCCAATCTGCCCGCGTTTGAAGATTCTCTTCTTCCGCTAATTTGCTTACTATCCAATCGACATCCGTCGAACGGATCAATCGAGGAGACCGGTGGACAAGGGAAAACGTATTTGTTTCGTCATTGCCAAAGAGCTTCAAAATATTTTCTACAATTGCCCGTCGTTTGTCTTCTTCATCGGCATGATCCTCACCCAACTCAACAAAAGCGCAGTGCATGCCGAGCCGAGAATGACAGAAGCGGGCCATTGACTCTAAAAATCCCGGATGCCAGAGTTTGTCCCATGCCTGCTTTGACAAGTCAGAAACAAGATCTCGGACGCAGAACCCGTTCGACTGAACTTCGTTAAGCCCTGCGGCCCAATTCATCGCGAATGGCAAGTCATCATCGCTAAGTTTTTCTGGCAGCTCATGCCACAGGAAAAAGCCATAGCTGCCAGATGTGTCGCGCCGCGGCGTCGCCAGAATTGAAAACAGCTCTTTTGCGGAAATCAAATCTGACCAAAGACGCCGAACAACGATTGTGAACAAGGTTAAATCCTCATCCGCTTCAATGGGCTCATTTGCCAATGGCATCAGATTCGTGAGCCGATCCGCATCGCCAATTCTTGCCAACGTTCTCGCCGCTTGGCAACGCAAGTAATACGGCTCCTCTGAACTTAGTGTGACCTGTAAACAACTGTCCTGCACCTCCTTGATTTCGCATTCGGCCGCAAGTTTCAATGCAAAAACTCGCGAATCAATACAAATCTCTTGATTCGCAATGTACGGACTTAGCAGATCCGCCATTTTCGGATTTTTCAGCTTTGAGTAGTGTTTAACTTCCTCAAATCCAGATGCCGAAATTTCCTTTCGCCGGAACAATTCCAAAAGCCGTGACGTAAGCTTGTACCGTACCGTTTCATCCGCATTTGCCACATCGCTGTTTATGAGCGCTTGCGGGTGGTGTGCTAGTGCCGCATCGAACAGCACTTTGTTCTGCGAAAGAATCCAAGCACACGTTTCAATCAATTGTGGGTGGATTTTTGAGCCCAGACTTTCACTATCGCTAAAAACAAGCTTTTCGATTTCGATTGAATCTAATCCACGCGTGACCAGATATCGCGAAGCTAAAAATTCTGCGTACGACTGGTGAGCGAAACCAAAACAATCGGCCCCCTTTCCACTAAACAGCCCGGTACTCAAAACTTCTCGTACCAGTTTCTCCGATACTTCAAATTCATTTCCTTGCACCGTCTCTGTGAATCCGGCAAGATCACGAACCGTCACATATTGTGTTGACTTCAAGTTCTGCTGATTACGAAAAATTAGGGGACGACGACAAAACACACTCACGGCCGCGATTCGACTTGCGATTTCTAGTCTTTGACTCGGCGCCAGCTCACCAACTTCACCGCTATCTTGTCTCTCAATGCTGTTCTCTGAGCAAAGGGCCAAGCATCCCGATTCGTAAAGTTGTATTTGATCAGTTGCCAACTCTTTGTGATCTCGGAAGCGTTCGATCAAAAAACTAAGAGTTACTGGTTTAATTGCCAATAATTGGCAATGGGCCTCCATAACTTTTTGGATAAATTGCTCTGCATCAAGACCGGAGTTTGACGCCGCCTCCATAACAAAATTCGACTGGCGATTGGACTAAAACAGCCCTTGAAAACCATTTTATAAAATGCCGGTTTTTCGAGGGCGAAAGTTCGCGTGACTCGCTTGGGGTGAGTCCCGTGGTTCCGAACCTTTTAGACAAACAGAGCACTTTTTGGCGCGAGTTCGGCTTGGGACGCATCCCGCGATTTTCGGTTCGCGAAAATGGCGATCGCGAAAAGCTCGCGATAGGTGGCGCAAAAAAAAAGCCCGACAGCTGGTGGCTGTCGGGCCTGAATTCCGTCGAGCCGAGTTTTACACTCAGCGTTAGTGGAGGCGGCGGGATTTGAACCCGCGTCCCGCGACATTTCCATGATGGCTTCTACGTGCGTATTCACTTATTTGGTTTTAACCAACCCTGACTCGAGGTGACACGATTCATGATTAGCGGTTTGGAAACTTTTTTAGCTTCTTACGTGTCCAACGTGGTAAGAAACGATCTGGAATTGTGTTACCAGTTGTCAGCTCTCTCCAGAAAAGAACCTAAACCGGGGCTACTCTAATTAGGCAGCCAATGCGAAGTTATCTTCTGCATTTATTGTTTTGGTCAGCTTTTTACGTGGCCCACTGACCAACCACGACACGCGACACATCACTTCAACCTATCCGGTCGATTCCAATTCACCCCCGAAAATGCCTCTTGCGAAGCCAGACCCTATTATCTACCTTCCCCAAGAAAAAAGCAAGGTCGCCAGTCTTCAAGGTGCCCGTTATTAAGGTGCCCGTCCCTGACGTCTGAACCTGATTTGGATTCGGATCTTACCATCGGCTGAAGCTCTGAAATCCTCTTCGTCTTGACCTGTAATGTTGCAGCTGTGTTGAACACAATTTCCAACTCAACTTAACAAAGCATGGTTCGACCTTGATATCCGAAAAATACTTATCGCTGTTGCTACTCGGGATAAGGCAGGCAGTCGGGTGCGCGTCTCACACTGCTCTACGTCTTTTGCAACCACTTAGCCAGATCCCTTGGCGAAGCAGAGATTTCCCAAGAGCCAAACAGTCGAATCGAATCGACAATTCCTGATCTCCATTGGAAGATACCACTCATTGGAATCTGTGATGCAGCCCAGAATAACGGTCTTCACTTCGAACAGAAAAAGCAAAACAACCCTCAACACCATAGCTACAAACAGCTGAGAATGTAACCAGCTGAGAATGCAACCAGCTGAAATAAAGATCCGACCATGCTGTGTATTTTTGAAGCAACCAGCAACCGCAGCGATCCGCCCATCGACCGGATTTTGCTGGTACCGTAATGAACGCGATTATGAATCTCCAGAACTACTTTTGCTAATCAATCAGGAACGAGTAAAGCCCTGTGAATTGGATCGCATTCACCCTAGTGGCCGCCTTCATGCAGGCATGGCGGAACGCGTTCCAGGCTAAATTGGGCCAAACCGTCGGAGTGGCTGGCGTGACTTTGGCTAGATTCCTGTGGGCTGGTCCGTTGGCTGCAATTTATCTCGGGTCGCTTTATCTTTGGCAGCCCCAACCCTGGCCAACGATCACAAGCACAGCCATCGGATTGGTTGTGGGTGCGTCAGCCATGCAAATTATTGCCACAGCATTGATGGTCCAGCTATTCAAGCTGAACAACTACGCGGTCGGGGCAGGGCTCGCAAAATCGGAAGCGGTGGCCGCCGCAATTCTGGGCGTTCTATTCTTCGGAACTCAATTGTCTTTGGCTGGCTGGTCGGGCGTCCTCGTCGGAGGCATCGCGGTTATCCTGCTCAGTAGCCAAGGAAAATCAAAGCGAATCTCTTACTCAACGGCCCTATTGGGCTTGGCATGCGGAGCTGCATTCGCGCTAACGTCACTGTGGATCCGCGAAGCTAGTCTAGTCCTTGAACTTCCATTCCCACACCGGGCCGCCTGGGTACTGGTCAGCGTCATCTGCCTGCAAACCACAACTCTGGTCGGTTACTTATTGGCCAGGGACCCCGCGACGTTGAAAATCCTACTGCTCAAGCCCAAGTTGACAGTCACAATCAGCGTCTGCAGCAGCATTGGATCGCTGGGCTGGTTCTCAGCGATGTCACTTCAGAACGTTCCCTACGTGAAAACTTTGGGCCAAGTCGAAGTGTTTTTCATGTTAATGATCAGCACCTGGTGGCTCAAACAGAAACCGAAACTAAAAAACGCCATCGCTCTGCCAATGATTGCGATTGCTGCGATCTTAGTCCTGTGGGCATAGAAATGGGCACAACCCAAGCAATCAAAGCCTACTTAAGATTTGTCTATCACGTTTAGCGTCATTTGAACCACCGCGAATACGTCCATTCTCGCAAAAACCTTCACCGCCACCCACTTACCTACTTCCGCCAACTGCAGGGTCCATTCTTCACTTCCCCATCCCGGTTAAATCCTACTTGGCAATCTACCACCAAGTTGTCACTTGAAACCAGCTGCAAATCCTCGGCCGACTCAACCTTATACTGGGACGAGGCCAAAGAATTCCGAAACGGTTCCCCGTTTCAAAAAGCAAACGCTCCTACAGTTCCACGGTTAAGTGTCCGACGTTCAAACACC
The DNA here is from genome assembly GCA_041688615.1 of Mariniblastus sp. Lineage (GTDB taxonomy): Bacteria > Planctomycetota > Planctomycetia > Pirellulales > Pirellulaceae > M30B19. Next base: position 888 of record JBDNHU010000286.1, on the reverse strand, counting down.
CAACGACGTCCTGCCCAAAAGCGCCAATCCTTGACCTTGTGATAGCCCTCGCCCGGTGGGCTACTAGACATTTGAATACTGGAACCATCAGCGCATAAAAAAACCCCGGAAAGGAATGTTTTGCATTCAAATCCAGGGTAAAAAATAAAACCGGCAATACCTACTTTCACGCTTGCAGCACTATCATCGGCTCAAGGTGCTTAACTACTGTGTTCGGGATGGGAACAGGTGTGGCCACTTTGATATAGTTACCGGAAAAGCAACGTCTGACTTATTCATCCAGACGTCACTAGATATTCAATTGTATTCAATTTATGTAGCTTAAGTGAAATAACCTAGCAGCGTTGTTAAAACAACTTTGCTGACCAAACAACTCATTAGAACCGTACTTGTTCAATGTTTGGAAAGTCTGAAATTCAGACTATTTGCAACCCGAAGGTTACTGTACAGGACTTATCGCTTGGACAAATCCTTAATGCGTTGCCTGATCACTCTCAATAGCATATAAAAACGCTAGATATAAGTGGTCAAGCCTTCGTCCATTAGTACTGGTTAGCTTAATACATTACTGTACTTACACACCACAGCCTATCAACCTGGTAGTCTACCAGGGGACTTTCGCAAAAGCTACGAAACCTAATCTTAGGGATGGCTTCACGCTTAGATGCTTTCAGCGTTTATCCTTTCCGAAGTTAGCTATCCAGCCATGCCACTAGCGTGACAACTGGTACACCAGAGCTTCGTCCAACTAAATCCTCTCGTACTAAAGTTGAACCCCTTCAAGTTTCGAACGCCCACGGCAGATAGGGACCGACCTGTCTCACGACGGTCTGAACCCAGCTCACGTACCACTTTCATTGGCGAACAGCCAAACCCTTGGGAGCTTCT
>JBDNHU010000033.1:0-2963 GCA_041688615.1 Mariniblastus sp. | reverse complement strand
TGATCTGCCCCCTGGTGGTATCTAAACAACTGATACGATTGGACGTTCCATTGATGATCGTGGCATCGGTTTTGGCGTTTGTGTTGGCATGGGATCACCAACTGAGTCGCCTAGATGGCGGTCTACTGTTTCTGGGCCTGATTCTTTACACCGGTATCTTAATCTACAGTAGTCGCAAGACGACAAACGATTCGGAATCGACGACGGCTTTGATTGAAAAACCGACAAAACATACTGTGATTACGCACGTCGCTGTGATCGTATGTGGCGTCGTACTACTAGTGATTGGTTCGCGTTGGCTGGTCGACAGTGCCGTGAAATTCGCAGACTACATGGGCGTGGATAAATTGGTGGTCGGGTTAACCATCGTCGCCGTCGGAACTTCCTTGCCCGAGGTTGTCACGTCCATTGTGGCCAGCCTGCGCGGCGAACGTGACATAGCCGTCGGCAATGTTGTCGGCAGTAATCTGTTCAACCTTTTAGGTGTGCTTGGTCTGTCAGCCCTTGTTGCTCCCTCGGCCATTGACGTTTCGCCAGCGGTACTTTCATTCGATCTTCCGCTCATGATTGCCGTGGCCTTCGCTTGCCTGCCCATTTTTTTTACCGGTGGGGTCATTTCACGTTGGGAAGGAGGATTCCTGTTTACCTACTATTTGGTTTACACCACGTATTTGATTTTGATTGCGACCGATCACCAAGCGCTTCCAGTGTTCAACACCGCCATCCTTTACTTTGCCGTTCCAATAACTGTCGTCACCATTGCGGTGACGATGGGACAAGCGTTCCACCGAAAACTGCCGCCCGATGAAGGACTCAAACCCGAGTGACGCCAAAGTCAGTGACAAAAAACACATTCGAGAAACCTGAAGTCAAATTCAGTATCGCCGCGATTGCCTAAAAATCGCGAAACCGGTAACTTTTCATGAAAAGTTTTTTATTTCCATACGATTCCCTCTTTCACTTGGATCCAGATGACACACCAAGTGATTCTCTGATTGCCGGCACCGGCCCAACCCGACGTGCCATTGCCCGATGAACTTCGCAGTCGCGGGGTTCCGAACTAGGAATTTGATTTTTACCTGCTGAATGTTTGGCAGGCGTTGCTTGAAGTCAATGGCTTGCAAGGCAACTGGCATCTTGATTAAAAACCGATCAGACTTGATTAAGAATGGACCAGGTCAAACAGCACATTATGAATGTGAAGCACATTATGAACCTGAGGATCAGAAACCAAGGCGTTATCCGATTCATTGGATTGGGTCCGTTTTTGAAGTTGTGACCGTTCCTGGACGACAACCAGTCTTGCGTGGGCGGAGTACGCATTTTGCACTTCTAATTGCCTATAAAACAAATCAATGCACCTAAATTACGCAACCCGATGGCTTGGAAGTTAGAAATTTCCTGGGGCGATTGATTGGCCCCTAACCATCGTAAGACGCGCATGCTTGAAGATAATCCTTACCAAACGTCGATCGTTAGTGAACTACCCCAGCGTGAGTCGCGATTTCCGGTTCTGTTGTGGTGGTTGCTCTTTTTGCAGCCGGCTATTGCCTTCACTTTCATCTATCTCACCTGGGCAATCACGGCGTTTTCATTGGGCCGCCCGCCCAAATTTGGTGAGGTACCGATTCATGGCATTTTGGAGACTACTGCCGGGATAATTGGGACGTTGGCTGGGTTATTATGGCTGGCAGGGTTATTCTTGGTACCGATTGGCTTAGTAATGGCCGCGGCACGACCGTTTGGCCGTAGCGTTTCTACTCGACCGCTGTTGAATCGAGGGATTTGTGTTGGGACCTATTGTCTTATGCTGTTCGTCATGACAACTCTGTTTCTTTACGATCCCGTTAGAGTGATGTATTGGTTCTGGGATTAATCGCCTTCAAGAGTGCCGGGACGAAGATGACGATCAGCTAGACTCAAGAGCAAAAGAAAAACACGCTCCCCCCGAACAATATTAATTCGAAGCTGGAATGCCTATTCGACAAATCGTCCGACGCAACGCTCGCCGTAGCACGATTTATTGGAAGACCTTTTGACGATCCTGAATTGATTGCGGAATTCAACTGCCTTGTTGACTTTGTGCTTGCGGGATTGCCTGATGCAACCATTTCGGCGATCTCGATTGGTAACAAAGTGGATGGCTGGCAAGCTGCGTGACGACCAAGAGAAGTGGACTCAGTTTGCACGATTCTTTTCAGCCGTTCGGGACCCCATCACGCATAAATATCCGTCGATCCCAATTGATGTCAAAACCACTTGGAACGCGACTGTCGGCGCCCAGGACTCCGCGATAGCCCAACTCAATCGGCAAGCCGATGCATTGATGGTCACCTACTATCGGATGGACGAAGCCCTCCAAGTCAGCCAACCTTTACAAGTTTCCGACGACTTCGCACGATTGGCTAAAATTGCAGATGGCAAGCCTGTCTTTCTACTCGAAACCGGTTTCCCAAGCGGGATGGCGAACGGAAGTTCGTAACCGATGCAGGCGGAATTCGTGAAAGCGGTTTTCACTTCATGGGACACCTATCGCAATGAAATTCGCTTGGTCAATTTTGTATGGATGCATGAAATGTCTAAGACTCAAGTGCAGGGAATGACCGCCTATTACGGAGTATCAAGCCCAGCCTTTGCCTCCATTTTTGGCAACACTTGGATTACGAACCAATGACGGCCAGGACACATTGGGATTCGTTCAGCTAAAAGAATGTTTGCGCAAGCGGCAGTGGAAATCGAACGAGTAACCATTGAGTACCCATTGAGTACCCATTGAGTACCCATTGAGTACCCATTGCGCAGAACCTGTTTGAAAATAGTCAGCCAAGCTCGGAAGTTAAGATTTGTTTTGCACGCCAGCTGAAACTTTTGTCTTATTCACGTAACACCCTGGGTCAGGTAGTCTCAAGATTTGGTAGCATGAAGTGACGGCTCTACGTAAATTGCTGACCCGCAGTTTCATC
>JBDNHU010000285.1:0-7913 GCA_041688615.1 Mariniblastus sp. | reverse complement strand
GATTCTTTGGGAGAAGACGTCCTTCAGAAGCAACCCAGGTTGATCGGTGTTCTTGGTTCAACAAGGGTTAGTTTCGCCGAGAAGTCTGCTTTCATCGATCGAATTTTTTCCGGCCGCAGCACAACGTCGCTGGTCAATTTCTTAAAGGTGGTATGCCGACACGGCAGGTTCGATTGCATTCAGGCAATCGTTTCTGAGACGCGTCGGTTGTACAACGATGAAATTGGCGTGGTGGATGTGTCGATCACATCTTCTAGCGAACTGGAAAGTGCTTCGGTCGATCGAATCGTAGAGAAGCTGGAAGCAGCTATCGGGAAAAAAGTCAACCTTACCGCTTTGATCGATGAACAACTTTTGGGTGGTTTGCAGATCCGAGTGGGAGACACCGTTTTTGACGGCAGCATTCAAGCCCAGCTTGAACGAGTCCGAAAGTCCACGGTGCAGAATTCAGTTGAGAAGATTCGTGCTCAGTTCGATCGATTCGCAAGCGTTTTGTAGAACTATGTAATTCGTTTTGTAGAACTATGTAATTCGTTTTGTAGAATGGGCACGACGTTAGAATTATATAAGATTTGTGCGTTGAGTTTGGATCTAACGACTTCGTTTGCGAATTCTGGCTGCGTTAAAGTCCCGGATTCGGAAATCGTTGGAGTGAAGGCATAGTCCGTTCTTTATCGAACACGGAGTTGATAAAGGTGCTAGAAGCTTGGTGATTTGCTTCTAGATTTGGGCAAGCATCTCGAGACAAATTAATTGATCACCAGTCACACTGTTTCAGATTTTGCATCACAGCAGTTTTTCGGGTTTGGCTAGTACAATGTTTGCCAACACTTCGAGATACGTACGCGAGGTTATTCATGAAGTTCAATGCGGATGAAATCGCATCGGTAATCCAACAAGAGATTCAGCAATTCGATAATCAAATCGATGTGCGAGAAGTTGGGACTGTGTTAGAGGTAGGTGACGGCATCGCGCGAGTTCACGGACTAAGCGGCGTTGCAGCGGGTGAAATGGTCGAGTTTCCTAGCGGTGTTCAGGGACTTGCGTTTAACCTGGAAGAGAACAGTGTGGGCGTGATCATTTTGGGTGACTACCTGAAGATCCAAGAAGGCGATCAAGTCAAGGCGATGGGACAATTGTTAAGTGTCCCCGTTGGTGATGCGGTTATCGGCCGCGTGATCGATCCTTTGGGTAATCCACTGGACGGAAAAGGTCCGATTAGTTCAAGCGAACGCTACCCAGTTGAGCGGATTGCTGCTGGCGTTGCCGGACGCCAACCGGTTCACGAACCGATGCAAACGGGCTTAAAAGCCGTTGATGCGATGACCCCAATCGGTCGTGGACAGCGTGAATTGATTATTGGCGACCGCAAAACGGGCAAGACATCGGTCGCGATTGATGCGATCGTGAATCAAAAAGGCAAGAACGTCAAGTGTTTCTATGTCGCGGTGGGCCAAAAGGACAGTTCGGTTGCCGGCGTCATTGCGAAGCTTGAAGAGATGGGCGCGATGGAATACACCACCGTCGTTGTCTCGGGTGCGAGTTCGCCAGCTCCTGTTCAGTACGTGGCACCTTATGCAGGTACCGCGATGGCAGAGTACTTTGCCTTCAAGGGCGGCCATTGCTTGGTAGTTTACGACGATCTTTCAAAGCAGGCAGCCGCCTATCGTGAACTCTCCCTCTTGATGCGACGTCCTCCAGGTCGCGAAGCGTTTCCTGGTGACGTGTTTTACTGCCACAGTCGTTTGCTGGAACGAAGCGTCAAGTTGAGTGCTGAGTTAGGTGGCGGTTCGATCACATCGCTTCCCATTATTGAAACGCTTGAAGGTGAAGTTTCGGCTTACATTCCGACGAATGTGATTTCGATTACCGACGGTCAAATTTACTTGCAACCCGACCTTTTCTTCTCGGGTGTTCGTCCTGCGATGAACGCGGGTATTTCGGTTTCTCGCGTGGGCGGTGCCGCTCAGGTGAAGGCCATGAAGAATGTTTCCGGCTCTCTGCGTCTAGACTTGGCAGCCTTCCGTGAATTGGAAGCGTTCGCCCAGTTGGGGACTGACCTGGATCCAGCAACCCAACAACAATTGGACCGCGGTTACCGCATGGTCGAATTGTTGAAGCAAAACCAGTACAAACCGCTAGAAATTGCGGACCAAATCATGGTGATTTATGCTGGCACTAGGGGTCATTTGGATAAAGTGCCAATCACTGACGTACGTCGCTGGGAAGAAGAATTCCTATCCTTCATGCATGACAGCAAACAAGATGTATGGGATCTTTTGAACCAGAACGTGAACAGTGGTGACGTCATGAAGAAGGAAGATAACGACGTGACTGTTGCGGTTCGCACAGCAATTCAAGAGTTTGGAAAACGCTTCCGACCTGCGGCTAAGAATTAATCGTGACTGTTGCAGGTTTGCCGAATGAAAATTGGGCGAACTGACAGTTGTAGTTTACGCATGACTGATATCAGTTCTGATACTTTCCTTGGTTGAAAGTTTATCGTCAGGCAATCGTACCTTCCTTGATAGATCCCGAGACGACACGATGGCAAATGCCAGAGCGCTGGATAAGCGAAGAAAATCGATCAAGAACATCAAGAAGATTACTCGGACGATGGAATTGATCGCAACCGCTCGCTTCAAGAAAGCGATGGAACGTGCGATGGCCGCTACCGATTACACGAATCGGATGGCGAAGGTGGTTGCCGACTTGGCCAATGCGGGCCTAGAAGTTAGCCACCCGTTGCTGGACGGTCGAGAGAAGACCGAGAACGCTGTTTTGTTGGTGCTAACCAGTAACCGTGGTTTGTGCGGTGGTTACAACGGCAACGTGTTGCGTTTGGCGATGCAACGCTACACAGAACTTTCGCAGCAATGTAATTTGAAAGTAGACGCCTCTGGAAAGCGCGGAATCAACGGCTTGAAATTCCGAGGGATCAAAGTAGATTCGGGCTACCTGCATTTTGATGATCAGCCAAAGTTTTCTGAAGTCGAACCAATCGCTCAGGAATTGCTTGACCGTTACTTGACCCACGGTATTGACCGTTTGGATGTTGTTTACACCCGGTTTGTTTCAAGTTCGCGTCAGGTGGCGGTGGTGGAAACGTTGCTGCCATTAGGAAGTTTGACGGATTCTGCGGACAAGGGTAACGCTGCGGGGAAAGATGGAAAAGACGGCCAGGATGGCGAATCGGTCTACGAATTTATGCCGTCAGCAGAATCGATTTTAGAGGAAGTGGTTCCAACCAGTTTCAAAGTGAAGTTGTTCAAATGTTTCTTGGATGCAGCGGTTAGCGAGCAAATTGCTCGGATGGTTGCCATGAAGTCCGCAACGGAAAACGCCTCGGACATGATTCGTTCGCTTAGCCGCACGTACAACCGTGCTCGGCAGTCGCAGATTACTGGCGAAATCATGGAAGTTATCGGCGGCGTAGAAGCATTAAGTTCATAGTTAAGAAGGCTGGCGGTTTTTTGATTTTGCGATCGCTCTTGAAAGGGGCGATGGCAAGGGACGTTACCCAAGCCCAACCCAAGACAATCGTTTATTGATACTTCGAATCGGCATGGTTCTGGATAGTTACGATCCGGAGCGAGAATTGCCCAGATGAATAAGCAGAGAGATTGAAAGCGAATGGCAACTGTAAGTGAAAAACAAGTCGGTCGAGTGACCCAGGTTATCGGTTCAACCTTTGACGCCGAGTTTGCTGATAACAGCATGCCCGCGATCTACAATGCTGTGGAAGTCGAACTAGCCAGTGCCGATGGCAAGAAGGTTCGCCTAGTTGGCGAAGTTTCCAAACATTTGGGTGGCGGTCGAGTTCGTTGTGTTGCCCTTGGTAGCACCGACGGCATGATTCGCGGTCAAGATTGTGTGGACACAGGCTTGCCCGTGACCGTCCCAGTTGGCGAAGCAACATTGGGACGCGTTTTTAACGTATTGGGCGAACCGATTGACAATCGTGGTCCTGTTTCTGGCGCTGAGATGCGTCCGATTCACCGTGCCGCTCCGAAGCTAGAAGATCTTTCCACCAGCACCGAAGTTTTCGAAACCGGTATCAAGGTGATTGACTTGCTGACTCCGTTTGTGCGGGGTGGTAAGGCGGGTTTGTTCGGTGGTGCGGGTCTAGGCAAGACCGTTATTTTGACCGAATTGATTGCTCGTATTGCGAAAGAACACGGTGGATATTCTGTGTTCGCTGGTGTAGGTGAACGCACACGTGAGGGTACGGATCTTTGGTTGGAAATGCAAGAAACTAAGATCGGTGACACGGGCCGAAGCGTTATCGACCAAACATGCATGGTGTTTGGCCAGATGAACGAACCACCAGGTGCACGTTTGCGAGTGGCTCTGACTGGTTTGACGATGGCAGAGTACTTCCGTGATCAAACGGGTGCTGATACTTTGCTTTTTATTGACAACATTTTCCGTTTTAGTCAAGCAGGTTCGGAAGTTTCCGCGCTTCTTGGACGGATGCCATCTGCCGTGGGTTACCAGCCAACTTTGGCTTCGGAAATGGGACAGCTGCAGGAAAGAATTACCTCCACCAAGAGTGGTGCGATCACGTCGGTTCAAGCGGTTTACGTGCCTGCGGATGATCCGACCGATCCAGCACCTGCGACCGCTTTTGGTCAGTTGGATGCGTTTATCTACCTTGAACGTTCAATTTCGGAAAAGGGCATTTACCCAGCAGTGGATCCACTGGCTTCTTCAAGTCGAATTCTGGATCCTCAGTATGTGGGTGAAACCCATTACCGTGTTGCCCGCCGAGTTCAAACCACTTTGCAACGTTACCGCGAGTTGCAAGACATCATCGCTATTCTGGGTGTTGATGAACTAAGTGAAGAAGATAAGCTGATTGTTCACCGCGCACGCCGTATGGAACGCTTCTTGTCGCAACCATTCTACGTGGCGGAAGTCTTTACTGGAAAGAGCGGCGAATTTACCAAGCTGGCTGACACCATTCGCAGCTTTGATGAATTGTGTGATGGCAAGTGGGATCATCTACCCGAAAGTGCTTTCATGTACGTGGGTAGCATCGAACAAGCCGAAGAACAAGCCAAGCGAATGGCTAAGGGAGCCTAGTTGAATGTCCCAACTAAACCTGCTGGTGGTCACACCAGAAAAAACTCTTTTGGAATGCGTTGCCAATTCGGTAATTGTACCGCTATTTGATGGATCCAAAGGGATTCTTCCCGGTCATGCTCCAATGATTGGTCGGATGGGACCTGGCGTCCTCAAGGTAGCCCAAGCAGGCCAAGAGTCGAAGTATTTTGTTGAAGGCGGTTTTGTTCAAGTGGATAAGAATGTCGTTAGCGTTCTAACGAACGTGGCAATTCCTTTGAATAAACTGAACAGCAGCGAATTAGAAAGCCAACTGTCGGTCATCAAAACCGAATCACCGTCAACGGCGGCGGAAAAGCTTTCGCATCAACGAAGGTTGATTCAAACCAAGGCAATGCTTCAGGCTGCTAACGCGAACTAGGCTTGTCTTGCTTAAAAGATAATTGCTTCGGCCAGCGTTGCCTTCGTTTACCGCTTGAATGACGAAGTTGCAGACGCAAAAATTACTAAGCCCAGACCGGTTCCGGTCTGGGCTTTTTTTGCGCAACCAATTAGCGGCACGGAAGATCGGCTGCACACGCCTAAAATTTAGCGTGTGTCACGGTTCCTATTGAAGCGTTATTCACTTTCCAAGGGAACGACCAAGCACGTGCAACTGGCAGTCGCAATTAACTTCTTTTGGCTGCTGTGAATCTCGGCTTGCACGAACCCGACTCGAGCCCCGCGTTTAATCAGCTTTCCAACGGCCGTAAGCGTTGTCTGCGTCACAGGTCGGATGAAATCGACTCGCAGGTCGATGGTTCCAAACGTTTGCGATCGATCCAGCGTTCGTCCAAAAGCAACGCCCATCGCCGTATCGGCCAGAAGTGCGATTATGCCTCCATGAACGGTCCCCATGGGGTTCTGATGAATGGTTGACACATCTAAAGTTACCGTCGCCGTTCCCAGATCGTTTGACGGCTGAACTTTCATTCCGACCAAATCTCCAACCGGAGCATGGTCGAAACGAGTGGCCGGATCATTGACGTCTGAATTGTCGACCATAAAACTATCTTCCGGGTTGTGAACCGTTTATGGTTCAACGGGATTCGAAACAGAAAATAAACAAACCACATGCTTGCTGCAGTCAGCTGATTCTAGCCAATGTTCATCAATTTCTGCAGACTGCGTTCGGCTGCTTTTCGGACGACTGGGTTTTCGTCCATTAACGTGCGTCGCAAGATCGACTTTGCTTCTGAATTTTCATAAAATCCCAAGGTTCCTGCAGCAGCCTCACGAATCTTTGGATCTGCGTTCCCCAGCAACGACGCTATGCTCGCCTGCAGGTCGACCTTCGAACCAATGGATCGTATCGCAATTAAGGCACGCAACTGTCTAGCACGAACGCCAGAAAGCAACTCATTCTGAAGCACTCGTTGTGTGTTTGGGTCGACTTTAAACACTAATTGCCCGGTACTCTTCCTGACCATTTCGTCCAATTGATCGAACGCCGCCAAGTACCTTTGAACGCTACACTCTTGGAATGCACCCGCGGCCGCTAAGCGCACTTGTTCATTACCGTGATCTAAGAAAACCAGTAACCGCTTCATCGCACCTTGAATATTTCGTCGTCTCATTTGGGGGAGCAACATCGCCAAGGATGTTCCGTCTGCTTCCTGATCAATAAGGTAGGACACGACTTGATTGGCCTTGATACCTTCGACCTGACAAATGGCGAAAATCGCCTTGCGCCGAACACTTATTTCAAGCTGTGGAAGCAAACGAACCAACGCTTCCAAGATCACTTCCGGTTCGTTTAGGCATTGCCCGATGACCAACAAGAGAGCACTTTGTTGTGATTCATTTAGATCACTGACGGTGTGAATTGCCTCGTGCAGCCAAACCGGTTGCTGAATCCGTTTGATATTCGCCGTTGCGATTTCAATGGGTGATTCAGCAATGGTTTGAAGTAACGATTTTGCAAATTCTCTATCTTTGTGTTGAGCCCATAGCCTGGAAAGCTGTATCGGTGGATTCTTGACACCGATGTAACCTGCCAGTTTCTGCAACACTGGCAGTGATTTGGATTCGCCTAGTATTTTCAACAGATCGTGATGCGCCTCGTGGCTCTGCGAACTTATCGCTTGGCGAACATATGGATCGTCATAATCTGCGAATAAGAGATAAGCTAACAAAATCTCTTTGCGTTTGTGGTGTTTGTATTCGCGAACCGCGATTTCCATTTGTAATCGGAAATGCGTCCGATTCGCTGGCCAAAAGAAATCGATCGAACGATCAATGGCTTGGTGGTTTGCATCGACCGCTACCGCCGCAGCGGAAGCCGACGCCTTCTGATCCTTGGTCCGTTTGAACATCTCAAACGCCAATTGCTTAATGAGCTGGGCTGAAGTTTCTTTGTGAACATAGTTTGGTTGGATGGTAATCTTCACCAAGTCGTCTAACAGTTCCAAATCTAACAGATCAGCGATCGCAGCAAAGGCATTGGCTTTGGTCCTGGCATCACTGTCATAAAGTGATTTTCTGATCGCATCGGTTAAGCGATATTCAGATTCCAACAGTTGTTGCTTTTGCTTTGGCTGCCACAAGTGCCAGTATTTGACGACGTCTTCCAAGCCTTGCCCATTGGATTGAGATAGACAGGCCCTAAGTTGCGTATCCAATGCAAGCTGGATAGTGCCATGCACTTCCGAAAGACTCGGCGAACCAAGCAACGGATTTAATCTCGCATCTTCAGAATTGGGTGCAGGCATCGATCAAGCCCCTTTTAATAGAAATCTATTTACCTAGGAACTAACGGCTAGAAAGTGTTATCTTTCCTATCGCTTAAATGCTTTGCGGGTCATGAATTT
>JBDNHU010000284.1:0-11474 GCA_041688615.1 Mariniblastus sp. | reverse complement strand
TTCGCTGTATCAAGCTGAGCAACATTTGGAACCAAGTGTTTGGTAAAATGTTAGCCGCCATTCCACCCGTCAGCGATGTTATTCGAAATCAAACCCCGAATTTCCAAGCCTCAAACTGCGCATGAACCAGATCGCACCCAAGCAATGTCATAATCCCGCACGCCTGAACGGTCGGGTAGAACGAAAGGATTGGTCACACCGTAGAAGCTGTTTTGTCGATTCCCGTCAGTCAAGCCGAAAATGTCATTGACTTGCTGGTGAAAAATTTGCGGGCTGACCAGCCAACGGCGAGCCGGAGTGAAGGGCTTCTGGCTGACCGAACCGTCAAACAACTTCGTGTGCTCGACATAATTGCCATACGCAGGATCGCGTAATTTTTCGTCCAATTTCGAAGCGCCTCGCAGGCGAAGTTCCGTCCGCAACCAGTGGGTCATTTGGCCGTGCTGATGGGGGGCAAGTTGCTGAGCATCCTCAGGGGGCATTAGGCCAAAGAAAAGTTGATCCTGCACCCGGTTCAGAAGTTCCAGTTGCGCGTCGATCTTAAGCGTCGCGAAATTATCGAACCGAACATTCGCCTCCGCCGCATCTGGACTGTGGCAGTCAGCGCATACTGAAGTAAGGATCGAGTGGATTTCGGTAGGCAACGCCACCAGCGACGCGTCTTGTCCTAGGGTCAATGCTGGCCAAGCAGTCAGCCCAATTCCCGCAGCAATCGCAAAGAAATACTTGCTGGCGAAATTGAAGAGGGATCGGGATTTCTTCCAATAGTCAGCTTGTTCTTGGAACGATTTTATCACGATGCCGAATCCTGTTGCGAATTTATCTGGAAATCAGTGGATTGGAAGGTCAAAGGTCAGAACCTGCGAAAGGCTAACGGCATTAAGCCCCGTCACGCCGACCTGAACCTACCGACCTGAACCTACCGACCTGAACCTACCGACCTGAACCTACCGACCTGAACCTGAATAAGCGCCCAGCATGAACGCACAACAGGTTTCCGAAGCGGTCGCGCCAGCACGTAGTGCTACGCACAGTATAACTAGGTTGAGCGGTGCCTGCTTGTTCTACATGATTGGTTCTCTTTGAGAAGGCGCGGCAATGCGCGGTCAGTGGTGCTTTGGCGTGGTCAAAATGGTAAAGGGCCCGGGTGCTAGGTTCTTGCTACTGTGATTAGCGACGCGGGTGGGCACGAATGGTCCTGAGGCCTGTTTCAGGCCGTAAATGTTGGGCAATCTATTACTTCGTTGGTCTTCGTGTTTTTTTGCAGTGTGCGGTTTCGCGCAACAAAAGCAAGCGGCCGAACCGATGGCGTTTTAGCTGTTGAAAGATTCCAGAAGTGTTTGGGATGCTGAAATTCAGGTCGGGTCAGATGGACGAGATCCGGCAGCCTGGGTTGCCGCCGGCAATGATTGAGCAGTTTTTTGTGATCCAGGAGCAAGCCCTGTTTGGCGAGGATTCGCAGAGAGTTCCCTTGGATTCCACGCCATCGATTGGCTTCCTGCTACGGGTTTTCTGATGCCTTGAGTCCCTGAAAATCTCTAGGCCTTGACCCAGTGCTTCGCAAATTCGGAGACGGGCATTTCCAGAAGTTTTGGAAGATCGTCAAACAGAGTCTCCAGCGGCTTCAAAGCATCGCCAGAGTATTGCTGGCCAATTGCGGTTAGAAACTTTTGCTTCATCAGCGGTAGGCCTTCTTCACGTCGGCGGCGATGTCCTACAGGGAAGTGCACTTCGACCTTTTCTGTGCTGGTCCCGTCCGCAAAGAAGACTTGAATGCTGTTGGGAATCGATCGAAGTTGTAGGTCGTAATAGTCTTTGGAAAAGTGGGTATTTTCGCTGACCACCATTTTGTCGCGTAGCTGGTCGACGCGCGGGTCCAATGCGATATTGTCTTCGTAATCATCGGCCGTCAAGCGACCAAAGATCAACGGGACGGCAATCATGTACTGCAAGCAATGGTCCCGATCGGCGGGGTTATTTAACGGACCTGATTTATCGATGATGCGTACCCCCGGCTCTTGCGTTCGAACTTCGATTCGCTGGATTTGATCTAGACGATCCTTAATTTCCGGGTGCAGGGTCATCGCGGCTTCCACTGCCGTTTGGGCATGGAATTCTGCTGGAAAAGAGATCTTGAACAGCACATGTTCCATTACATAGCAATCCAGTTCTCGCGCCAAAGTGACGGGCTTGGATTCGAAAAGTACGTCTTGAAATCCCCATTTGGGCGCCGATAAAGCCTGCGGATAACCCATTTCGTCGGTCATGGCGATCAGTGCCAAACGCACCGCGCGACTGGTGGCATCACCTGCGGCCCAACTTTTCCGCGAACCGGTACTGGGTGCATGACGATAGGTTCGCAGCGCTCCGCCATCGATCCAGGCATGGGTCAATGCGTTAAACGCCTGGCCCTTGTTGGCACCTAAAAGCTTGGCCGCCACCGCTGTCGAAGCCACGCGAACTAAAAGCACATGATCCAATCCGACTCGATTAAACCCGTTGTCAATTGCCAAGACGCCTTGAATTTCATGAGCTTTGATCATCGCTTCCAAGATAGACTTGACGGTAATCGCTGGATGGGTTGTCGAAGCCATGTAGTCGGCGCATGCTAGGATCGCGCCCAGGTTATCTGACGGATGGCCCCATTCGGCGGCTAGCCAAGTGTCGTTGTAATCCAGCCAGCGAACCATCGCACCAATATTGAACGCCGCAGCGACAGGTTCCAGTCGATGGGAAGTCCCAGGGACTCGGGCGCCGTTGTCTAATGTCGCGCCCGGGACAACTGGTCCTAGCAATTTGGTGCACGCAGGAAACTTCAACGCCATCATCGCGCAGCCCAGTGAATCCATTAGGCACCAACGGGCTGTGTCCCAAGCCAGGTCGCTGGTGATTGGGTAGTCATAGACGTAATCGATGATTTCGTTAAATAGCGGATCGACAAGGGCGTTGTTGCTGCGTACGGCGGTATGGCTCATGGCGTATCGTTGGTATCAAAAAAGGAAGGAAGTCGTTTGGTTTATCAAAAAAATGCGGCCTCGGGTCGATTGTGCTTGTGGTGTGTCCGGCACTGAAATCCGAACCCAAGCAATCGCAGCGACCCGGGTGGCAGCGACCCGAGTGGCAGCGATTGCGTTCGACAAGCGGTAAGACCTCTTAAAGGTCCAAGGAAATGCCTCTGAAGAGATTAAGTGGTGGTGATCTCTAGCTACGATTTTCGATGGAAACGTAGTCGCGAGGTTCAGGGCCAATGTAATCGGCAGCGGGGCGAATCAATCGATTGTTGGATCGTTGTTCTAGAACATGTGCCGCCCAGCCAGTGATTCGGGAACAAACAAAAATGGGAGTGAACAGCTGGGTTTCAATTCCGAGGAAGTGGTAGGCCGAAGCGCTGTAGAAGTCTAGGTTAGGGAACAGTTTCTTTTCGCGCCACATCACCTCTTCAATTCGTTCAGAAACAGGGTACAACCGAGTGTCACCGACCTGATTGGCTAATTGTTTTGCCCAGCGTTTGATGACTACGTTGCGAGGATCCGATTCGCGATAAACTCGATGCCCGAAACCCATGATCAGCGATTTGTCTGTTAGGGCTTTCATGATCCCCGCTTCAGCCGATGGAGCGTCGTCGAAACGCTGAATTAGTTCCATTGCCGCTTCGTTGGCACCGCCATGCAACGGGCCTCGCAACGTACCAATGGCTGCCGTGACGGCCGAGTACATATCTGAAAGTGTGGCCGTGCAAACGCGAGCAGCAAAGGTCGAGGCGTTAAATTCATGTTCGGCGTACAGGATTAACGAAACATCCATCGCTTGAACGTGAACCGGGGAGGGCGTTTTGCCATGCAGTAGTTCCAAGAAAAATCCGGCCAGCGAGCGTTCGTTTCCGCTCAACTGGATTTCTTTACCGTCGCGATGATAGCGAAACCAAAAAATTAACATCGACGGAAAGCAAGCCAGCAAGCGGACGGCAACATCTAGGCCCTGCTGTGGCGTTGGTGAATTGGGTTCAGGTTCCAGGCATCCCAACATAGAACAACCCGTTCGCAGCACGTCCATGGGGTGTGCGTCGGCAGGGATCGCTTTCAACGTTTCCTTCAACGCTTTGGGCAAGTCACGCTGGGCGATTAGCGAGTCGACGAAGAGATTCAACTCCGTTTCGGTGGGCAATTGGCCGTGCAGCAGTAAGTAAGCGACCTCTTCAAAGGTCGAATGTTCGGCCAGGTCGTAGATTGAATACCCACGATAATTTAGACCGCTTCCTTCTTTTCCCACGGTCGCGATTGCGGTTTCGCCAGCAGTAATGCCTGCCAAGCCACCCGTTTTCTTTTTTGGTTCGCTCATGATTCTCCCTCGGAAAACAATTGATCTAATTTGGATTCGTAGTCGTGATAACCTAGATTTTGATACAGTTGGTCGCGAGTTTGCATCGAAGGCAAGGTCGAAGCCTGTGAGCCTTCGGATCGCAAAGTGTCGAAAACATTTTTTGCCGCTTGGTTCATCGCTCGGAACGCTGACAGCGGATAGAGTGCGACGGCAATTCCAGCGTCTGCCAGTTGTTGCGTTGTCCACATGGGCGTCTTGCCAAATTCGGTAATGTTCGCCAGAACGGGAACATCCACCGCGTTGGCAAAGGTCTGGCAATTTTCCAAGGTATGCAATGCTTCAGCGAAAATCATGTCCGCACCTGCATCGGCATACATTTTGGCGCGAACCACGGCGGAATCAATGCCTTCGCCAGCGATGGCATCGGTTCGGGCCATGATCACAAAGTCGGGGTCCGTTTTGGCATCGACTGCCATTTTGATTCGGTCGCACATTTCCTGGCCGCTGACCAACGCTTTGTTGGGGCGATGTCCGCAACGTTTGGCATTGCGTTGATCTTCAATATGCAAGCCGGCGGCACCTGCGGCCGTGAATTGCCGAACGGTTCGGGCAATGGAAAACGCGTGTCCCCAGCCGGTGTCCGCATCGACCAATAACGGCAAATCGGTGGCTGCGGTGATTCGCCGTATTTCCTCAACGACCTCGGTCAAAGACGTCATTGCAAGATCGGGCAATCCAAAACAGGCATTGGCCACGCCAGCGCCGGAAAGGTAAACAGCCCGAAAGCCCGACTGTTCAGCCATCAGGGCGCAGTAGGCATTGATAGTACCAACCACTTGCAGCGGTCGCTCATGTTGCAGCGCTTCGCGAAATCGCAACCCGGGTGAAACATTAGATCGGTTCTGCATAGTCAAGGGCTTCGTGGTTTCTATGGGCAAAGTGAACGTTGGCAAACTTTAGTGTTAGCAAAGTTTAGTATTGGCAAAGCTCGGCAGTTTTTGGGGGCTTACTAGCCGGCGGCGATAGGTGGACGATCTGCATCGAGTGCCGTGGATTGCTCCCATACGCTCCTTCAATGCAGCCGATTCTGGTGTTAAGCAGCAATCGGGCACTTATATTTTGACACTAAATGCGATTTGCTGACAGGGTGGCCATTGTGTTTTGCATGCCCCAGCCCAGTTTACAAAAAACGCCTAACCAAGAGGACCGAGCTGTAAATAACAACAGTGCCTACGATCGCAATTCCCGAAAAAATCAGGTATCGAGCCTTGGTTAGATTTTGACGGGCGACCAGTTGGACAATGATGCACACGAAAGCGACGATCGCCATTTTGAAGTAAATCATGCCCGCAAAATTCCAACGCTGCAGAAAATAGTTGGCCAGCGGGTTGGATTCGATCGCTCCAAAGCGAATCAAGATGTAAGTCATGAACACATCTAGGCAGTTCACCAAAATGAAGTACGTGGTTTCGTTTTGCAGCGGCAAGTGGGTGAACAGCACTTGATGAATCGGGTGGGGCTGTTTCGAATTTGGTTGCGTGTGGGCAACCGGTTCTGCCGGGTTGCTAGTGGTTTTGGGATGTCCGCTGGCAGTCCTGGGCGGTGGCGTCTGTTCGGGCGAATTGGGATTCTGTTTGGGCCGAGGTGGTTGTTGGTCGGCTTTGGTGGGCGAGGCCCAATGGATACTCATTAATGTCTGGTAAGCGTCCTGCACTTGTTGAAACACCCAAGCATCACCACCGACATCGGGATGGTATTTGGCAGCCTTCACGCGATAGGCTCGTTTGATGTCGTTAACGGTCGCGTTTTTTTCGATTCCTAGAATCTTGTGAGGGTCAGGATTCATGGTCGCCGCACGATTATGATTAGGAAAGAGATTTAGAGTAAACGCTAGAGATTTAGAGTAAACGCTAGAGATTTAGAGTAAACGTGGTGCCACTCATCATACGCCACATTTCAATCGGGGTGTGCCATCAGTAGGATTAGTCAATTGGGAATCCGAAGGCTTGTCCGCCGATCAATAAAATGATTTCCGCTATTTTCGTCCGAAGTCTGCGGGAATCTCGCCCCATTTTTCGGTTTCCCATTTGGTGATTGGGTTGCTGCAGGGATTATCCTTCAGCCACTGTACCGCTTTTTCCATGCTGTCCAACAGCGGGCTATTGGACGCGGTTCGAACCAACGCCGTTTTCGTTGCTTTCTTTCTGGCCCACGCCATGCCGGTTCTGGAATCGGAATAGATTCGCCGCTTCTGGTCGCCTTTTGCATTGAGCATTGCCAAGGCGCTAACGATCGCCAAGAATTCGCCGATGTTCACGGTACCCTCGGGAAACGGGCCTTTGTGAAATAGCATTTCACCCGTCATCGTAACGCCCTGGTATTCTAAGACTCCCGGATTGCCGCTACAGGCAGCATCGACGCAGATCGCTGTCATGTCCACGCCCAAGGCTTTTAGTTCGTCCAAGGTTCGCTTGGGTGTGGGAGACTTGGAACCGGATGATCTGGTCGACGTGCCGATATGCTTGCCGAACGAATCTTGATAGGCGCTATGGGCTTCCTGGTAAGAACTAAACGATTTATATTTCGCTGCAGGAAAGTTCTGCACTTGCATTTGGCAATCGGGCCATGCTTCATAGACGCCCGGCTGATGCCCGTTCCACACAACGTAGTATTTTTTCTTTTTGGCCATGGCTAGTGGGTTCGCTGAGAGAAGGTAGAACGCTGTTCAGATCAGGGACAAGCGCGTCGTGCAAAAGACGAAATAAAAATCGCGTAAGGCCGAAAAATGGCGACGAACTTTTACCTTCGTCGCCCCTGATTTTCAAATGGTTTGGTCGGACGCTTAGCTGTTGATCTGAGCCTTCGCGGCGGCGACGACAGCCGCGGGCGTGATTCCAAAGTGTTCGTACAATTCTTCGAACGGCCCTGATGCTCCAAAGCCGGTCATGCCTACAAACGCACCGGTACAGCCAATGTAGCGTTCCCAGCCCATTTGAATTGCCGCTTCACAGGCGACTCGGGCGGTAACGGTCGCAGGCAACACTTGGTCGCGATACGCTTGGTCTTGCATTTGGAACAGTTCCCAGCTGGGCATGCTGACGATACGAACGTTGACGCCTTGGGCTTCTAGAATTTCGCCTGCTTGGACAATAATCGGCAGTTCGGTTCCGGTGGCCATCAAGATCACATCCGGCGTGGTCGGGCTGTCTTTCAAAATGTAAGCGCCCTTGGCAACGCCTGAGACGGGTCCGTAAACCGACCGATCTAAAGTAGGAACGTTTTGGCGAGAAAGGATCATGGAAACCGGGTTGTGGTTCAATTGTAACGCGGTGCGATAACATTCGGCGACTTCATTGGCATCACCCGGTCGCATGACCACCATGCCTGGGATCGCGCGGCAGGCTGCTAGGTGTTCCACAGGCTGGTGGGTCGGTCCGTCTTCGCCCAGTCCGATCGAATCGTGCGTTAGAATGTAAAGTACATTGCGGTGCATGATACTGCTAAGTCGCATGGCACCACGCATGTAATCGGTGAACGCAAAAAAGGTTCCGCCATACGGACGTAATCCCGAAAGCGACATCCCGTTAAGGATCGCAGCCATCACGTGTTCGCGAATGCCGAAGTGAAAATTTCGCCCGTCGTAGTGGTTGGCCAAGAAGCTGCCCATTCCCTTGACCTCGGTCTTGTTGGATCCCGCCAAGTCAGCCGAGCCACCGATAAAGTAGGGTACTTTGGCGGCAATCGCGTTGATGACTTTGCCGCTAGAATTACGAGTCGCATCGCCCTTGAGGCTGGCTTCGAAGTGGGGGATTTGGGAATCCCAATCGGCTGGAAGTTTACCATCCAAAATCAATTGAACTTCTTTCGCCAATTCTGGATACTTGGTCTGGTACGTTTCCCAGGTGTCTTGCCATTGGCTGTAAGCGGCGGGGCCGCGGGTGCCGATGCCCGCTTGGAAGTGCTGAATGACCTCGTCTGGCACCAAGAATTTTTCATCGGCAGGCCATCCGTAAAATTCTTTGGCCAACTTGATTTCGTCTTCGCCTAGCGGTGCGCCGTGAGCATCGTGGGTGTTCTGCTTATTGGGGGCTCCGTATCCGATCACGCTACGCACGATAATGATGGTCGGCTTGTCGTCGCACGCGTGGAACGAATCGATCGCCGATTTGATCAAGTCAACGTCGTTGGCATCGTTGACGATTTGAACGTTCCAGCCACAAGCGGCGAACTTCGCAGGTACGTCTTCGGTGTACGCTAGGTCGGTGTGCCCCTCGATGGTGATCTTGTTGTCATCATAGAACCAGCAAAGATTCGACAGTTTCAAGTGACCTGCGATCGAGGCCGCTTCGCATCCAATGCCTTCCATCAAACATCCATCACCGCACACGGAGTAGACGTTGTAGTCGAAAATTTGGGCGTCATCCTTGTCGTAATGAGCCGACAAATATTTGGAAGCAATGGCCATCCCCACACTGTTGGCGATGCCCTGTCCTAGAGGCCCGGTGGTGGTTTCAATGCCTTCGGCGTAACCGTATTCGGGGTGGCCGGCACATGGGCTACTGATTTGTCGGAAGTTGCGAATGTTGTCCAACGTAATGCTTGGACTGCCGTCCGGCTTCTTGATTCCCGACAAATGAATGGCCGAGTAAAGCAACATCGAAGCGTGTCCGCACGAAAGAACAAAGCGGTCGCGCGCTGCCCAATGAGGGTGGTTAGGGTCGTAGTTCATCACCTGATTGAACAAAGTGTAGGCGATTGGCGCTAGAGCCATTGGAGTGCCAGGGTGACCGCTGTTGGCCTGTTGGACGGCGTCCATGGACAACGTCCGAATGGTGTTGATCGCTAATTGCTGGATGCTAGCGGTTGTGGTGCTCATGGCTACTTATTTCTCGTAAACGATAAAGATGAAATTCGGGTTTGGAACACGTTCTGGATGTTCAGCGAGCAGGTTCGAGGTTCAACCCTGTTAGGTTCAAGCGATTGATCTGCAACCTACCAGTGATGTTCAACACAATCGGGGACTAGAAAAAACGCGAACGCTTGCGAACGACGGTGCTGCTTTGACCCTTTTGCGATTACCTGTCACATTTGCGATTCCCTGAAACATTCGCGATTCCCTGAAACATTCGCGATTACCTGTCACAGGGGCACCGCCGGTGCTGGTTCCCCGATCACGACTGGCACTGGCCCGTTTCATGGCCCAGCTTTCGTCATGGCCCAGCTTTTGGAACGGCCCGACTTCAAAGTCTGTTTTTCGACAGCTTTCTTCAAAAGAGTAACCGATTTTCGGGAAAATTGGAATCGAGCGTGTATCGGGTTAGAGATTTCCGGTTACCTGGGAAGACTTTTAGGATTGGGGCAGTCCTGGGATCCGTTTTTCGTAGCCTCGGACCGCGAACTCGGCTAGAATAGAAATGCGAAGTTCAGGTGAGATCGTGCCGCCGTGCGGGCTTTGTTTTCTGAGACTGTATCAACTAGTGCATCAACTGCTGTGCATCTCTGGTTGGACGATCCTAACAGAACGGCTTGGGGTCCTGGCGGGAAATAGTTTGGGTCGGAATGCAGTTCCAGCGGTGCCTTAGGCTGGGCTGCGGCTTGTACTTGTTCGGTTTGCAGGGGCCAGCCCTAAAGGTTCTGCCTTGATTTGAAACCCTAATCTTTACGTTTTGGTTTGATTATGAATTTGATGAATCGAAGATCTTGGTTGGCGTCGTTGTGTGCCGGTGGTGCAGGTATGTACGCGACCGGCCTGGGTGGCGGTGGGGTGAACACCAGTTCAAGGGCAGCAGGAAGCCTGGGTTTGGGGATGGATCGACCGGCGTCACCCAACGAAAAAAGTCCGGCGGAATTGTTGACTCCCGAGACGCACGCGGCGATTAAAAAGGCTCAGGAGTATTTGGCGCGAAAGCAAGTCCGCAACGGCAAGTACCGCGGCGCGTTTGGAAACAACGGGTACGCGTCGGGCGTGGCGACAACCTCGCTTTCGGGACTGTGTTTTATGGGCGGTGGAAGTGTGCCAGGCGATGGTAAGTACGGCAAAAACGTGGACATGTGCACCGAGTATGTGATGAACAACGTGCAAGAGTCAGGCTACATCGCGTTGGCGGATAATTCGGTTCATGAAAATATGTACGGCCACGGTTTTTCGATGCTGTTCTTGGCGCAAGTTTATGGAATGACCAAGAAGCGTGAACTGGGTGACAAACTGCGGAAAGCCGTGGGGCTAACCATTAAGTCGCAGAACAATCAAGGTGGTTGGCGTTACCAACCCCAACCTGTAGATGCGGATCTTTCGGTGACGATTTGCCAGATCATGGGATTGCGAGCGGCGCGGGATGCCGGGATTTATGTTCCGGATGATGTGCGTGAAAAATGTATCGAGTATGTGAAAAAGAGTCGTAGCCGTGACGGTTCGTTCAGCTACATGATGGGCGGTGGCAACAGTTCATTGTCAATGACCGCTGCTGGGGTGACGTCACTTTACAGTGCTGGTATTTACGAAGGTCCCGAAGTGGAGCAGGGTTTGAAAATTATCGATCGCAGCCGCCCCGGAAAGGTTGGCGGTTTTGGTGGACACTATTTCTATACTCATTACTATGCGGTCCAAGCGATGTGGCACGCCGGCGGCGAGTACTGGAACCAATGGTATCCAGCGATTCGCGATGAATTGGTACGCAACCAGCAGGCGGACGGAAGTTGGTCCAACGGCGGCGGCGGACCCGAGTACGCGGCGGCCATGGGATGTATCATCTTGCAAATGCCCTTGAACTACCTTCCGATTTTCGCAGCTTAAAAACCTAGGTTCAGCAAAAAAACGAATCAGTACCAGGCAGGCACTCTGGTGGGAATTGGATTCCAAAGACCCCTGGAAAAGGCGAAACCGCACGCCTGAAAACCGCACGCCTGGAAACCGCACGCCTGGAAGTCGCACGCCTGGAAACCGCACGCCTGGAAGTCGCACGCCGGGTGCGATCCGTCTGATGCGCCTTTTTCCAATGGATTGAATTGGTATTGAAAAAAAGCAGGCTTCCCTGAAAAGTTGTTGTTACTACGCAATAACCTTCAGGAACGGAAGCCTGCCATGAAATTTTCTGTCAATTCAACACTCAGTGCAATAGCGAAGTCGGAAATAGATGCTTTGGTCGATATCGGTC
>JBDNHU010000032.1:0-2595 GCA_041688615.1 Mariniblastus sp. | reverse complement strand
CCGGTGCTGGAACCTACGCGGATGGTTATGACGACGAAGATCGCTTTATGCGGTACATTCGCACGGGAGTCAGTGAAGATTATTTGCTGGATCGATCGGGTATTGGTAACATTAGTTCTGCGAATCTGAATGGCAGTTCGACCTCACGCATGTACAATGATGTTCATGCGATGACGGGTCTTGGTGCCAGCAGCCAGAGTTATGACTCGGACGGCAACGCGACGACCTTGCATACGGGAGTGACATTGGACTGGGACGACGCCGGTCGGGTCCAGGCGACTCAAGTGGGTAGTTCGGCCACGGCGGGAATCGAGGGTGATAACCAGTACGGTTACTTGGACGGCAAGAAGATTTGGCGGAAGATCACTCGGGCGGGTTCGGTGGTGACCAACGAGGTGTACATCTACGCTGGCCCCAACCGGATCGCTGAGTACTCGGCAAGCCAAGCCGCGACCAGTCCGTTAAGACAACGAGTGTTCGCAGACGGCATCGATTCCCTATCCGCCATCGTGCAAAACAACGGTAACGTATTGATTCCGACCAGGAATCGTCAATGGAGCATCGTAGCCTTGACCAGCAATTCAACCGGGAGTGTGTTAGAACGATACGCCTACAAGATTTACGGCGCCCGCACGATCCTAGCAGCCAACGGCACCACAGTCCGACCAACCAGCAACTACGCCAATCATTACGGGTACACCTCCAGAGAACACTTACCCGAATCAGCAACCATGTACTACCGCGCCCGGCACTACGACCCGCTGACGAGTGAGTTTGTCAGCCGCGATCCGCTGGAGTTTGTCGATGGGATGAGTTTGTATCGAGGGTATTTTGTACCAAACGGAAGAGATTCTTCTGGAACAACGGTTCGAACGCAAGACGGCCCTGGCGTGGGGTCTCGCGCTCGGCCGGCAGGCAACTGCACAAGATCCGTTAGCATCAGTATTGTCAGTGACGATAAGACTAAAATAGCTGCGGCTTGGAATTATGTTTCACATGGATGTCATGTGTCAATCGACAGTAAGCGTCCGGATTTCGATGCCGCTTTAGAGAAAATCAAGCGGTGTCTAGGTGGTTGCTGTGTGAGATCAATCACGTTTGCGGGACACGGAAACAGCTCGGGAATGTCCCCTTTTAACCTTGACAATCTCAGAAAAAACCGCAGTAATGCGTACGTATTTCTAGAACAACTGGGTAAATTGAATTTCTGCCCAAATCATATAGGTTGCGAAATCAGGGCCTGTAAGATTGGCGCGGGTAAAGAAGTGATGTGCATAATTTCAAAAGCTCTAGGCATGAAGGTTCTTGGGTGGGATGACGTATATGCCATAGAGCCCCATGGAAAGGAGTTCACGGCTTGCCCAGATGGGCGTTATGAAGAAACTGGTGATACTTGTAAGAAATACAAAGGAAGCTATTACGAATGGGCGGATGGTTGGTTTGCTGGTCCTAAGCCTCCCAAATGATAAATGCATGTCTTGATTGTTTTTTGAATCGGAGAATCCTTTTCGCAACTTCACATCAAAAAAGAGTAAGAAACATGTTAATTACTAAGGTTGGTAATGATCGGAATTGGAGGCTGGATGCACTATTCTTCTATAGGCATATCATTTGTAGGCATATCATTTCACTGGGAGTACTATCTGTCTTAGCGACCTCTATGCTTGGCTGCATGCCGGTTTCAGAAACGAACTTTCAGGCGGCCCAACGAGCAATTGAGCAGAATGATATTCAGAAGCTTAAGCAGGTTCTTGGTTCGGTGGACATTGATGAGCAGGTGAGTGTAAGCGAATACAATTACTCGGTAGAGGCTGGATACACACTGCTTCACTTCGCAGTCGAGCAAAATAGATTGGAAATGGTAAACTACCTTCTCGAATCCGGTGCGAACCCAAACCTATACGGAGATTTCCAGCAGCGTACTCCGATCATGAATGCAATTCTGATGTGTCCATCGAATGAAAACACATTACAAATAATCAATGCCCTTGTCAAACACGGCGCTGATGTTAATGCAAGCGGGATCGGTGGAATTCGCCCACTTCATATGTGTTCTTCTGAATTTATGCCCAGCAACTTTGAGGTCAGATATTGTGAATTGCTTCTGCAGAACAATGCGGACATTAACGCAAAGGATGAGACAGGATGGACACCGCTTCATTTCGCGGCGTCCCAGAAAGATGAAAATATGGTCGAGACACTTCTTCGATATGGTGCAGACGTATCATTAACAACCGATGATGGGAAGACCGCACTTGATTACGCGACAGAATCAGGCAATGCCGCTTTAATGAAATTGTTTTCTGAGGCACCGAAATAGGCTTTGATTGTTTGAGGTGGTCCACGGTTGACGGGCTAAATTGTGGTCGTATTAGGGCTGTGTGAATTTTTGGTACTGGTGAGGGGTGGGTGACCGAATTGTTTAAAAATTCTGCAGAATCCAAAGGGGTCAGGCCTCTTTGCCGTGTCCGCAGAGCGTGGTAGGCTACTTTCTTGACGAAAACAAAAACGGTGCCAGGCGCGCGATGGGTTGACGATTGGGTGGGGTTTTGTACACTTGAGGGCAAATGCGAGTTGAAAGTGCCAGGCATTCGT
>JBDNHU010000283.1:0-7810 GCA_041688615.1 Mariniblastus sp. | reverse complement strand
CACGCTTCATTTAAAGAAGGAATGCCTGGCACTTTCGCAAGATGCGGCATTGCTGGAAAACGCGATCAAGCGTTACGCTGAATTCCTGCCGGTGCCGATTTTCTTGAATGAAGGGACCGCCCGAGTCAACTTGATCAATGTGGCTTGGTTCCAAGCAACCCCTGACACCGAATCGATTGAGAATGACATCGCCAGCTACTTTGGCGAAACCCCTTTGGATGTGATCCCAGTTCGAACCGCGTCACCGGTTGCAATTGAAGGTGTCATCTATATCTCGCCCCAACGCACTCCCGGCTTCTCTGACGGTGCCATTGTTTCGGCAACGATTCGTCGCATGGTTATTTCCAGACGCATTCAAGACTTGCTGCCGCCCTGGGCTTCGTTTGTGCGTGGCATCTTGGAACTGCCCGAATGTGCCCCAACGGCCAGCCGCGAAGACTTGGTCCGAGACGACCAGTTCCAATTGGTACGGTTCACTTTAAACAAATTGCTCTACGAACATCTAGAAAAACTGGGGCAAGATTTCCCAAGGCGTTTAGAAGCTATCATCAACTGGCATCGTTTTACAATCGCTGGGGCAGCACTTTCGGAGGAACCGCTTCGCGAACTCTTACGCAGCAGCTATCGCTTCAATACCACCGACGGCGAGTTGACCTATAATGAAATTTTGCAACGCAGCGTGGCAGACCCGATTGTGGAATCCGAACACGACTTTGTCATTTGGTACAATGCCGATCGACGCCAGGAACGCTATCTGAGCGAACTTTATGCGGGCGTTCAGAATGCGATCTGTGTTCATGCGGTTCGAAGTTTTGAAGAATCGCTGCTGGCTGCAATGGTCGGCGACAGCGAAGAGGAAGTGGTGGACCTGCGAACCGCCAGTCCATCATCGCCCAATTTTGGCGAAAGCATTCTGAACATCCAAGATGTGGAAGAAGCCGCCCAACCGTGGCAAGAATTCTTGAACGCGACAGACGCCAAAGTCATGTTGGCCAGTTTTCGCTCCACCCAACCGGTCATGGCATTCTTGAACGAACGCTACGAATTGGCCAAGACCTTTGAAGAATTGAAGAAAGAAGCTGACATCCCGTCAGGTTTTCGGCGATTGATTGATGCGCATTTTGAACAATCCGCAGCGGAAAAAAACGAAGTGATCTTGAACCGAACCCATTCTGTTGTCAAAGCCGCTTTGACCAAAGGACCCCAAAGCCCATTGGCCAACGTCGTGCGTCTTTTGGTGATTACCGCATTGAATTCCGCGGGGGCAACCATTTCAAATCAAGCCCATCAATGCCAAAGTGACGACCTGGATTGGATTGCAGAACTATTGCGCGGTCGAGATTAAACATCCGCTACCGCAATATCTTCCACTTTCGTGCAATGAGCTAATTTCTGGACACGGATAAATTCCGGCACTGTTTCTACACGCTGTGGAATTGACTAAAATCGGGCTAATCCTACGACTATGACGGCATTAGATTCAGGAACGACCAGACGATGAATAACGAAGTATCCGATTCCCAGCTTGATGAAGAACTGGATCGCTTGCGTGACCAGGCGAGTGATTGTGTTGAAAAAGGACAATATCGCACTTCGTTTGAACTGTATGGCGAAATACGGCGGAAGGCAAAGCAGTATCGCCGGGCGGCGTATTATGTACTGGGCACTTTCTTTCAAATGGACGAAGCTCAGTATTTCTTTGACTATCAAACAATGCGGCAGCGAGCCATCGAATTGATCGCACTTTTTGAAAGTGAAGAACAATGCAGAAAAATCCAACCCAACATGCCAACGCAACTGCATGACGCTTTGGTCTACGAATACGGCCCTTGCGCTTATGAGAACTTAGCGTCCGCCACCGGACACTTGGAAGGCTACAATAGCGAAGGACTACGGGCGTGTATCGCCGATGGAATGCACATCTGTCGCCAAACAGGGAAACTGTCCTGCATTGGTTGCTTCCGCGAATATTCGTGCGACGTTTACATGGCTGCCGACGACTTCGAAATCGCCCTGTATCAATGCAACCAAGTTCTAGATTCAAAGCTGGAAGCCTCCAATCGAGGCGATCGACGATGGTTGGCAAAGAAGAAAATTGCGGCGATGGCGGTCCTGGAAGGACGCTTCACCGAAGCAATCGCTTTGTACCGCGAAGCGATCAAGCTAACCAGTGCAGAGGGTGTGGGACTAAAAACCGAATCCCGTCTGCGTTGTTTTTATGAATTAGACAGTGTTTTATTGGCAACCGGGCAAAAAGCAGAGATGCCCGATGATGCGGTCGCTGATTTTCGACCTGACAAGGATCAATGCCCCTATTACGAATTCTTTGAAGACTTGAATTTGGCCTTAAATCAAACGCAACAGCAAGAATATGCCTCTGCGGCAGAGACATTAATTCGCTGGGATCGACAACTTACCCAATCTCAAGCGAACCACCATTGGTTCGAAGTTCGCTTACGATTGATCGCAGTCAGTCTACTTGCGGGTGACTCAAACAAGGCCCAACGCCTAGCCAAGCAATTGGAAACCAAAGCTTCTCAAGCCAATGATTGGTTAACGCTTCGTCGTTTGACGGCCTTGCAAGATCCTGATTTCCCAACTCATCCGCTGGCCACTTTCGGCTACGAAAAAGTACCAGGCAACATACCCGTTAATAAATCTGACAGTGCTGTGGTTCAACATGAGGGACAGCCAGCCGATCGTAATAGTGAAATACCAGAAGAGACGCCGTTGCTTCTGGAACTCAAAGCCATAAGTGAAGATTTTGGTAAACTGGATGAAGAATCGATCGCCGAAGGCCTGGCAGCGATTCGTCGCCAGATTATGGACCTGGATCTCCAACGAATAAGTCAGTACGTTGAACCCTGCGGGATGCTAAGGTTCGTGACGATGGCCATGACTGATTGTGATGACGCGGACGAAGTCTGGAACTGGGCGAACCACGTGGCTGCTGGCTATCAAGACAATCCTGCGGTCCTTTCACTATTGGCAGAACTAGGCGATCGATTGCGAGTGGGGCAGAACGACGCGTTTTCTGAAAAGATGCCTGCCGAACGAACCGAAGCTATTTTCAAGCGAGCCATTTTGTTACCCGAAGCCGGGCCCAATACGTACATGCGGGCGGGCGATCATTACATGATTGAAGACAATCAAGGCGAGGCCGAGCGCTGCTATGCACGCGGCTTCCGCCTGGACCGTGTGCATTCGGAAGTGGCGCTAAAATTGTCGGCGCTGTATCGGGCAACTGACCGGACGCGTGATGCGTTGCATGTGCTAGATGTCTGCATTCGTGAAGGGGGTGATGATCCGCGATTGTTTTGGCAAGCCGCGTTGTCCGCCTTTTCCTTGGATCGCTGGGAAGTATTGCTGACGTATTTACAGAAATTCGAGGACGCAGCGGGAGCCCAGCCTTTTATCGCCTACTACCGAGCCATCGGTCTGCTGGAATTAGAGAAGCCAGAAGCGGCTCTAGCCGCAATTGAAATGGAAATCGAAACTTTGGGCGATTCCGCGTTCCACACCACCGCCGTCAAAGCGTGTGCGTTGGCAGCGTTAGGGCAGCGCGAAACGAAAACGATACTTGACCAAGAGACATCGTTGCCCAACCAAGTGGCGGAACTTTTGCAAAACGTAATCGATACGCCTGTGTGGCAAATCGAATTCATCTCCGACAAAGGAATCAACTCGCTACTGGAACGCTGCTGGGCTGCAGCAGGCAATATTGACCGCAACGATTTGGCCGCTTTGATCGACAATCGATTGCTGCAAATGGGATTCGCTCGCGACGATTTCTTTTCCGCCAAACGTAGCAGCACCGTAAAAGCTGACGTTCGGTTCTTTCGCTGCCTAGTTCGACAACCGCTGGATGATCAGTGGCAACAGTTTGACAATCGACTGGCCGAACAGGAAGACTGGAAATTTTACTTGGCCGAATGGGGCGTCCTAGCCACAGACGAAGACAATGCCAAAGAATTCGCACTCCACTGGCAAAATCTCTGCTACCCGCTTCCCGCGGAATTTATCGCCATGGATGATTCAGGTGATGACTTCGAAGATTCGGCTGGCGCCGTTTGGCAAGGGGTTCGCTTCAGCCCAGACGATGCCAACGATTTCGACGACAATGATTCGGATGAAGACGATGATTCGGATGAAGACGACCTGGACGACGACCAAGCCAACAACCATGACGTGAACGACATGTAAAGTACGCTCAGGCAAAAGGCCTATTTAGCCAATCAAGATGAGCGAATTTTCTCGCTTGAACGTTCGTCTTTTTCGTTGCGGCCGGGGAACTAAAGGTCCCAAAGCCGCGTTGCATTTAGTCACAATATTTTGCGCGGCACGTTTCGTCCTTGCTATTTCGACTTTCGCAATTCACAAAACCCAGCCAACTGTTTGCCTACGGCGCCCGGTTAGCAAGCGACGACGCTTACGTCAAACTAGTTTTCCCATGCAACGATTTCAATTCCAATAGAGGACAAACACTGTGGTTAAAACCGCCAGCACGATGATGCCTTTGGGCGAAAAAGCCCCCGATTTTTCATTGCCCAATGCGATCGATCTCGCCACCGTTTGTTTGAATGATTTTTCAAACCAAGGCGGTTTGCTGGTCATGTTTTTATGCAACCACTGTCCGTTCGTGAAACACGTTGCCGACGAATTATCTAAGCTGGGAAAAGACTATGACGGCAAGAATTTAGGAATCGTCGCGATCAGTAGTAATGATATCCAAAAGTACCCGCAAGACAACGCGGATGCAATGAAGTTGGAAGCGGCGCACCGAGGCTACACGTTCCCTTACTTATTGGATGAAGACCAGGCCGTAGCCAAGGCCTATCGTGCCGCCTGCACGCCCGATTTCTTCCTATTCGACAGTCAATTCCAATTGGTTTACCGAGGGCAAATGGACTCGAGCCGCCCCAGCTTGGACGTCCCAGTAACCGGCGAAGACCTTCGCCAGGCGATCGATCAACTGTTGGCCGGACAACCCGTTTCTGAATTGCAAAGACCAAGCATTGGCTGCAATATCAAATGGCTTCCTGGGAACGAACCGGAGTACTTCTTGCCCCATGGCATTAATTCTTAGCAACGGGCGAATGTCGGCGACTTACGCTTCAGTTGCAACTTTTTGAAATAGCATCGTCAACTGAATGATGATCCTTGTTCCATCGCGTCATATTAATTCGCCGGAAAAGATTCGGCTTGGCGATTATTGTTTTGCGCGCTAGTACGGTTTAGAACCGCGTTTTAGCCGCAATGATAATGCTTGGACCAAAGGAACAGTCCCGAAACAAGTTCCCGATTTGCCCTTAAATTTCGGTGTGCCAACACAATGGCTTTGCACGAACGCACGGCTGGCGCCGTATCGATTCGTCCGGAAAATTCTTCAATAACCTCGCTTACGCGAACAATTCAGGAAAATGCTTCCGTAGACTCTCCAAAGGCTTTGCGGCCACCATGCCTAAGCCGCAAATGGAGCCTTCCTCCATCTCCCAACCCACATCTTCGGCGTATTGCAAATTCGATTTTTGCTTAGATTCCAAGAACGCCTGCAGCCTTTGGCGAAGATATTGAGTGCCAATGCGGCATGGAGCGCACTGCCCACAACTTTCGCGTTCAAAAAATTCTAATT
Source organism: Mariniblastus sp. (assembly GCA_041688615.1). Taxonomy (GTDB): domain Bacteria; phylum Planctomycetota; class Planctomycetia; order Pirellulales; family Pirellulaceae; genus M30B19. The sequence continues at coordinate 2,178 of JBDNHU010000283.1, read as the reverse complement.
GCCACAATGCTGCTTGAACCAAATCGACGGTATCGTTCAACACCACGACACCCGCACTACCTAACATGGACCCGGCCTCGGCCAGATTCTTGTAATCCAACGGCAGTTCATGAAAACGAATCGGCAGAAATCCTGACGATGCACCACCGGGACTAAACGCGACGGGAGTGCCTTCGTAACCACCCGCCGCTGCAACCAAGTCTTCCAAACAGATTCCCAGTGGCATTTCGTAGACGCCTGGCTGTTTCACGTGTCCGGAAATGCAATAAAGTTTACTACCGGCTTCGGTTTTACCTAATTGCTTAAACCAACTTCCGCCTCGCAAAACAATCGATCCAACGCACGCGGCCGTTTCCACGTTGTGCATTAAAGTTGGCTTATTTCGAAAACCTTGCACCGTTGGGAATGGCGGTTTTAGACGCGGCATTCCTCGCCGACCTTCCAACGATTCCAAAAGCGCGGTTTCTTCGCCGCAAATATAGGCACCATGACCGCACACGACATGGATTCGAAATTCAGAAAGCGCGTGACCACATTCTTCCGATTGCGATTGTTCAATCGCTCGCTCCAAACTTCTTCGTTCGGCCGTGAATTCTCCTCGAATGTAAAGATAAATATCTTGGGCTCCGATCGTATGAGCTGCAATAGCCAAGCCTTCAAGCATTTTATGCGGCTGACGCAGAATGATTTCACGATCTTTAAATGTGCCTGGCTCTCCTTCGTCGGCATTGCACACAACATATCGTTCAGTCACCGGCTGCGATGCCACCGAACGCCATTTGAAGTGAGCAGGAAAACCCGCTCCGCCTCGGCCCTGCAATCCAGATGTTTCAATTTCATCAAGGATTTGATCTTTTTGAAGGGAGCGAACTTTACGCAGCGCTGCGTACGTTAGATCTTGTGGCCCTGCCAAGTTCATCGGTAAATCAGCATTGTCGGGCGTAATGCCTTGTGTCTGAATCGAGAAGGATTGGAGTTCAAGATTGGTTTCCAATTGCACAGGGGCCCGGTCGCACTGGCCCAAGCAACTGACTGCCTCATATTCAACACCTTTTGACTTCAGCGTGTCCATCAAGTTCTGGGCACCAAACATCTGGCACGTTAGACCGTCACAAACTCGAACCCGTTCACCGGGTCGATTGATCAACGAGTAAAATTTTCCGGCGCCCCAAATATCAGCTTCAGGTACACCAGTCTTTGCAGAAATTTCTGCCACTACCTGCTCGGTCACGCCGCCCGCTTCTTCCAGCAGATGAAGAATCTTTTCGCGATCGGCATTGTGTTTCAACATATCGGTTTCAACTTTGCGATGGTCTTTGACGCCAAAATCATGGGCACTGGCGACTGAATGAACGTTAACTTGGAACTTATGCAAGCCAGCAAGGCTGGCGAACAGCTCGAGGCACGCCGTATTGCCCTGCGTTCATCATATCACAGAACAAAAGTCGCAATCGAGAGCGATGCAAATCAAATTGAACCGCCAAAATCATAAATCAACCTACGATTTCAGCGGAAAAACCTCGTACTTCGATCGCAAATCGAAGTTTGTTCGATTTATTTTGTTTTTCGAGGGCAGAGTCCGCCGCAACCATCGCTTGGAATACTGTCAGACAAACGCCTGACAAAAACACTCCCTAAAACGAAAACGAAAAGGAATTTTATAATGAAGACTTTCAATAAAATCTCACTGGCTTTATTCGCGGTTTGCTCGCTTGGCGGTTCTGCCGCCTGGGCACAATTTGACAACCAAGCGGTACGGCAAGAACGAAGTCAAAGTCGCGCCCAAATCCGAGTCGCGGCACCAGGACAAGGCCAAAGCCTACGCCAAGGAGTAAGCCAACTTCAAAGCACTTCACAATGGGATCAACAAACCTGGCAGCAAGATGGTTTTCAACCGTCGCTAAGAACTCAAGACGAGTTCGAAGTTCCATTTCAAGGCGGCGGGCAAGAGCAGTTTCAAGGCGGCTTTGAAGATGGTTTCCCAGGCCAAGTCTCGGCACAAGTTCAAGATCAATTCCTTGGCCAAGCAACAGGTAGACGTGCCGTCCGAGTCATTGAATCGGGGCCTGCTCAGGCCTTTGTCGGCCCCCCAGCAGTCACTTGTGTCGCTCCACCGATGCATCAACCTCACGTTCGCCTGGGATTCGAAGGAGTCATCACTTGTCATGGCATGCAAAT
>JBDNHU010000282.1:0-7858 GCA_041688615.1 Mariniblastus sp. | reverse complement strand
GGAAACTATTCGAGCCCAATTCAATCGCTCGGCAATTATCATCAGCCAGTGCGTCGAAGCCGTTTCGTTCTTCGAAAATAGAATCACTAAAACGCGGATTCCGGCCCCTTGGTGGATCACTCACAAATCGGATCGCCAGGCTTACTTCACCAGGCTTACTTCACCAGACTTACTTCGCCAGACTTACTTCGCCAGGTTTGCTTCACCAGGTTTGCTTCACCAGGCTTACTTCGCTTTGGCTTACTTCGCTTTGGCAGCGCTGCAGCTGGTCTTCAGCCGAACCACTGGCCCCTATCGCCTTTCGCATCGCCGCCATCGAATCGATCGCAAATTTTCTCTGTAGGTTCCGCATCAAAGGATAGCCGAGGCGACTTAACATATGGTTGGGTCGTGAAAATGCGTGGATGTCAAAATACACTCGGCCTTGCTCATCCATCGAAACTCGAAATCGTTCCTCGCCTGTCCCTGCGTGCATCGCCAAAGTCCCATAAGTGAAGCCGTAGTGGCGAGCAACGATGATCCCCGGATCGGCCTGGGTTAGCCGATCGCTTGCGTCCCTTACCGAGTCTTCAACGCTGACGCAGACAATACGACACGCATTCCCCCACCACAGCCCAAAACTTTTGGCAACAATCAGAACATGCTTGCCGCTCTCGATTTTCTGTCTCTTCGGGTAAACAAACAGCCACGGTAACGAAAACTGTTTCCAATGTTCCAAAGCAACGCAAGCCCTTCGGAACACCGATTCACCTGACCCTAAACAGGTATAGTTGAAATCAACTTGGTAGCCGGTGGGTATACGTCCGTCCTTCACGGCATCTGCGTCGTAAGAAAAACCAATCTCAGATTGACTGGACTCTATCGAATCAAGAATTCGATCATCTGGTTTTCTCAGCCAAAACTTCATAACTAAAATGCACCTGGATTGCTGCTAGATTCGCGACCTTTGGATACCGCAGCGCTGATTGGGCAAGTGCCAACAGTTCGTGCGAATTTTTTTTTTGGTGGACTACGGGCTGGACCGTAACAATCAAGACAAAACAACCAGCATTCACGATTAAACTTGCGATAACAACTAACCCTCCGCTGAATCAGAATACTCTGGCCACATTTAACAATCCCTGCCCGCTGGCGACCACCAAACTTCCTTAACTTTTGCATCCAAAAACCGCATCGCAAACCCAGATTGTCACCTGCCAGACGAAGCCTGGCCGCCGACTGCGACTGGTCCGACGCTCCTGCGAGAATCTCCGCTCCTCCCCTGAGGCCAACCAACCCAGGAACTTAATTAAACAACCGCTTGAACAACCGACTCCAGAAACAGTGAACGCATGTTCACTTCATGAAAAAGCGGCTTACCAGCGTCGTGCTGATAAGCCTCAAATTGCTGAAATTGACCTTCGGTTTTCAGAGGACGTGCCAAAGCACCAACATTCAACTGTCTATCGCCCGTAACTGCTTGCAATCCTTGCCCGCAGGTCCCCAGATATTGTTGGGAATTTGTGGCCAGACTCCCATAATACTGGAATAAACACAGGCGATCGGACGGACATCCCTCGATATCAAAACACGCGACTTCAAATGACGTTCTAGACAAGCGTTATTCGTCGAATCGTCTAGCATCCATTGCCTGTCACCAAAAGATACTCGCCAGGAATTGAGCGTCAATTACAATTCAAATTTCCCGCCTACAATCGCACCCATGACACAACTTAAACCACTGAAACAAAAGACTTTATATTTTTCAACCAAGTCAGTCAAAACAGCAATTTCAATCGCTATCAACGGCCTGCTAGCTCCAGGAAAAGCTGTTCATATCGTCGCACCAATTCGGCGACACAAAAATGCTGTTTGACCCATTGATGGTTCCAATCGCCTGTCCGCTTTGACAATTTTTCGGATGCCAAGAAGGCTAAAACTTGCTTCACAAATGCGGGTCTATCTGTTTCTGAAACCACTTGCCGATGGAAGGCAACTTGAGCCTCCGTGGTCTGCAAATTGTCGTCCGTCACAGAGAAGGCTGTTGCCGCACTTTCGCGGGTGCAATCGTGATCCAATGACTTGCCCGCGTTAAAAATATCTTCCAAACCATGAGTGTGGAACGAAACGAATGGCTTGCGACTGGCCATTGCTTCTAAGACTACGTTTGGCATGCCTTCCCACTTGGAACTTAGGACTAGCAGATCGCAGGCTTGAATAAAGTCTTGCGGGTTGGGTTGCCAACCCAGAAAGTGAATCTGCCCACCATTGAGGCATTTGGCGGCATGAGCGACCAGTTCATCTTTCTGATCGCCATCACCGATCAAAACCAAATGAGCATCTGACTGTTTTTGCAAGACATCATCGATCATTTCAATCAGACGCCCCAGTCCTTTCTGCGGCGTCAAACGACCAACATAGAGGATTATTTTTGGCACAGCGTTCTTCGATTCAAACCAACGATTCCAGTCCATTTTGGATGGAACAATCGCCTGAATGGAAGGGACTTCATCCGATGCTGACGATACTTCTGCCCCTTCCCAATCCGCGGACTGCCTGGGCGTATCGGTTGCTTTACCCGGCGAATTAGCCAACGGCGAAGGCAATGAAACTCCGTTGGGAATGGTCAGCCCGATTCGGCCCCTCCGAGTCGGCGTTCCGGTTCCAACCTGCGTTTCAGATCTTGCCTGGGAGATACCCACTGCGTAGTAGTTTGCTACTTGCCCGCTAACGCAGACCGTTGCGGCGCTTTTACGAATACACCATTTTTCGATAATCTTCACCCAAGGCCTCGGATCGGCGACTCGTAATCCAATCGCCAGCGGAACCGAATTGGGCTTAGCCAAAGTCGCCACCAAATTTGCTCGAAACAGAAACGACTGAATGACTTCCACTCGGTCACCCACCAGAGCCTTTTTCAGGGCAGAGATACTGGCCCACATCCCGATCCGCCGGCCTGGACACCCCAAGAATTCAACCGAAATCCTCCTGTTTTCCAGTCGACACACCAACATGTCTTTCCCGGGTTCTGGTCGAGAATCTAGGGAATAGACGAACACTATGTGGCCAAGATCCCTCAGCCCTTCAGCCAATGCAACAAAGTTTTTTTCAGCCCCACCGACAAATAATTCGCTGATGACCAAGCCGATCCGCATTCGATCTGTCAAATTCAAGGTCACTCCTATTTTTTAGTGTTCTGGGCGCCAGCAGAAAAATTGGATCTATCGGACAATGGGCCCGTTCAGCCAAAAATCCAGCCTCCGCACAAAGTCGCCGCACCAAGTCGCCGCACAAAGTTAATGTTAAGGATACTTCCACTACTGATCGTTCACAAACCGATCGCCTTACCCAAAGACATCATCGTCCAGCTGCGACATCATGGTTCAGCCGCGCGGTCGACCGTTAATCAAACCCCAACACTTTGCGGTTAAATTTGACACGTGAGATACAAACAGGCTGTGCCCTCGCTGGCACCATTGTAGGAGCTTGTTATAGTATTCAAGGCGAGTGAATGAAATCTGGCCCGTTTTTAAAAACGGTCCCAGCTTTTCAAATTGGTAGGGAATTTTGACGGGTTCGAACCACCAACTAACTCTATTTTGCAACATCAAGTTGATCTAAAACGATCAGGATTTAAACAGGTATGGCGGAAAACACCGCGACGGAAAGTCCCACAACTCCATCGGAACTGGAACAGTACGACTTTCCAATTCCCAAGCATCTCATCGCTCAAGATCCATTGCCCAATCGAGTGGACGCGCGGCTGATGGTGATTAGGCGGGACGCGGGGACGATTGAACACCACCACGTTCGGGATTTGCCTGACATTTTGGATCCTAAGGATTGCTTGGTCTTAAATGACACTCGGGTGGTCCCAGCCAAGTTAACGGGTTACCGCCAACAAACCAACGGTCGCTGGCAAGGTCTATTTCTGGAAGCCGATGAAAACGGTGTCTGGAAATTAATGTGCAAGACGCGGGGCAAGATGGAGCCCGGCGAAACAGTGGTCCTGTTTGATCGCGATGGACAGGAAACCTGTTCACTGCTGATGGTCACCCGTTTGGAAGATGGACAGTGGGCGGCGATTCCTCAATTGCAAACGTTGGATGAAGATTCGGAACTAAGGCAACTTAATCCAGAGGGTCGTCCGCATTGGAGTCAACTGCTGCAGCGAGTGGGCAGAATTCCATTGCCACACTACATCCGCAATGGAAACATGGTTGACACCGACCTTAAGAACTATCAAACCGTTTTCGCGAAGCAGCCTGGGGCAGTCGCGGCACCAACCGCTGGCCTACACTTTACCCAAGACCTTTTGCTACGCTTAAAGAATCGTGGGGTCGGCATTGGGCGGATCACATTACATGTAGGTGCCGGTACTTTCAAACCGGTCCAAGTCGACAAACTTAGCGAACACCAAATGCACTCCGAATGGTGTTCGGTTGAGGAAAAAGTCGTTGACTTGATCAAGAAGACTAAAGCCAACGGCGGCCGCGCGGTCATGGTGGGCACTACTTGCATGCGGTCAATCGAAGCAGCCAGCCGTTCGGGAGAACTGGGAACGTGGAGGGGGCACACCGACTTGTTCATTCGACCTGGATTTCAATTCTACACGGCCGATGCGCTGATGACTAATTTTCATCTACCCAGAACGACCCTCATTGTTTTGGTTCGAACTTTCGGCGGTGACGAACTTTTGAAACGGGCCTACCAGGAGGCTATCGAAAGAGAATACCGTTTCTTCAGTTACGGCGATTCGATGATCATCCTGTAGGTCAAAACGTTCTCAAATGATTGACCGGTCAGCGCCTGCGTAACGCCGGTCGACAAATTTCCTTTTCCGCTTCCAATTTAATGAAAGCACTTTGAAGATGACCGATGAACATGTCATGGTGGTCCCAACCAAAGTTTTCCAAGAGATTGGTTACTTCCAAGGCTTCAGCGGCGATGTCGAAACCTATTTCCAGTCGCTGATCATGGCGGAAGAAATCAGCTACCGACCTCGTAGCGAGATGGAAACCGACCCGAGTTTCAAGCAGTTAATTCCGTACGTCTTGTTTCGCTTTCGTGACGCTGCGGGTATCGAGCATCTCTTTCAGTACACTCGAGGCAGCGGGCAGGGTGAAAAACGGTTGCATAGCAAAAAGAGTATCGGCATAGGTGGGCACATTTCTAGCGACGATTCGGGATGCAACGACCCTTACTTGGCCGGTATGCGTCGCGAACTAGAAGAAGAAATCAGCTTTGCTGCAGAAGATTTCGATGACGACGTGGCCGGTACCATGATTGGCATCCTAAATGATGATTCCAACGACGTGGGTAAGGTTCATCTGGGCGTGGTTCATGTAATTGACGTTTTGGAACCTACGGTTGTTGCCAAAGAGAAAGATCTTTTGGACGCAGGTTTTTGGACTCAGCAACAACTGGTCGAATCGATCGATCAATTTGAAACATGGTCACAAATTATAATCCGGCAACTCTACTTCCCGCTAGAAGTCAGCTAACCCTGTGGACACCGGTGCATGACATTCGTTGAACGTTTGTATCTTGATTGTCATTCCACGACGCCGGTTGACCCGATCGTTTTGGCAGCGATGCTACCTTACTTTTCATCGATCTTTGGCAATACTGGCAGCCAATCTCATGAATTCGGTTTGGATGCCAAAGAAGCGGTTGATCAAGCGCGCGAAAAGTTTGCCAAATTCATTGGGGCTACCGCGCAGGAGATCGTTTTCACCAGCGGTTCGACCGAAAGCAACAACTTGGCGATTCGTGGAGTGGCCGAGAAATTGGTCAAGCGGCGAAAGCATTTGATCTCGATCGGCACTGAACACCCAAGTGTCATCGGACCCTTGCGAAAGCTAGAAGCTGAGGGCTGGCGAATCACCTTGATTCCGATTCACACTCAATCTACCGATTCGGCAAATGATTCGCTGGTAGGAATGATTAACCTTGATGCCCTGCGGACCAGCATCTGCGATGAAACGGCCTTGGTTTCGGTGGCGATTGCAAACAATGAAATTGGAAATATCCAACCCATAAATGACATCGCCAAGATTGCTCATCAAGCTGGGGCATTACTCCATACCGACGCCAGCCAAGCCGTCGGTTGGTTACCGATCAACATGCGACAGTGGCAGGCGGATTTGGTTAGTTTTTCAGCCCACAAGTTCTACGGCCCCAAAGGCATGGGCGCGCTGTACATTCGGTCTCAAGAAACCTACCCCAACGCGCGCCCGGTTCGACTAAAAGGTCAGACCGTGGGTGGAGGCCAGGAATTTGGGTTCCGTAGCGGAACATTAAACACCCCGGGTATCGTCGGAATGGCCGTCGCCATGGAATTGGCGAACCAAATCCGTGAACAGTTTGGTGATCAAGTGCAGCGGCAAAGAAACCGCTTGTGGGAAGTCATGTCCCATAAGATACCCGATTTGGTTCTGAACGGGCCGGCCTTAGACCCGGGTTTCCTGCAAGGTCCAACGCTGGATCTCCTTGATTCGTCAGTCCAGCAGCTGGAAGGAGCAGGGGGCCCCAGCGGGCAAAATCCCACAGTCTGGCCGGATTCAGGCAGCAACAAGCCCGAAATCCGTCGTCTTCCGAACAATCTGAACTTCGCTGTTCCGGGTATCGAAGGGCAGTCGATCATGATTCAGACCCCGGAAATCGCGATGTCTAGCGGAAGTGCCTGTTCCAGCGCCAACCCAGGTGTCAGCCAAGTGCTTTTGGCCACAGGTTTATCAGAAGACCTTGCCAGATCCAGCTTAAGAATTGGACTTGGCCGTTCTCACTCGGAACAGGAAATCGAATGGGCGGCGGACCGAATTTTGGCTGGAATTCATAAAGCCAGGTCGATTTAACGAGATTTTTTAGAATTTCAGGACTGCAATTGACCCATTTTGCGGGTAAGTTTTAGTAGGTATGCGGTATCTAAAGACCAGAGTTGCTAAACGAAGCTTGAAAACCAGGCTGAAATGATAGCGAACGCTTGCGGTCATCTTGCCAAACCGGCGGGGAAACTGCGACAATATCAGGGGAAAATTAACGCCGCGCTTTCCTTGCCAGGATCGCTAGGCTATCATCCATAGAACCATCTGTTTCGAAATCTTAGGAGCGAACGACATGCCAATTAGTTTGACCGAAAAAGCCGTCAAGGAAATCCATCGGATCATGTCCGAAGACGACACCATGAACGAAGACGTGAAAGTTCGCGTGGGCGTCGCCGGAGGCGGTTGCAGTGGATTCCAGTATAGTTTCAACCTGGATTCAAATTTTGACGAAACTCGTGACAACCTGTACACCCAGCATGGCTTGGGTGTGGTTGTGGACAAGAAGAGTGCCCTGTACCTGGACGGGACTACTGTTGATTTCCACGACGGTTTAGATCAGCGTGGATTTAAGTTCGACAACCCCAATGCAAAGAAAAGCTGCGGTTGCGGCAGCTCGTTCCAAGTCTAAGTAACCGATGGCGAACCAACGCCGAGGAACGCTGGGTCTGGTAACTGGCTGGGTCTGGTAACTGGCTGGGTCTGGTAACTGGCTGGGTTGGCGAAAACTGGATAGCAAGGCGTCTGGAGTTAGCTCGTACTGACGATATTTGATTTTTAGAAGCGGGTTCGATTAATTTCGAACCCGCTTTTTTTGTAGTCACCCAGATCGCTAGATCGACCAAGTTGCCGCTGGGTGATTGCCCAGGTTCCAACTTCGCAGGCTGCCCTAGATTCGAAATGATACCAGGCACTCTACTGCCGTAGCTCATCACTGCCGTAGCTCATCACTGCCGTAGCTCATCAACGCCGTGTCTCATCACTACCGTGTCTCATCAACGCCGTGTCTCATCAACGCCGTGTCTCATCAACGCCGTGCCTCATCAACGCCGTGC
>JBDNHU010000281.1:0-6054 GCA_041688615.1 Mariniblastus sp. | reverse complement strand
GTAGAGGCAGGAAACGCTGACATTTGTGGTAGCTCCGTTTACTTTTCTAATTCCAATTTTAAACTTACCCAACGTGGGTCGTTTGCGTGTATCGAATCGGGCGTCTTGAATTTTGGCTTACGTGTGAGCGAAGGAGGTTCAAGTTTTTGCACTGCATCCGCCCTCGTCTGACTATTGATCGATCGTCTTCGTTTTTGGCTTGTATTCGTGATCCCGTTTTCTCAACACCTTGGCTGAAATGATATAGTCGGGCGGACCAATCATGCTATCGGGTGCCGCGATTGCCTTTTCCCATTTGGCGCCGGCCCGTTCGATCAAGTCCAACACGACTTCGCCTTCAATGATTCGGCCAAAGGCGGTATTGGCAAGCGTGTCTAGATTTGGCATCGGTTTGGTCAGGAGTCCAAATTGGGAACTGCCGGTGCCACTATCTTGGATAACCATCAGGGTCAGATAGCCACGCAGGTGTGGACGTCGGTCTTCAACTTCGCTTTCGGACTGAATCCAATACCCAGCATTTCCTGATGGGTCGTTAGTGGGTGAACCGGTGTTGATCAGCGAATCTGAAACCTCGTAGAACTTTTGGCCATTGAAGAAATTTTGTTCGGTCAGATAAATGAAATTCGCCACCGTATTGGGTGCTTGATCTTCAAATAATTCGATGATCATGGAACCCTTGCTGGTCAGCAATTCGATTCGCGGCAGATCGGCCGACTGGTCTTGTTCTCGTGCAATCTTTTCTTTTTCCATTCGCTTGATTTCGATGTCACATAAATCGAAAGCGACAGAAAAGTGTTCGGGCATCGAGTAACCGCCAGTGATCGCCTGGCTCATTAACGTTTGCGCTTCTTCAAATTCATTATTGCAGAAGGCGGCATATCCCATAATACCTAACAAAGGAGGGCGCCGGTCGCCGCGTTCATACAACGCTTTGGAAATTCGATAGCCTCTTTGGTGTTGATCAAATACCAAGTAGGAATCCATTGCGTTGACCAACATAGACGAGAAACCGGGTTCAAGTTCACTCGTCGATTTCTCTGCCAAGTGCACTGCGACTTGGCAAGCCTTTCGCCGTGCGACTTCGCCCCTCTTCTTGGCGTCGCTAAATTGATACCGCCAAGTGCCTGCTTCGCCTTCAGGTTGGCTGTAGTAGGCCGAGTGTGCCTGCATCAAGCGACTGAATTCCGTTCGCCATTGGTTGACGGAGGCTTGATATTCTTTTCGCAATTCGGGTTCGGCCAGCTGAGACAGGCGTTGCTCTTCTTTGAGAAATTCATTCGCGATATCTTCGTCTTTTAAGTCGTCGTCTTGCGACTTCCAAGAAGCAAGGGCAACGACAATGGCAGGCGTCGAGTTGTTGGAGCTGGTAAACGGTTGGCGAACGGCGACCACCAATAGCGACAAGCTGGTTAGCAAGATCCCCGCGTTTCTGCTTTGAAGTAAGGTTCGCAGCACAGGCCATGTTGCTCGCCCAGTTGCGTGTATGCCAGTTACATGCATGCCAGTTGCCGACGTGCCAGTTGTCGACTTGCCAGTTGCCGACTTGCCAGTTGCCGACTTGACTGTGGATTCTTCGAATAATGCGGATTTAGGATTCACGCGAAAACCACCTTTGTGAACGGATTAATCTGAGAAGCGATCAATTCGACAAGATTGCGAGGGATACGGGATGGATTGCTAGGTTGCCGCTAACGGTTGGGGACGACTCCCAGCCAACGATCGTCATTTGAATCGCTTGGTTGCTTCAAAAAACGGATGCCTGCCGGTTGCAATCTTCAAATTATAGGCAGATCTTCCGAATCTTTCAGCCCAAAGCACTTAAACGTTTCTTTCTTGTGACCGGAGGCGGTAGGGGGCAGGTGTCGCGAATTTTGCCAAAGCTTGCCCAGACTCCCGAACTGGGGCCAGCGTCAATCGATCGGCCCCGGAAATGGTAGCCGATGCCGTGCCCAAAATTAGGGAGTGGAGTTCGCTTTTGGCGGAAAATTGCGACGTCTTGATTGGTAAAACGGCCCAAGATCGCATAAGATATGGCCGATTCCTTCGACTTGGTTGCCGACTTGGGTTGGCGGGGTACTCAGGTGATCGATTTGGTGTCTTAGTTGCTTACTTCAAATGCAGGATTTCTAAATGTCTCCGCGTCCCAGTGGTTCTGATCGGAAAAACAGTAAACGCCCGACCAGTACGGCAACGGTTCTGCGGATTATTGGTGGAAAGCACCGGGGTCGCCAATTGACCTATTCTGGCGACAAGGTGACTCGTCCGATGAAAGATGACGTCCGCGAATCCCTATTCAACTTAGTTGGTGGTTGGATGGAGGGAAAATGGGCTGTGGATTTGTTTTCGGGTACTGGGGCGGTAGGCTTGGAAGCGATTAGCCGCGGTGCAATTCATGCGACTCTTGTAGAAAGACATTTTCCAACCGCTAGGCTGATTCGTGAAAATGCGAGGTCGTTGGGTGAAGCAGACCGAGTCAGCGTTGAAACCAGCGACGCCTTCTTTTGGACGCGGCAATTTATGAAGTCGCCCCAGCCGCCAGTGGACGCCCCTTGGGTCATTTTTTGCTGTCCTCCGTGGCCGCTGTTTATGCATCAAAAGGCTGATATGTTGGCCTTGATTCAAGCTTGGTTTGACGCCATGCCCGCAGATAGTCTGTTGATTGTCGAAGCGAATCAGCAATTTAATATTAGCTTGTTGCCCGACGCCGACCAATGGAAGACTCGTTTCTATCCACCGGCGCAAGTGAGCGTCTTCCGTCCCGCAGGTGTCAATAACGCCCAAAGCTACGAACGCGAGCGTTTAGAATGGCAAAAACTGCAGAGTGAACGCTCGGGTGGCGAAGCTTCTGATGGCGAATGGTCGGCTGTTTCAGAAGAGGCCTAAGCGGCTCAGCCGCAGATTGCGTCGCTCGGGACAGGTCGGTTCTTATGGGACAGGGCCGGTTCTTATGGGGATAGGCGGATTATTGTCCGAACGGGTCGGTTTACATTAAGCAAGTGTTTCCAGTTCTGATTTAAATAGCGATATCAGTTCAATGTGCCGTTGATTGTCCAACGTCCGTGTCGAATTCGGAAGGGGCAAGGTAGGTTGCTGGGCCGGTAGTTTCTGGTCGGCGGCAAGAAGATCGTTCGTTCACTGGTTTGGGGTAAGAATTGCTGATTCCAGGGTCTGGCATCTGTTTTCAGTCAACTAAACGGCCTAAACTGTTAGAGACCGTTGTCAGCGGCTGTCTTATTTTTCGGTCTAGGCTTAAGTGCAGGTCGCTGGAAGGGGCTCAAGACAACAAAGATTGGCTATCGGGCACTGGTCGATGTTTGATTCTTGGTCCTAAGGTCCAGGTGATAAGTGTTCATGATTAACATGTCGATAAACAGAGCAATTCAATTGTATTGCTGCGGCGTTTGGGCATAACCAAGTTTGATTGGTGAGGAGAATCGTTAATGAATCCGTTTCTTGTGATCGTTGTGGCCTTCGTAATTTTAGTGTTGGCCATTCTGTTTTTTGTTTTCATGTATTTTTTCCGCTGGTGGATTCAATCCAAACTCACCGGTGCAGGGATTGGTTTTAGTGACCTTATTGGAATGACCTTGCGAAAAGTTCGCCCAGGTATAATCGTGCCGACCAAAATCATGGCCGTCCAAGCGGGTTTGACCGATCCTGACTTGACCTGCAAAAACATGGAAGCTCATTCCTTGGCCGGTGGAAACGTCCCGCAGGTGATTCGCGCTCTAATTGCGGCCCATAAGGCCAAGACGATTCATTTGACTTATCGTGAAGCTACGGCAATCGACTTGGCAGGTCGTGATGTTTTGGAAGCGGTTCAAACCAGTGTTTATCCTCGCGTAATCGATTGCCCGCCTCAGAATCAGGCTCGTAATACGCTCGATGCAATGGCCAAGGATGGGATTCAGCTGAAGGTCACCGCTCGAGTAACCGTTCGTTCGAACTTGCAACAGTTGATTGGTGGTGCGACCGAAGAAACCATTATGGCTCGTGTGGGTGAGGGTATTGTGAGTGCGATTGGTTCGGCCGAAAGTCATAAGGCGGTTTTAGAAAACCCAGATATGATTTCCAAGACGGTTCTGTCGCGACGATTGGATGCTCAGACCGCGTTTGAGATCGTATCGATTGATATTGCAGATATCGATGTTGGCGGCAACATTGGGGCTCGACTGCGAGCCGATCAAGCGGAAGCCGATACTCAAGTGGCTCGCGCCCGTGCTGAAGGCCGTCGCGCCGAAGCGGTTGCAACCGAACAAGAGAATCGCGCGAAAATCGAACAGAGCCGTGCCAAGCTGGTTGAAGCCGAAGCCCAAGTGCCACAGGCAATTGCCGACAGCTTGAATAGCGGTACCTTGAGTATCATGGATCTGTACAAATTGCGAAGTATTCAAGCGGATACCGAGATGCGAAAGAGTATCGCCAAGGCCGGTGGTCAGTCCGCCTAATGCAGAATTTTGAATTCGTGCGGTTGGTGAATCAGCCGCCTGAGTTTGATTTTGGGCGATGCAGGATTCAACAAGACACCGGATTCAGCAAGATGTCGGATTCGTAAAGCACAGGATCCAAAAAAACAGAGTGCCAAAGAAGTTGAAAAGTAAGGCGGGAAGAAGGCGGGAAGAAGGCGGGAAGATGATTTTTTTGCGGGCCGCGAGGATGTTTTGACCGCAAGTATTTTTGGTGAACCGTCCAATTGGGTTTCTGGTTGGAGATAAGGGGATCGAGATGGCTGGTGATATTGAAGCTTTTTTGAAGATGGCTGCGGAACGTCGCAAGCAAGCTGCTCAGAATCAAGGCGGTGCCAAGCCTGCTCAGGCGGGTGCGCCGCAACCTAGGGCTTACCAACCGCCTCGCCAAGTCAACCAGCGCCCGGAGACCCGTCAAAATCAATCAAACCAGCCGTATCGCCCGCCAACTCAGCCGCCTGCCCAGCAGTATCAGGCTCCTGCTGAGATCGTGGAAGCGATTCCGCTGCCAGCCGCCTCGGATGATCCCTACTACGAGGACGATTACCAGAAGCAGAATGTCTACAAGACTCAGCCTCGAAGTCGTTTGGTCAATCGGGAAGTCAGCAGTCTAGACATCTCTTCGCACGCCGAACACTTGGGCGATACGATGAAGAAGTCGAGCTTGGTGGCCGATGCGGAGAAGCGCTTTGGCGGACACGATACCACTTACGACCGAAAAGTTGTCGACTACGGATTAGCGGGTGAGGTCATTCGAATGTTGACCGAGCCAAGGAGTGTCGCGGCTGCGGTAGTGTTGAATGAAATCTTGAAACGTCCCGACTTCGATTAATCATCCAATCACCGTTGTTGCATTTCGACGGGGCTTATGTGACCGACCAGCAGTGTTTTGCTTAAAGCGTCGCGTTGCTGTGTGTGATTGTGAGCGCGTCTGTTTTGAGGAGCCTCTTGGACGTGGAACATAACGCTTTGTCCGTGCGGCCATTCATCGGCGCCAAAGATTTTTCGCAATCGCGTCGTTTCTATAGTGCGATGAGATTTACCGAAGTCGTTATCTCTGCTGGCATGTCCCTTTTTCAAGCGGGTGACCACAGCCCGGGCGGCGGCGTAGCCTTTTATCTGCAAGACGCTTACGTGCAAGATTGGGTGGACAATACTATGTTGTTTCTAGAGGTAAGAGACGTCGATTGTCATTTGGCCGATTTGCTGAAGTTGGGACTTCCTGACCAGTTCCCAGGCGTTCGAATCAGCGGAATCCGTGTCGAAGCATGGGGTAAGGAATATTTTTTGCATGACCCTAGCGGCATTCTGTGGCACATTGGTCAGTTTGGCAAAGGTCAGTTTGGCAAAGGTCAGTTTGGCAAAGGTCAGTTTGGCAAAACGTTAACCTAGCATCGTACGAACCTGATAGTATGCCAAGGTAATTGATTTTTCGGGTGATGGTGTTCTAGGGTGATGGTGTTCTAAGGGGATGGTGTTCTAAGGGGATGGTGTGCCAACTTCGAGCCCGCGCGAGGCCATTCTACGTTGTCTTAGGATCTGCCGCGTTTCGCATTGTTCCAACTTCGAGCCCGCGCGAGGCCATTCT
>JBDNHU010000280.1:0-20915 GCA_041688615.1 Mariniblastus sp. | reverse complement strand
GGTGGAATCTCGTTACGACGAAGCCTTTCAGTTTATGAAAGCCAAAAATCCTCGTCGATCTTTGGTGGTGCTTGTGACAAATTTAATCGACGAAATCAACGCCAACCAAGTGTCACAGTATGTCAGCAACCTGCATGGTAAACACCTGCCGCTGGCGGTTTTCCTTCGTGATCACCACCTATTCCAACCGATTCCCGAAAACCCTGACGAGGCTCCCGCGGACGTGTACACCGCGGCTGCCGCCGCAGACCTGCTTAGTTGGCGTCACCAAGTCCTGACAGGGATGCTGCACCGCGGGGCCTTAGTTCTGGATGCTTTCCCCGAATCTTTGACCGCACCGCTTGTCAATCAATACCTAGAAATCAAAGCCCGGCAAATGCTTTGATTTGAAATCGGTTCCATGCCGTTCCAAAATTTTGCTCCTAGCAATCGATGTTTTCCCAAGCGGCATCTATACTTGATGGGACAGCCAACCAATGCTTGCCCACCCCATTCCCGCCGCAAAACCATAGGCCAACGGTTTTAACATGCGAATAGATTCTCCGCGTCTTCCAACAACAACATTAACACTGTGGGTCGCCCTGGTGACGGGAACGATCGCCGTGAAACACGTGACCATCGACACCAATTTGACGATGTCTAAACTGACTTATGGAACATCGCTTTCTCAGACTTCATTATCCGTGAACGTAGCATGTTTGGAAAACATTCGCCAAGACGACGATGATATTGAAGCGATTGCCAAAGACGCCAAGAAAGTTATGGCACTCATGCGTTTAAAAAGCATGGACGTGAACCAACGTCCAGAACTTAAACAGACCGTGCTGCGTCATTTGAAACGTAGTGAAGGCGATGTAACCCAATGGTTGAAATTTGCGGAAAGATTTGAACTGCCCGAAACAGGTGCAAACTTGTTTAAAATTGCATCGACAGCCAGTGACGATAGCCAAGCAACTTTGGCAATTCGCCTGCTGGTGAAATTGAATCAGATCGAAAAAATCACATCTGCCATCCAAAGCCAACGACAAGAAGATCCTGAGCTTGAGCTTGAGAATCGCCCAACAGCGAACGATGCAGCTAGTCCACCGGAATCGAAAGCGGCTTTGGCTGCCGAAAAAATCGCGGGCCTAGCTCAACTGGCAACTCGACTGGGATTGGCTGAGGACGAATCGATCCAGTCATGGATGAGAGCTGAAATCCTGGAATCAAATCGCTATCCGCAAGCCATTGCCAATACATTGGTACGTGCTTTGGTTCGGACCCGAACAGGCGCAACATTCGTATTAGATTTAGCCGAAAAGAAAACGCTTCCGTCCAGCGTTCGCCTAGCTGCTGCCGAAGCGTTAAGCCGACATCGCGATGAAAAAATCAAATCCCAAGCCGTCGCCATTTTGCCGCCTCCGACATCTAGCCAGAAACCATTGTCTCCAATTGCTGAATTGGTAAACCGAACGGGAGACGTGGAAGATGGACGCAAGGTTTTTTTTGGGACCGGCACATGCAACAAATGCCACGTCGTCGGGAAGGAAGGTGTTTCAGTCGGGCCTGACTTGTCGGAAATTGGAAGTAAACTGTCGCCTGACGCCATGTACACTTCGATCATCGATCCCAGTGCTGCGATCAGCCACAACTATGAAAACTATGCCGTCCAAACGATCGATGGTAAGTTATTGACAGGGCTCCTGGTCAGTGAAACCGAAGACGAAGTTATCTTAAAATCTCCCGAAGGAGTTCCGACTTCGATCCCGACCCAAGACATCGAACAAATGAAGAAACTGGATGTCTCTTTGATGCCCAGCGATTTGATTCGCGTTATGTCCCAAGACGACTTGATTGACTTGGTAGAATACTTATCCACTTTGAAGAAGGTGAACTAGGCGTGGTATTTAGTTGGTGGAGACGTTGGCATCGCAACAAGTATCGCGAACAACCTTTGACCCAAGCCGAACTGGCGATCCTGTCATCGCAAGTCCCGGTCTTCCATAAATTGCAACCAGCATTGAAAAATCGCCTGATCCAAACGACTCAGGTACTGCGTAACGAGCAGCAATTCGAGGGTTGCAAAGGCTTGGAAATCAATGACGAGATCAAGCTTTCGATCTGTGGAAACATCGCCCTAATGTTATTGGGTGTGGAAGACTATTACTTCGAGGGCGTAACGTCGATCTTAGTTTTTCCGAATTCGTTCCAACGGCGTCACCGCTCTCAATGGTTGGAAAACGAAGTCACCAATGCTGGCGAAGCTTGGCAGTACGGCCCGATCATCCTGTCGTGGGCAGATTGCCAAGCCGGAAGTCCGTTACGCAGCCATGGCCGAAATGTGATCATTCATGAATTCGCCCATCACCTGGACAGCATTGACGGCGAAATGGGCGGATCCATTCAAATGCCCAACTCGGAAAGTGAGAGACAATGGCATCAAGTCGCGGCGGCGGAATTGAAAGAACTTCGCGATGATGTTCATGCCGGCCGCCGCACCGTCTTGGACGCCTACGGCGCGACCAACGAGGCTGAATTTTTTGCAGTATTATCCGAAGCTTTTTTTGAAATGCCGGACCAATTGCAGCAGACTCATCAAGAACTCTATCGGCTGCTGACCATTTACTATCAAACCGACCCGCTACAATGGAACTAGTCCGAAAGCATCCGCCCATCGCCAGTGAATCCCTTGCCTGGTTAACGGTAACTTGTATCTTACTCCCTGGGCTTTAACCTCTGAACATAGAAATTGGTGCTGCGAACCGTTTATGATGCAAGAACTTGCGAGGCGAATCGAATCGAGAAAGTTTCGATTGTTGCCTTTTGCGATTTGGCTTCTGATATTCTATTGCACTTGGCTGTTGATCGTGGCCGCTGGAAACTTCTGGGCGACGGTTGCGGCCCACTGGCCGATTGCGGTCGCGATGGCGTTTGGATCTTATGTGGCCGGATCGACACCGATGGGCGGCGGTACCGTCGGATTCCCGGTGCTGGTTTTAATGTTCGACATGCCTGGATCGATGGGCCGAAATTTTGGATTGGCGGTCCAATCCATCGGAATGGTTTCCGCCAGCATCTATATCCTTTCTGCCGGCCAAGCGATCGATTGGCGACTATTGAAACCGGCAGTGATGGGAACCCTGATCGGCACACCTTTGGGCGCGGCTTTTGTCGCCCCGTTCTTGCCCGACCTATGGGTAAAACTTCTGTTTGCTGTCATTTGGGCCAGTTTTGGCATCATGCACTTGATCAAATTGCGAGAACTGGTGGCGGCTCACGGTTCGAATGATCGGTGGCGTTCTTACGACCGAACGATTGGAATGATCTTGGGGCTAATCGGTGGGGTCGTCGCAGCGATCACTGGCGTTGGGATCGACATGATCATTTACGCGACCTTAGTGTTGCTTTATCGCGCCGACTTGAAGATCTCGATTCCAACTTCTGTGGTACTCATGGCGATCACCTCGGTCATCGGAATTGCCATCAATATTGTCTTGGCCCAAATTAATGGCCGGCTCTACCCGATGGATCCCGAAGTTTTCTCAAATTGGCTGGCAGCGGCACCGATTGTCGCCTTGGGTGCACCCTGCGGTGCTTGGGTGGTGGGTCTGATTTCTCGTACTGGGACCCTGATCTTCGTGTCGCTACTGTGTGTGGCGCAATTCTTTTGGACGGTTTTGCATGAACGTGTCAGCGGGCCTTCTTTGGTGATTTCGATGCTGGGAATCGTGGTATTGAACGTCATATTCCACTTCCTTTACCAACTGGGTAGTGAAGCTGAAGCGGCAAAAACTGATTAAATCTGTGAAATCGGTACGTTGCGAACTTCGCCTCTTATTTGCTACGATACGGCCCGTGGACTGCATTGGACCGGTCTGATGCTGGGTATTTGCGTTTAATCTATTTGTTTTTTTCTGGAGTCGATTGGATGCCAAGTTGCGTTTTGGCCTATTCTGGTGGTTTAGACACTTCCGTAATTTTGGGTTGGTTGATGGACCAGGGTTACGACGTGCACGCGGTTTATGTCGACTTAGGACAACCCAGTGAAGACCGCGAAGCCACCCTTCAAAAGGCCCGAAACGCGGGCGCGATCTCGGCTAGAATCGTGGATGCCCGTGAAGAAATGGTCCGCGACTTTGCTTTTCCATGCTTACAGTGGCAGGCAAAATACGAGGGTGTCTACTTGCTAGGTACCAGTATCGCGAGGCCGATCATTTCCAAAGTTTGCCTACAGGTGGCCAGAGAGGTCGGCGCCGACGCGTACGCTCACGGGGCTACGGGCAAAGGAAATGACCAGTGCCGCTTTCAGTTAGCCGCAGAAGCCCTGGACCCCAACGTCAAAGTGATCGCTCCGTGGCGAATGGAAAGCTTTCGCAAGGCGTTCCCAGGACGTACTGAATTAATCGCCTACTGCGAAAGCAAAAACATCCCGGTCAAGGCATCAATAAAAAAACCGTATAGCAGTGACGAAAACGTTTTGCACATTAGCTATGAGGCCGGCGATCTTGAAAACTTGCAATTAAATGGCGTGGAATTGGTCGAATTCAGCATGGGTGTCTCGCCCAAAGAAGCGCCCGATCAAGAAGAAACGCTCACCATTGACTTCGATGCCGGCATTCCAGTGAAGGTTAACGGAGAAACCCTGTCACCGTTGGCGATCGTGGAGACACTCAATACGATCGCCGGTCGAAACGGCGTTGGCCGAATCGACATGGTCGAAAATCGATTTGTTGGAATGAAAAGTCGCGGAGTCTATGAATCGCCAGGCATGACCGTTCTTTATGACGCTCACCGATACATCGAGCAACTGACGATGGATCGCGATCTAATGCACTTACGAGATCAGATGATGCCTGCTGTTGCTGAAATGGTTTACTATGGCTTCTGGTACGCAGCCAAGATGGACGCGTTATTGGCTTTCATCAAGAAGGCCCAAGAGGTGGTCTGTGGGCAAGTGACACTGAAACTGTACAAGGGAAACATTATCCTTTGCGGACGCAGCAGCGAACTAAGCCTATACGATGAAGGCATCGCCACAATGGAAGGCGGCGGTTCTTACAACCAAAATGACGCCGAAGGCTTCCTACGGATCCAAGGGTTGCCGATTCGTGTGCAAGGCCGAGTGACACCGCGCCAGTATTGATTCGACCATTGACCAAGCCTTTAGTCAGGCAAGTTCAATCCAAAGCTGACCGAGCCACCTGCTGGTAGATAAAATAAGAAAGCCTGCTCAACTAAGCTGAGCAGGCTTTACTTTGTCCCAGGAAGTCATTTTTGACTAGCGACTGTTTTTCCGTGACCGATGCCAAAGCTAGTTGTTTAGCAAAGCATCCACGTCTTTGGCCAATCGATCGACGGGCACACCAACGTGAACGACCGTTCCATCGCGATTTAGCAATATGCGATAAGGTGTGTGATCGGCGACCGCAGATTGAGCAAATTTTGACTTGTAGCCAGGCTGGGACGGTTCCGAGGAACGAACAACAGCCCATCGCGGAGGGGTGTCGCCGAAGAATGCCTTCGCCGCATTAGGATCTTCGTCCATACTGAAACCAAACATCATCAACCCACGTGGACGCCATTGTTCGTACATTTTGGTTTCATACTGCAATTGCTGGCGATCAGCAGGGGTGGCAGACGCCGTCCAGAATGTTAGCAGCACAGGCTTGCCGGCAATCAGTGACTTGTCGAAAGGATTTCCTTCCGCGTCCACGATGCCAACAATTTCAAATGGTTTGCCAACCAGCCCCATTCGTTTTCGAATCAGCGACAGAGACGATAGAACTTCATTCCGAGCATTATCATCAGGCAATTTTCTAAACGCCTCTTCCAACTGGGCGGCAACCGAGTCCACCGATCGGTAGCACGCTTGTTGTTCGAAGAATTGCAACCAACGCGTCATTTCGTTGTACAACGCGGTCGTGGTGCCACTGCTAATTATTTTGGCCACGCCTTCGGTCAATGCAGGCAGGTTCTTCTCTTCGTTGACCACTTGGGCTGCAATCAATTTGTCCAAACTAACTTCGGCCATCGCAACCTGCGCGGCTAACGAATCTGCAACGCCAATCATTTCGACAACTTTGCTTTGGCGAAAATCGTCACGCAGCATCGACAACAACTCAATTGCCTGGTCTCGTTTGCCGCGAACAAATAACGTGGAAGCCGCAGCGGCTAACTCTCCCCCTAATTCGAAATCATCGAAATGATCTTTGGTATAGTCATGCAATTTATCGACCAACGGAGTAATCCCGACCGATGGATCGCGAAAAAAGTGTCGCAGGTAGGAACTGGTCAGTCCAAGAATTCCCATCTTCTGGAATTCGGGTTCCGCCATGACAAGTAGTTCATCGCAAAATTCGCCCAGCTTTTCGCGAGCTCCCTCGACTCGAGTGCCATCCAACCAAGTCAAGGAATCGATCCGATTCTTGATCCCTAAGATTCGAAAATCGTACGACGGATTCGCCTGCAACAAGAGCTGTGCTTTTTCTGCACGCTCTTCTTGGATATTCTTGAACTCCAATTTCGTTTGTGCATCGAGTTGCATTTTTTGAAGGTCGTTTAATCTCGCCAATAGCAAGTTAACATCGGTACTGTTGCCAGCCCCTGCAAGCGGCGGTTTTGTGCGATCTTGATTGACCTTCGCATCCACAGCAGCTGAATTTCCTAATCCAGCGGCGGCGGCTTCGACGCCTGCAGTTTCTGCACTGCTTGAAACATTACTGCCAGGGTCAGCACTCGCTACGTCACCTTTGCTTGCCAATGGGTTTGCAGAATCGACTAACGCGTTACTGCTTGGTGCACCCGAGTTGCCGATTGACGCCTTCCCTAACAAATCATCAAATGTCGACGACAGTAGTTCGACCTCATCCGATGAAGCGTCTTTGGTTGGGCTTTCCCGCCCCGAAACATCGGCCGCTGTTTTCGATTTTTCCTTCGAATCACTGGAACAACCGATTGCCCCTGCAAGCGAACCCAGTATCACGGTTCCCACTGCGGCATAAAAGAATCTATAATTTCGCATCGGTTCACAGAATCCAAAAAGCTAAAAAGCCACCAGTAAGTCCCGCCTTCATCGTTGCCCCCAACCCGGCACGCCTGAACCGAATTAGAATTCGTCCAACAGGATGACCGCTTTTAAATTATAGACAAGCGGAACCGGATTCCTGCCGCCAAATGCCGACGTGACCTTAAGAAAATGGATCGGTTACTTTTAGGTTACGGCCCATAGATCAATCGTCAGTGAACCGTTTGGGCAACAAGTTAGACTCGGATATTGTAAAAATAACCGCCGCTTTCCATCCACCCATACTCGTTGCATCGTGACCAATTCACTTGCAAACTGACCGCAATAAACTCATCTTGGCACGGCAAGAGACAGCGATAATTATTGTAGGGCAGCGGGGTCTGGTGATAAAAATCCAAGCCTCGATAAGTAAGATATCTTCCAATCACGGCGGTACTCAACTCTGTCCTCAGGACGCCGCATGAATCGATTGGAGTTAGCTGGATTGGAGACGGAAACGCCATTCGACTGTCGATTCGACGTTCCAAGTTTAGGGGCTCATGTTTGGCGTGGGACAACACTAATTTCACAACCGCCTTCAGTCGCTGGGCAGTTGTCTGCGGGACCGGCACTTCGGCGATTCCGGCACTCGCTTGAGGCAACGAAGTCAAGACCGCTGAACCGTCACGATTATCGTTAAGCAAATGATCTAGCACAGCATAAACCTTTAAGCAGATTGGGCGGGAGGGATTTACCGCAGCATCCTCAAAGTTCGACCGACTCGGCATTTGGACCCGCTAGGGAGCGATGCTGGGATGCGGGAACTTTGGGCGATTGAGGAGCCGGTTGGGGAATTCGTTGTTCAATTTAGACGCGAGTGAATTCGGGACTGGTGCCGATTTGGCGGCCAGACGCAAAATAAAGGCGGCGGCGGGGTGGGATAAGGCAGCAGAAACTTATGCCAAGAAGTCGACTAGTCAAACAAGTTGTTCAGAATTCCACCGGGTTTGAAAAGTCTCCCGATTGCAAATGAAAAATACTTAGTTTCCGGTTTTCGTTGGACTGGATTTGTTGCGTTATGGCAACGTGCGGGCATGATTCGGCCATTTTTTCAACATTTGAACAAGATTGCCATCAACGGGGCACCCCTATTGCCGGTGTTCACGAGCGATGGCAGCCCAAGCCACAGTTGAGCCAAAATAAGCTACGATAAATTGGGTTAGAAGTGTGTAAATCCTAGCGCCGTCTCATTGACGACTCGCGATAGAGTCACGATTGTTAGTCACTATTTTGACCGGACAATTAACTAGGCTTAGCGGCCGCATTGGGCCGGACGCTTGACGCATTGCTTCCCAAGACGCACACCCCAATATTGCTTGCGATTGAATGCCGGACAGGGATAACTGCTGGACACCAACATTCGATAGACATTGAAATTCCAAACCACGCCCAGCTCGACATGGTTGTTGGGCAAGTTCCAATGGAATTGGGCGATTTCAAATACAACAAAGGCCAATACCTAAAATGTTTCGCACTCACAATTTCCAGCTTCGCGTTAGACCGATCCTATCGTGTTTGATCGGCACGTCCACGGTAATCCTGTCGTCATACCAATCGAACCAAACGTTTGGGCTCCAAACTGCGACCGCAACAGCCACTATCCAACAGATCGAATTGGCCCAACAGAGCGAATCGGCGGCTACCCCTTTGGATTCGACGGTCTCCGATGCGTTGACGTTGATCACCGAGGAATCGGTTCGGTCGACGGTATCTTTTCTGGCCAGCGACGAACTGGAGGGACGCGCTACGTTGTCGCCCGGCTTCGAAAAAGCGGCCGATTATGTTGCCCAGCGATTTAAAAAGGCCGGACTCAAACCTGTTGCCGAAGATAGTTATTTTCACTCGACTATGATCGACACCACTCAGGCGCCCTCGCAAGGCGTAACCATCCAAGATAGTGATGGGAAAGAAATTAAGCACTTGGGCTTACTTAGTGGTGGGCGGAGTGAATTCAACGGAAAATTGACAGTTCAAACCGCAGGCCTTCGAGACGATTTTTCGGCGGCGAAATTCGAAGGCGCAATCCTGCTCCAGGCTCAATCGGACGCCCGTGGCCGGCGCGTGCTTAATTCACTGGTTCGCGCCAGCAATTTGATGCAGGCCGCCGGTGCGAAGGTGTTAATCCTGCAGGTCAGCCCTGACAATGACCTAATCGAAAGCGCCACCAGTATGCAACTGGCCCCTAACTTGGCTGATGAACGATTGCAATTCTCGATTCCTGTGCTGTTGATTCCAGAATCGACTCAACTGAAAGAAGGAAGCCAGATCACGGTCAACTTGCCAGCTCAGATCAGGCAACAGAGTGCCGCGAGAAACGTGGTGGCAGTACTTCCAGGCAGTGACCCCGAATTGTCTAAGCAGTTTGTTCTATTTTCTGCTCACTTGGATCACCTGCCACCCGGTAGCACCGGCGAAGATCGCATTTACAACGGGGCTGACGATAACGCGTCAGGAGTCACAGCGGTGCTGACCCTGGCCGACGCGTTCGGAGCCCTGAAGGTCGCGCCCAAACGTAGCGTGGTGTTTATGACGTTTTGGGGTGAAGAGCGAGGCCTGCTGGGGTCGCGGCAATTTGCCAAAACGCCGTCAATTGCGTTGGACAAGATCGTGGGTAACATCAACATCGAAATGATTGGTCGACCAGAACCTGGAGCCACCGGGAAAATCTGGGTGACCGGATGGGAGAAGTCGGACTTAGGTCCGCTGATGAGCCAAGCTTCGCAAGCGGTTGGCGTCACGATTTTCGAACATCCAAAATTCAGTTCGATGCTCTATGGGCAAAGCGATAACTTCTCGTTTGCGGAAAAGGGAGTGGTCGCACATAGCTTTTCAGCAGGCTCGCTTCATGCCGATTACCACCAACCCAATGACGAATGGGACCGTCTGGACATTCCGCACATGACGTTGGTAATCAAAGGACTATTCGCTGGCAGCATGCCATTGGCACAAGGCGAGGTCACTCCTGCTGCAGGGGCCAAGGCCAATCAAAGATAAGAAAAGAAGCTGGGAAACCGCGACAGAATCGGCTCAACTTCAAACGGCTGGAGGAACTGAATCCTTCAAGCCGTTTTTTCGTTCCAACAACAGGAGTGTCCAGCGATTCGGTTTCGCGACTTAGATATGCTTCACTCACTGCACGCTCTGCCGCACCGCTACCCAACGTTCCACTCTCGGGCACAGTCGGGGCCCCAAATTGCGACTTAATTACTGCAGCAGTCCCAGAAAACTGGCTCGGATTTCAGGTACCGTCAAAGGCCAGTCGCCAAGGGACATATGAGTTCGACGCCATCCAATCAGCGGCGATTCGGTAGAAAAAAACTGGTCAACAGCGTTAGCAAGCCCGTGCCAGTCGTAATTGCGTAGCCTAAAAACCATTTCCAATAACCATCACGTTCATCTTTAATGAACCGAAACCCTGTTGGCTGCCACGGCCCCAAGTCGACCTGAAGTGCCTTCTTCCATTCCCCCCACAACCTTGATTCATCCATCATACCGGCTGCCGCTTGAAAAGGTTCAATCACGGTAAAGTCTGTCTCGCCACCCACCGCGTCGTTCATTTCATTAAGTTTGGCAGTCCGCAACGAGTACTCATAGAAACAGGTTCCGCCGCCAATCAGCCCCATCGACAGTACGACGAAACCGAACGCGAAGACCGACCCTTGAAATGCGGACCATTGCTTCTTTTGTTTTAACTTACCGCTGGTACCAGATTGAACTGCCTGCAAATTCCGAATCGTGCCCAGCTTGGGAGCCATTTGTTGATTCCCACAATCGGGGCAGGCAACCTCTCGCCCAGCCTGAGTGGTGGAAATTTGGATAATCTTCTTGCAACTTTCGCACGGCAGTTGGAATAGGCTCATTAATTCAAACTCAGAAAACTGGAGTAACTTGCGGGGCTGAAAGGCCTTGGGAAACCAAAGACCCAGGCAAATAGTTTAGCCGAAACTTGCTCGATTGACTTGCAGCAATCGCCTGTCCCAAGTGTCACTTGCTTGTAGCAGACAACGACAACTATTTCCTGAACCAAACCAAATCCACGAATGCACTGGGCAATCGCCGGTGTTTGAAGGGGAAGTCGACCTGCCTTTACCGTGAGCCATGTTTCCATAATTTCTTTTTGCTGGCCCGTTTGAGTCGGCTTTTGACGTCCGAACATGACGAAGGTCACCCTATTCTAAAACACTACGGTGGGGAGTCCCGCCCACGATCGCTCACATTGACAGACAAATAAATATTTAAATTCTGCATAAAGTAGCCTCGGTCACAGGCCACGGTGCCTAGACCCTCGTTAACGTTTCGTTAAAATTATAGGGCAACGTGACGTCGACGTTTCTCAATTAGGTAACCAAAATAGTTTGTAGAAACCGAAACACTCGACAACCATTGAAGAATCCAAACACACACCCCTTTGACTCCCCCAGATCCCTCCTTCGCCAGATAGACGCCGCAGATTTGTAGCACATGCCCAACGGCAAGCTTGCAAGTACCCGCCGGCTGAACAGATTTTCCATTTGAAACGTTCCGGTCATCAATCGAATTAACTTAGTTTACGTGAGATTGTTGAACCGAAATTGCTGGATGATGGCCCAATGGATAGTGGATCAGCGAATTTTAAGAGGGCAGGGTGTTGTTTGTTTGCGAATCTTCTGTGTCGCTCCCTAGTTTTTTTTTTCGATTTCTAACCATGACCTACCTTTGATTTACTTGGCCTCTAGATTGATTTGTTTTGTTTCCTGCGATTGCCTGAAGTAATTTTTCTGGCTATTCGTGATTGCCTGTTGTTGATTTGATTTCGATTGAAAGTGCAAACCCTATCTTGGCAAGACTTGCGGCCGTTTGTGGCAGAGAACGATTCGAAAATCGAATTAGTCACCTTTGTACCGAACGGTTTCCCCCTTAGAGCATCTTGGCCATAGAACCCCTTCAATAATGGGGCACGTTCATCTTCGATCACCAATTGAATCAGGCGTTACTGGCCAAATGATACAGGCCAAATGATACAGGCCAAACTTTCCGGACTGGGGTGGTTAGCTGACTTGAAACGGTGTGCTTGCCAATCCCAAGGAGATAGCCTCGGAGGGAAATAACGCCCGACGCAATCCCGTGGGTTGGTGGAAAAGAGTTGCCAGTGGCCGAAAGGCTTTGGCTGGATGCGACAGATGTTGGTCGAACCCGAATTTCAGTCGAACCCGAATTTCAGTCGAACCCGAATTTCAGTCGAACCCGAATTTCAGTCGAACCTTGGGCAAACCGAAGTGAACCTTGTTGCGAATTGGGACGTACTGGTCGTAGGAACTTGATCGTGCTGACATGACGGTGATTACCACCAGTCACCCTCAGCGGCAGGAATTACATCGGTTGCAAATCGAAATTGCGATGCTCCTCCTTTTTCAAAGGTGGTCGAACTTTTTCAAAGGTGGTCGGAAACTTTGGGGTCGGTGGATCGAGGTTGGACCCCGCGTCACCTTACAACTACGAAGGGTCACCACAACTAAGAAGGGTCACCTTACAACTACGAAGGGTCACCTTACAACTACGAAGGGTCACCTTACAACTACGAAGGGTCACCAAAACATCAGGAGTGTTGCGTAAAAACCACGGTGTGCGAATTTTCCTGGCAGGAAAGGCAACGTGTCGCTGAGAAACTGGTTCGATTTACGGGTTTGCTTGGGATTAAACGTCCGTTAGTTGGGGATTGCAACTACAGTAGGCAGTCCGCTCTGCAAAATGCGGGGTTTTGATGGCTGAAGGCGTTTAAGTGATCCGCGACCCGCTTGCTAGAAATTAGTTGTTGGAAAAAATAGATCGCCAAGGGATTCAGGATTGTCTTGATTCCCAACGGCTTGCCGAAGACCAAAACCATTAAAGACTATGACCATTAAAGACTATGCGGCAAACAGGTAAGATGGCGAACTTTTAAAGACCCTAAAGATAGCCGTTCCCGATAGGGGCAACCCTACATTTTAAACAATCGTTCAGGCCTTAGTGGTGGCGAACAATTGTTTCTAAACTGTGTTGGGCGAAGATTGAAAAGAAGTTAGGAGAATTGAAGAGGCAAAGTTTATCTCAGCCGGAAAGTTTTGTCAGACGTCAAGAGTTCACTGTCCATAATCTTTTAGCAAAATTGGCGAATCGCATGCGTTGCACTGAAATGGTGTTAGAGTTGGTTTGTGCCTCGAAAGTGCTATCAGCAAACTTGCTATCACTTTCGCATGGCTCGGCTGACGGATAGTTGATTAAGACGGTGGGTAACACAACACCAAACATGGGTTAGCTCTCAAAGACATGGGGTCACGCCCAAAGAATTGGCTAACGCCTAAATTGGGTACACGGTCAATTGGGTTCACGGTCAATTGGGTTCACGGTCGGGCAAGATTTGAAACACTGATAGAAAAGAAGTTAGATCGCGGTTTCTGGAGTGCGGACCTCAGAGACTGTGGATTTCAAAGATACGGCGTTCAAGAACGAACCCATTTTGAAATCAAGCATTTATATTCATAAAAAGGCCTGGGGTTAGATTTCAACCTGATTGAATCTGAAACCGGTCTAGAACAAATAAGCAGATCGCAGGAGTACGTACCTTGTACGATGCATTGTTAGAAGATTTTGAAGACGACGGCACCCGGACTCGCGTGGATGCCTCGCCGTTTGATGATTCAGTTGCAGATGTCGATGTTGATGACACTGATCTGGCTGTTGAAGATAACACTGCTGCCGATGAGCTAAGTTACGCCAGTGCCGACAAACTGCTTGAGGGATTTGAAGACGACGAAACATGGTCGGACGATCCTGTTCGGATGTACTTGACTCAAATGGGTGAAATTCCTTTGTTGACTCGTCAGCAGGAAATCACCTTAGCCAAACGCATCGAAACTTCGCGTCGCAAGTTCCGAACTAAGTTATTAGAATGTGATTACGTCATTCAAATGGCATTCACCACTTTGAAGCGAGTTCACGAAGGCGAATTGCCCTTTGACCGCACGATTCAAGTTTCAGTGACCGATCGCTTGGAAAAAGAGCAAATCTTGGGTCGCTTGCCACGCAATTTGAAGACGCTTGACATCTTATTAAAGAAGAATCGTCACGACTTCATGACGGCGTTGAACCGTCGCGAACCCAAGGCCAAGCGTAAGCAAGCCTGGACGAATCTATCGCGTCGTCGCCGACGTGCGGTTCGTCTGATCGAAGAATTGGGACTTCGAACCCAACGCATCGAAAACATGATCGCTCCGGTGGAACATTTCGCTCGACGCGTCGGTGAACTGCGCAACCAGATCATCCAATCGAAGCAGAATCGCCGTCCGGTCAGCGAACGCATTCCGTTGCTTCAAGAGTATCGCAACATCCTAACCGCGGTGCAGGAATCTGCGGTCAGCTTGCAAAACCGAGTTGAATTTATTCGCGACATTTATTCCGAATATCAACAAGCGAAGCGAGAATTATCCGAAGGTAACTTGCGTTTGGTGGTTTCGATTGCCAAAAAGTATCGTAACCGCGGTCTAAGTTTCCTGGACTTGATCCAAGAAGGTAATGCAGGTTTGATGCGAGCGGTCGACAAGTTCGAATATCGCCGTGGTTTCAAGTTCTGCACTTATGCGACGTGGTGGATTCGCCAAGCGATCACTCGGGCGGTTGCCGATCAAAGCCGGACGATTCGAATTCCCGTCCACATGGTCGAGACGATGTCGCGTGTTCGCACGGTTTCTCGCAAACTTTTGCAAGAACTGGGTCGCGAACCTACGATCGAAGAAGTGGCAAGACGTGCCGAAGTCACAGTCGAAGAAGCTCGTCGAGTCTTGGCGATGAACCGCTATCCAATCAGCTTGGATCGTCCGGTAGGCAACAGCGAAGACAGCCAATTTGGTGACTTGCTGCCCGATGCATCGGTCGAAGCGCCCGCAACCGGAGCGGCTCAAGAGATGCTACGTGGTCGAATTGACCGAGTCCTCAAGAGTCTATCCTACCGCGAACGTGAAATCATAAAGTTGCGTTACGGTTTGGGCGACGGCTACAGCTACACGCTGGAAGAAGTCGGCCACATTTTCAAAGTGACTCGTGAACGTATTCGGCAAATTGAAGCCAAAGCGGTTCGCAAACTGCAACAGCCAAGCCGAAGCCAAGATTTGGTTGGATTCTTGGATTAGTCAGTGGCAGACGCCGTAGCGAACCTGGCCCAGGCCGAATCGGAACTAGAAACGGCTCGAACGCCGATACGAATTTTAAAAGACACCCTGAATCACTAGGGTGTCTTTTTTTATGCAGTGATCTTTTGAATCTGGAAATCACTGGTTTGACAACACTCAAAACCGGTCGCCAGCACTTACGCAGCTTTCTTTAATTCATCCCGGCCCGCATCAACGGATCTTCCAGTGGCCGTTGACAACAACGGCCGACTGAAGCGGCGTTCATCACTTTGGGACCCCACCTTTGTCAGCCGGTAGTACAGATTTTCAATCTTGTTGAACTGGGTTTCTGGGTCGAACTTCTGTTGCGTTACTTCCATGGCCCTAACGCCCAACCTTTGGCACAAATCAGGGTCCTGCAGCAACCGACAAATATTCTGTACCAGCAGGTCGACCCGTGCGGGTTTAATTAACAGTCCCGTATTTTGGTGTTCGATAATTTCAGAAATACCACCCACGTCAGTGGCAACGATCGGACGTCCGGCGACCATCGCCTCGATCAATGTTAGCGGTAAACTCTCCCTGAGCGATGCACAAACATAAACATCGAAGGCCCGCATCACATTTTCAATATCACCGCGATAACCGGCCCAGCAAACCCGCTGTTCAATTCCCAAACGAATCGCCATTTGCTGCATTTTTTTCACATAGCTCTCCCGATTGTTCCCCACAATAACCAGGCGAGCGGCAGGATCCAGTTTGGCGATTTCGTAAAACGCATCCATCAAATACTGATGCCCCTTGGCATGTGAAATTTCGCCAACAACTCCGATCAACTTCGACGGTGACTTAGGATCACGATCGCCAAACTGCCGACGAATTTTCTGAATTCCCTGATAGGAAATCGGCCGGTCTGATTGCCGAACTGGACAATATAGAGTGTCAATCTTCGACTTGGAAACAAAATTTAGACCGCGTTGAAAACGTTCGGTTGACCGACTGGTTGAAATCACAAAATTGTTCAATGGCCAATGCAATTGAATTTTCTGGCAATGAGCGGTCGCGACACAAGGAACATTGCACCAATACCTTAACAGCACCCCCATCGTATGCGCACGACTCATGTGGGTATGCAGAATATCCACTTCCCTGTTGACGACCTCGCGGCCCAGTCGCAAAATCTCCGTGGGAGGAAACCGATGCTGGTTTGACAAAATTAGATCGAACCGCCCGGACTTGGCTTGATCGGCAATCCAACTTCCCGGCCTGGCAACGATCGTCACGCGATGTCCCATCTGAGTTAGTTGTTTTGACAACTCGAACGCGTGCACACTCGGGCCACTGGTTGTGACCGCTGAGACCAGTTGCATCACATGCAACTGCAGACGCACATGGCCGACCGTGACTGGGGTAACGATTTCCGAGAATTCAGACATTGCTTTCACTCGATTGCATTCGTTGGATTGGACCGCAAATGTAAGAACCCCAAAGGGCGAGGGATTGGACCTGACGTGCAGCGAACCAAACCGGGCCGAAGTGCCGCAATACCGAGGCTTATTTGGGCGACTGATTTGCCGGGTGAAGCGTCGTGCGACCATCGTTCGTCTTTTGCAACCGAGGCAAAGCCGGTCTCAGTGTCGCCGGTCTCAGTGTCGCCGGGCCTTGTGTCGCTGGGAAACCAGCATTTTTCAACTCGCCTTGCGACACCGATCGCTTAATCATAGGCAAAGCCATTGGAACTGGACTGATCGTGCCGGGACTCAACGGGCCGGGATTTATAGTGCCGGGCAACACCGCCTGTGGGAGCACGGCCTGACCAACTGGCCTTAGCCCGATCGGCGGCAGCGGTGTTTGCGACAGAACCGCTTTTTCTAGCTCCGCGTTTTCTGGCAATGGCAACCTGTTTTGCGGAGCAGGCAAAGGCCCAAAGGACGGTGCTGGTTTGGGCAACTCCACGACCTTCGGGTTTACCACTGGAAGTAGTGGCCATCGCGTAGACTGGCTACTTGGTTGCAACCCCATTTGGCCGTTAGGAAGCCCCTGACTTAACGGATTCATGCCGGCGTTAGGGTCGCTGTGACTGATTGCCTCGCCCTGAGGAACTTCGCCATGAAAATGCTGATTGAACGCGTTGGGATCATGCGGTCTTCGCGGGTCGACTTCGGGTGTCATCGAAAAGGAACTAAAATCACCATTGATGTTGCTGGGTGATACTGATACACCAAGCTGCGAAGGGACGTCTTGATTGGCGCCCGCCATCACCACTTTTGATTCTGCGATTTCGAATGGCGAATCACTTTGCGTGCGAAAAACCCATGCCGTTAAGCTTGCGTATTCTTCGGACTGCGGCGGTAACGGAGGCGACAACAGACCACCATGCGACTGGGACAAGATTGCCAACAAATCGCTGTTTCCTGGGTTTTTTCGATTGATCAGCGATAGAACTTGCTGCAAATTTTCTCGCAATTGACTTACGGTTGCCTTTTCAGGCGACGAGGGAATATCCAGATGAAATCCCGAAGCTAATTTCAATCGTTCGTTGTCTGGATAGTGGCACCCCGCACAAGCCTGCAAGACCACACCATGAATCGACTTCGCAAAACCGTCAACCACGCTCTGGTTTAAGCTTGTGTTGATCTGCTGCTGAACACTTGGATCATTCTTGAATCCAGCCCGATCATAGAATGAAAAGACCGAATTGACCAGCGCTTTCGAGGAGGGACTAGCCGTCAATTCGCTTTGCGCTAAAGAAAAACGGGCGTCCGCGGCATTGGCAACCGGCAAAACACCGGACATTGGGTCATCCCTAAGATGGGCCGCTTGCCGCTGCGAATTCGTTTGAATTTCTGCACCCTCAATCGAAGGAATTGTGCTAAGCACACCCACCTTATTGGGCTGGAAACCATTAGCTGCCCCCAACGGCAAGGGCGACAAACCATCGACGGGTTTGTTTGGAAATAGCACACCGTTAATCGATGCTTGCTGGCCCAAATTTTGGCGGGCAGGAAAACCGCTTGTTTGTGGGACAAGTGGTCCTGCATTTGCTAACTGGGACGTTGGCTGCCCCGGCCCCGGAACTCCCATTGATGAAACGCCCAGCGGCGACAAACTACTTTGAAATTGTCGCTGCAAGCTTTCAATCAACTTTGGTGCAGCCTTGACTTCTCTCAGCCAGATCAATTCACTCTTGGCTTGTTCGAACAATTCATGCTTCAGGCACCATCGAACCAAATTGGCGTGCCCTGCGATGTCACCACTTGAAATTCGCTGACTGCGAAAATAATAGATGTCATTCATCGAATCAGCCACCAATGCGACCTGATAATTTTCGAAATGGACAGTGGTTTGCGCATCCACTTTCACTCGCCATTTCGCTTGCTGCTTCTCAACGATACCTTGAAATGTTGAACCGTTATGCAACATCAAAACCCGTTGAGTGGTCACATCACCAAACGAAACATCAGAAGTCGGCTTCACAAGTTCATCGGCTTGCGATTTTTCGCGCAACGGCACCTGTGGCGCCGCTGACACAGCCGCTGCTTGCCAGCCCAGCATAACCGCCAGCAAGGCGGAAACGATCCGCAAACGCCCCGCGGATTGACCGTCGCAGAAACGGGCAACCTGTGGTCGCATGTTCACCCAACGCCTCTTCGGCCCGGTGACACTACAGAGGGTTGCATCAAGTTCTTGCTGCAGCGGAAACTTTATATATGCTTCACCTGCACCGCAGACTGGGCGAAGGGAAGCAGCTGAATTTGCATTCACTTTGTCGTAAGATAGGACGGACATTCCACGACTCTCAGAGCGGTAAGGACACCAAAACATTTAGCCATTGCAACCATCTAAATTCCCCGGAAACGCTAGTTCGCCAGAGGCTGTACCGCTGATCAATAGAGATTTTCCTGATTCCGGTCAAGGTAAATTCGCCAATCTGGACATCGACAACCAAGCGTTACCTCCTGATTTGATGGGTTAACAGGAGCCCGAACCGCTTAATTTTCTGGTTTTCGATTGAAGAATCGGGCCCCTGGACCGAATGTGGACCGTGAAGTAGGTTCCCAATCGCCTTGGGATCGTTTTGATAAAGCAAACAACGTTTTTGAAATGAGACAGCATATGAAATGGTTAATGCCAGCACTACTACTTGGTTTGATGCCTCTAAGTGGTTGCGACTTCCAAATGGAGGTCGGATCTGGCGTCTCAAAATCTGAAACTCGCAAGTTAGACGATTTCCAATCGGTGTCCCTGTTAGGATCTGGCGAATTCGAGATCGTCTTGGACAACGATCATGCGGTCGACCTAACCTTTGATGACAACTTATTACCGTTCGTGTCCTGCGAAGTAAGCGGTGGACAATTGACGCTAAAACCTGATGTCGGCTTCAATTCTTCAATGGGGTTATCAGGAACGATTCACGCCAAGTCTGTCAACAAAATCAAAGTCACGGGTTCGGGTGAACTAAAGCTAAATGGCTTTGATGGCGAAGACTTAAGCATTTCAGTCACAGGATCCGGCGATTGCAAGATCTCTGGCCAGGTGGGCACGCTGACTGCCACGGTAACCGGATCTGGGCACATCGACACCTCGGAATTGGCCTCGCAGCAGGTAACCGTGCGAATCGTGGGCAGCGGAGACGTCAATGTCCATGCCGATGATTCGCTAAAGGCTTCGATCACTGGCAGCGGTAAAATCCACTATTCGGGTGAAGCCAAAGTAGACAAAAGCGTTACCGGCAGCGGTGACGTTGAAAAAGTAGCCAGCAAGAAGAAGCCGTCGGTACCAGACACCTCCCAGACTGACGGAGAATCCCAAACCGAAACCCAAGAAACGGGCGATGACCAATAGCAAGCAAACGGTATTGTAAAAGCCGGCCGCGATCAGCACGACAGGTACGTCGACTACCCCTACCAAAAACAAGGGCGAGTGAATCTCAATTCGCTCGCCCTTGTTTCGTGACCGCCCTCACAGCAACTCCCTCAGCAGGGGCGAACGGTGGACAACACCAGACGAGTCCAGGAGGCGGATGTGAGCAGTTCAATTTAATCAGTCTTATGACTGCCGATGGTGGTCGCACCTATCGTGCAAATCAAACCGGATTCGACTGCCAAAGCAACACAAATCCGCATAAAATCAATTTGCCAGCACCCTCCTGAGTATGCCTATCACTAGTCAACCTTCGCAGAAATCCTGCCAGGTGCTTGGGTTAGAAACTTGCGACGGCTGATCGCTTGTGTTACAAAATGACGGCTATTTAGACAGGCGATTCAACTTAAAGATAGGCAGGAAAGACAATGGATCTTGAAGACTCCTTGATGCAAATTTCGGCTCGAATTCCGAAACAGATTGAGCATTTAAAAACGGAAGAGGCAACCAAGGCTGCTTTGGTCATGCCGTTCATCAACGCGTTGGGATACAACGTGTTCGATCCAACAGAAGTCGTTCCGGAATTCATCGCAGATGTGGGCGTCAAGAAAGGCGAGAAGGTGGACTACGTCATCATGCACGATGGCAAACCTGCAATTTTAATCGAATGCAAACATGCAGGTGGGACACTCAATCTGGAAAATGCTTCCCAATTGTTTCGCTATTTTTCTGTGACCGCCGCTCGCTTCGGAATGTGTCAATGACTTTGAGACAACATATTTTTGTAATTAGTGTGTGGTGTTGCATACGCTCGGGGGCCAGCCCCCGAACCCCCGGGATTTTCCAGGTATGGCTCAGGTGTTCAAAGGTTGTTTTGTGATTATGTT